>NZ_CP159815.1:999255-1332340 GCF_047722515.1 Candidatus Pelagibacter sp. Uisw_127
ATTCTAAAAAAATTGCTTTAGTTATTAATACGGGTGGTGGAAATAGTGAGCACCGTCTTCATGATGCAATGGCTTTAAGAAGGGCAACACTAGGTAACAAAGTTCCTTATTGTACAAACATGTCTACTGCTCAAGCTTGCTTGATGGGGATTAGATCTTTAAAAACAAAAGAGATTACTGTTACAGCGCTTCAAGATATTTAATGTGAAGACAAGCCAGTATTTGCAATACTAAAAATCATATCTTCGTAACTCATATCAAGGTTTAGTACGCATGATCTATAGAAATAGCCTTTTCGAAGACCTGGCATTAAATTTGCTTCTATAAAATGAGGAACACCTAAGTGATCCATTTTAATATCTATTCTACCTAAAGATTTTCCACCTAAAGCTTTAAACGAATCTTTTGCAAGTTTTGAAAGTTTGTCAAAGACCGCAACATCTGAAACAAGAATTACGCTCTCTTCGTCATTTTTTTTTACATCAAAATCAAGAATGCAATGACCGTCTACATTTTCTTTTACGATAATTTCTATTGGCATAGCTCTTAAAGTTTCGTCAATACTATCTTCAAAAATACCAACACTAT
Organism: Candidatus Pelagibacter sp. Uisw_127; assembly: GCF_047722515.1. GTDB lineage: Bacteria > Pseudomonadota > Alphaproteobacteria > Pelagibacterales > Pelagibacteraceae > Pelagibacter. Next base: position 999,844 of record NZ_CP159815.1, read on the forward strand.
ATTCTTTTCCTGCTAAATATGTTTCGACTAAAGAAGGTGAGTTTTGCTTTATTTTAATGTCTAATACTTTTGAGGTAAAATCTTCAAAATTAAATACAATTGAATTTTTATCCACACCCCTGCTATCTCCACCAGTTACTGGTTTTATAAAAAGGGGAAATTTTATTGGTATTGATGATTCTTTTAAGTATTCACCAGGGTTTGTTATAAAAAAATCTGCAGTTCTAATATTATTTTTTTGCATAATTTTTTTTGCTCTATTTTTATCACTTTCATTATCAAGAGCTGCTTTACTTGAGGCGATATATGGAATTTCAAACATCTCTAAATAATCATTTAGCCATATTTTCCTATTATTAAAAAAGAAATACTTAACACCAGAGAATACTAAATCAGGCTTTCTTTTAACTAACGCTTCAAGATCTTCTTCTGAATTAATTTCAGTAATTAAAACATTTTTATATCGTTTAGATAAAATCCTTAGAACATTTTTTTCTTCTATGATGATTCCAACATTATCTTGATGTGAATTTAACTCACCCAAATTAGGGACTACGACTATTTCTATAGTCTTACTAATTTTTATTGGAATAATATTATTTTTTTTTAAAGGTAAAATGTTACCTATTTCTCGAATTCCTTGTTTAGCTATATCTTTTATAATCATAATAAATCCAATACATAACCCACGCAAAAAAGCATGAATGATGCACTCTTCTAATAAAGTTGTTTTCTAAAAAATTGTTGCCTAATTAATGAAGTGTAAAATTATCTGGCAATATCTAAAAAAACTAAGTGTACGCCCTATCGGTGGTTATAGATACAAGTCTCTATAAATTTAATACTACTTAACTTTCCAATCCGTAGGAAAAGAGACGTAATTAACTTGTAAACAACGTCTTTCTTTGACGATCTCCTTCTTTTCCATCCCATGCCAAGTATTTGGCCCACTAGTAAAGAAGTAACCATAGTTATTTTTATATGGAACAGTTTTAACTTTTTCTAACTTTTCATTGTAAAAATCAGTACCTAGTGTCTCAGATTCATTAAATTCATTAACAAATAACAGGCACGAGACTAGTTTTTCTTTAATATCACAATGTGGTTTAAGCCAAAATCCTTTTCTATCACAAATTACTTCTACTCTTACATAAGAATTAGACAGATCTCTATTTATAAGACTTGAAATCTTGGAGCATGTTTCTTTTAATTGAAGTTCATTGATTAATTTTGTTAATGCTGGAAACTTCTTGCTATTTTCTTTTGTAATAAAACATCTAAATTTTATTGCTTTACCACCACTTGTTATCCCTTCTCTAAATTCTGGTGCACCCCCATCAATAGCTCTTGTTCCATCATATTCTAAATCAAGTTGATTTAGATCAGGTATGTCAGCACTTATGATTTCATTAATAGCATCATTTGATAATGGTTTATTTAACTCCCAATGTTTAAAAGGATCATTGTGTTCTTTAGAGTTATTTAAAATTGAATTAAGAAAAGTCATGCTGTTTTATTTTTTCTTTTATTTGGTTCGCTATTTTATTAGTTTCGTTTAGTTTTGTATAAGTCCAATTTTCAATAGAATTATTTAATTCTTTTATTATATTTAAAGACTCGAATAAATTAAAAAAGCTTTTAAATCTCTGATTATTTTTAATTGCTGGCATTTGAGCTACATAAATTGGCTTTCCAGTAATTGCAGCTTCTGAAATCATTGAAGTAGAATCGCAAGTAACAATAATATGATCTGAAATTTTTAATGAAGAAAGATAAGCTTTTTTATCAACATTAGGGATTATGATTTGATCTTTATCAAAATAATTCTTAGCTTTTTCAATTATATTCTGAGGAGTTCTCATTGAGGGAATAATAATTACTTGATAATTATTTTTTATAAAATTTTGTTCAATCTTTGAAAAAATGCCCTCTATGACTTGATTGTTATAATCATAATATCTAGTTGGTCCTCCTAATATTAAGGTAACAATTTTCTTTTGACTGTTAATTCTAGATTTTAAATAATTTTCATTCTGGTCCAACTCATCATTAGTTAAATAATGAACCGCACCTTTACTTGTTAGTACGTTATTTCCCTTTAAACCATCGTGTTCGGGTGCAACTACAAAATCAAAATTATCTAAAAACACTTTAGGTTCTTGAATGTGAATATTTATGATTTTATTTTTAAATTTTTTCTTTAAATATATTGATGGTATTACACTTTTTCTTCCACAAGAAATAACAACATCAAACTGGCTATCAATTTTATTTTTAAAAACAAAATCTTGCACAGGTGTTACTTTGGGTGGAAATAATTTCCAAAAATTATTAATTTCAATCTTCTCGTGTATAAAATCTAAATCTAAAGCCTTAGCTAATCCTTCAACTTGGCTAATCATGCCGTGCATGCCCTCTGTTAATAATAACCCTTTTAATTTTGTCATTTATCCTTATATAACTTCTGCATGAGTGAAAATCCAATTAAACACACAAAAGTGTTAATAATAGGGTCAGGTCCAGCTGGCTATACAGCAGCTGTGTATGCTGCCCGAGCAATGCTAAGCCCTGTTTTAGTATACGGCTCTGAACCAGGTGGACAATTAACTACAACAACAGACGTGGAAAATTACCCGGGTTTTTCAGATGTAATTCAAGGTCCATGGTTAATGGATCAAATGCGAGACCAAGCAAAAGCAGTTGGTACAGAAATGATTGAAGATCATATCGGGTCCGTAAATTTAAAATCTACACCTTTTGAAGCTATTGGAGATAGTGGACAAAAATATACTGCAGATAGTATAATTATTTCAACAGGTGCTCAGGCAAGATGGTTAAATATAGAATCTGAACAAGCATATAGAGGCTTTGGTGTTTCAGCGTGTGCAACATGTGATGGTTTTTTCTTTAAAGAAAAAGTTGTGGCAGTTGTTGGTGGTGGAAATGCAGCTGTAGAAGAGGCAATGTTTCTTACAAAATTTGCATCGAAGGTAAAATTAATTCATAGACGAGATACTTTAAGAGCAGAAAAATTACTTCAAAAAAAATTAATGGCAAATAAAAAAATTGAAATAATTTGGGATAGTGCTGTTGAAGAGGTTATTGGGGATAGCGAACCTAAAAATGTTACAGCGATTAAAGTTAAAAATCTTAAAACAAATAAAATTGAAGAAATGAAAATAGATGGTTTATTTATTGCAATTGGTCATGATCCAGCAACGGCTCTTTTTAAAGATCAATTAGATATGGATAAAGAAGGTTATTTATTAACTAAACCAGATTTAACAGAAACTAATATCCCCGGTGTTTATGCTGCAGGTGATGTTAAAGACAAAACATTCAGACAAGCTGTTACAGCTGCTGGAATGGGTTGCATGGCTGCACTTGAAGCTGAAAAATTCTTATCTCACTAACTTAAATATTTACTATTTTAGAAATTTCTTTTTTTCTACCCAAGCTCCATTTTTTTAAAGCAGATATTATTGGTATTGCTGAATTTCCGAATTCACTTAATTTATATTCTACGTTTTGAGATTTATTAATAATTTTAACAACCAAATCATCTTTTCTCATTTCATCAAGTTTTCTTGCCAAAACTTGGGAGCTGATATTAGTTACTATTTTTTTAAGCTCATTAAATCTTATTTTCTTATTTTCATAGATTCTTGCAATAATAAAAATTTTCCATTTTCCTCCTAATAATTCCATAACGTTTGAAAAAGGACATGATTGTTTTTGATTAATTTTTTCCACATCTATTTTGTAAACTAATAACAAAAAATGACCAGTCATGATTTAAGTAACTTTGAAGTGACTAGTAAGATTATAATTAGTTGATAAAAAATTATTTATGTCCATATGTATCAAAACAAAAATTTAATTAAAAAGGAACAGCAAAATGACAAATAAAGTATTATTAACTGGAATAAGCGGCTGGATTGCAAAACATATAGCAATTGAATTATTAAATTCTGGATATGAAGTTTTAGGAACTGTTAGAAGCCAAAACTCATTAGATAAAACAAAGAAAACTCTAAGCGAATATGTTTCAACAGATAAATTGTCATTTGTTGAATTGGACTTATTAAAAGATGATGGTTGGGTTGAGGCTGCTAAAGATTGTAAATATATTATACATACTGCTTCTCCCTACCCTATGAAAAGTTCAAGAAATAGAGAGGCTTTAGTTCCAGCTGCTAAAGGTGGAACGTTAAGAGTTTTAAATGCCGGTATAGAAGCTAATGTTGAAAAAATAATTCTTACTTCATCAATAGCCGCTATGTTTAAAAAACCTAACAGAACAAACCCATATAATTTTGGGGAAAGTGATTGGTCAGATACTGATTGGAGTGGATCAAATGACTACACTACATCAAAGACAAAAGCTGAACAAGCTGCATGGGAATTAATGGAAAGCAAAGGGTTAAAAGACAAATTAACTGTAATTAATCCAGGAGGAGTTTTTGGTGATGCTTTAGATAAAAAAACAAATACCTCAACTAGCTATGTTGAACTTTTCCTTAAAGGAAAATATCCTATGGCGCCAAATTTTGGAATATTAATTTCTGATGTAAAAGATGTAGCAAAAGCCCATGTTTTATCTATAAAAAATCCCAAGGTTAATGGAAGACGTTTAATTATTGGTTCAGAAGTAAAAAAAATGCTCGAAGTTTCTAAAATTATGGCTGAAGCATTTCCAAAGTATGCAAAAAAACTTCCAAAAAAAGAAATGCCAAATTTTATGGTTAAATTGATCAGTTACTTAGATTCTTCTGTAAAGATTATGTTGCCTGATCTTGGCATTTTAATGCAGACTGATACTTCATATTCTGAAGATTTATTGGGTATAAAATTTAAACCTGCAAAAGATAGTATTGTAGATGCTGGGAACTCAGTAATTAGACTTGGGTTAGTTTAAAAATACTAACTACTTATTTCTGATATCTCGTTAGACTCAAAAATAGTTTGCTGAATATCATTTTTAATAACAGCTATCATTGCTCTTGCAACAGTTTCTGAATGAATGGGTTTCATTTTCTTTAAAGGACCTAAAAGTAATGGAGAAAGTAACTTAAATACAAAAATACCTATTGTTTCACTTGCTCTCTTTTCTTTTCTATTACCTATTAAAAAAGAAGGTCGCATTATTGCAAGTTTTGGAAAATTAATTTCTTTTAACTCTTCTTCAACTTGTCCTTTAAATCTTATGTATTCTCCTGAGCTCTTGGGGTTTGCATATAATGCAGAGACAAAAATAAATGAATTAACCAAATTTGATTTTGCAATTTTTGCAATTTCTTTAGGAATATCAAGTTCAACTCTTTTATATTCATCTTTATCAGGTGAATTTTTTTTTGTTGTACCAATACAAACGAAACAATCATCTCCTTTGATATCTTCTTTGTGATTTTGTAAATGACTAAAATCAGTCTTAATAATCTCTACTTTTGGATCACTAATTTCAGGAACTGAACGAACAAATAATTTTATTTTAGAGTAATTAATATCTTTAATTAATTGATTAAGAAGATGCCCTCCAACTAAGCCGGATGAGCCAAATAACAAAGCTTTTTTCATTACTTTAAGGAACCTTCCAATATATATTTCAATATTCGAAAAGCTTGTTTTTGATCTGACGCAACAGCAGCAGCAGAGCCATCCACTTCTTTAAGAGCATGTTGATGATCATCGTTATGAATAACAATCATAGATTTATTAAGTGCTATGGCATAACCAGCATCAAAGGCTGCATTCCATTGCTTAAATTTTTCTCCAAACTTAACAATAATTACATCACAATCTTGAATAGATTTCTTAGTTCGAATTGAATTGATATTAGCGCCTTTTCTATCTTTCCAAAAATTTTTTTCTTCATCTCCTAGAATTTCTACACCACAATTGTCAGATGCCTCATGATCGGTGACGGGAGATGTAAATTTAACATCTAATTTCTCTTTTTCACAAAGTTGAATAATTTCTTCTCTCCAATTACTGTGAATTTCACCTGCCAAATATACACTTAACATTTATATTTCCTTATTGTTTATTTAGTTAAAATATCTTTTTTTAATTCATTATAAGGTCTAATTTGCTTGTAACAAATTATTACTAATCAGTTATATCTAGATTGTGAAAAAGGGTAAATACATTAAGACTTTTAAACTGTTGCTTCCTTATTTGTGGCCTAAAAAAAGAAAAGATTTAAGGATACGAGTTAGTTTTGCAGTTGTTGCTTTAGTTTTAGCAAAAATAGCAAGTGTTAGCACCCCTTTAGTATTGGGTAGTGCGGTAAACTCTCTGACAGAATTAAGTTCAGGCATTAATTTATTTATGCTGGTACCAATAGCTTTAGTAATTGGCTATGGTGTTACAAGAGTAATTGCTTTCACATTTGTTGAAATTAGAGACGCCTTATTTTCAAAAGTTTCCCAACATTCTATTAGACAAATATCTTTGACAATGTTCCAACATCTTCACAATCTATCCTTACAATTTCATTTAAACAGACAAACAGGTGCACTAGCAAAATATATAGACAGAGGAACTAAAGGAATAGATTTTCTTCTAAGATATGTCTTGTTTAATATTGCTCCTACTTTCTTTGAAGTGTTCTTAGTTTCTGGGATTTTATTTTATTTATATGGCCCATGGTATGCTGTTGTAACACTTGTAACTATTGGCCTTTATTCTTTTTTAACTTTTAAGATTACTGAATGGAGAAATGTATTTAGAAAAAGAATGAACCAAGCTGATAACGATGTCAGCACTAAGATGATTGATAGTTTATTGAACTTTGAGACAGTTAAATATTTTAACAATGAGGCCTTTGAAGCTAATAGGCTTGATCAATCATTAGAAGAATATGAGTTAGCAGCAAATCAAAGTAGACATTCTCTTTCACTATTAAACATAGCCCAAACATTTATCATAATGGTGGGTATTACTATTATGTTGGTGATGTCAGTTTATGGGATCAAAAGTGGAGAGATTAATATTGGTGGGTTTGTTGTAATTAATGCCTACATGCTCCAATTATATCAGCCATTGAATTGGTTAGGTTCTGTTTATAGAGAAATTAGGCAAGCACTGACTGATATGGAAAACATGTTTAGCTTATTAGAAGTTGCCCCAACAACAAATGATGATCTTGAGGATATACCCCAAAGTAACGATGCAGAAATTAGATTTGAAAACGTTAGTTTTGATTACGACATAAGAAGAACTATCATTAAAAATATTTCATTTATTGTTCCTAATGGAAAAAAAGTAGCCATTGTAGGGCCAACTGGTGCTGGTAAATCAACAATAAGTAGACTGTTATTCAAGTTTTATGATCCAAAAGAGGGAAATATTTTTATTAACAATACAAATGTAAATAAAATTTCTCAAAACTCTTTAAGAAAAATTATTGGTGTAGTCCCACAAGACACTGTCTTATTTAATGACACAATTTATTATAATATAGCTTACGGTAATACTGGTGCTACTAAAGAGGAGGTTATTAGTGCTGCACAAAATGCAGATATACATGATTTTATAACAATTTTACCAGATGGTTATGAAACAATTGTAGGAGAAAGAGGGTTGAAATTATCTGGTGGAGAGAAACAGAGAGTTGCTATTGCAAGAACTATTCTAAAAAATCCTAAAATATTTTTCTTTGATGAAGCGACATCTGCATTAGATACTAGTACAGAAAAAGAAATTCAAAAAAATCTAGAAAATGTCTCTAAAGGTAAAACAACTTTAATAATTGCTCACCGACTATCTACAGCTGCAAATGCTGATAATATTATTGTTCTTGATCAGGGTGCTATTATTGAACAAGGGACGCATGAGAGTTTATTGCTAGAAAAAGGTAAATATTTTGAGATGTGGGGAAAGCAAAAACCTAGTTAAGACTTTTACAAAAAGAAGATATTTTTTCTAAAGCTTTTTTAAGATTTTCCATAGAAGTTGCATAAGATATTCTAAAGAAACCTTCCAAACCAAATGCAGAACCTTGAACAACTGCTACACCACTATTTTCCAATAAAGACTGAACAAAATCAGTATCTGTCTTAAGTTCTTTTCCGTTTGTATCTTTTTTTCCAATTAACCCTTTGCAGCTTGGAAAAACATAAAATGCTCCATCTGGATTTAAACATTCAATTCCATCTATTTCATTTAATGCTTTAACAACAAAGTTTCTTCTTTCTTGAAATGAAATTGCTCTCTCTTTTATAAAATCTTGAGTTCCATTTAAAGCTTCTACTGCCGCTGCTTGACTAATTGAAGATGGATTTGTTGTTGATTGCGATTGTATTTTAGCAATTGCTTTAATAATTTCTTTAGGACCAGCCGCATACCCTATTCTCCAGCCAGTCATTGAGTAAGCTTTACTTACACCATTCATTGTAAGAACTCTTTCTTTCAAACTATCAATTTGGGCAATGGTAAAAAATTTAAATCCTTCGTATGTTACGTGCTCATAAATATCATCACTTAAAATATGCACGTGAGAATGTTTTGCTAAAACATTTGCAATTTCTTTAATATTACTTTCAGTATAACAAGCACCAGTTGGATTTGATGGTGAATTTAATATTATCCACTTTGTTTTTGGTGTTATAGATTTTTCTAATTCAGCTGGATTAATTTTAAATCCTTGTTTTTCATCACACTCTAAAATAATTGGAGTTCCACCAGCTAATAAAACCATGTCAGGATAAGAAACCCAATAAGGAGCGGGAACTATGACCTCATCTCCTTCATTTAGGGTTGCCATCATGGCATTATAAATTACATGTTTTCCACCAGCACCAACTGTGATTTGATCAGTTGTATAGTCTAAATTGTTTTCTCTTTTAAATTTTTTAACAATGGCATCTTTTAAGGCAGCAGTTCCATCAACGGCTGTATATTTAGTATCACCGTCATTAATGGCTTTTATAGCCGCTTGTTTGATATTATCTGGAGTATCAAAGTCAGGCTCTCCTGCCCCAAGACCTATTACATCTTTTCCAGCAGCTTTTAACTCTCTTGCTTTTTGAGTTACAGCAATAGTTGGCGATGGTTTAATCTTTTTTAGACTGTCTGATATAATGCTCATTGAAATATATTTTTATTCTAATAGTTTTATAGATAATGCAAAATACTTATCAAGATTTAATTACAGATATACAGAGCAAAAATCCTGAAATTCACCAGAAACTAGAAGGTGGAAAAAAGTTTAAACTTGTTACAGATTTTAAACCTGCCGGTGATCAGCCAGAAGCAATAAAACAATTAGTTAAGGGTGCAAATAAAGAAGAATTAAACCAAGTTTTGCTTGGTGTAACAGGTTCTGGAAAAACTTTTACAATGGCCCAAGTAATTGAAAAAACTAATAGACCAGCTCTAATACTTGCTCCTAACAAAACATTAGCTGCACAGCTTTATGGAGAGATGAAATCTTTTTTTCCTGACAATGCTGTTGAGTATTTTGTATCTTATTATGATTATTATACACCAGAAGCTTATGTACCAAGGTCTGACACTTATATTGAAAAAGAAGCATCTATTAATGAACAAATTGATCGTATGCGTCACTCAGCTACTAGATCACTATTAGAGAGAGATGACGTAATTATTGTTGCAAGTGTTTCTTGTATCTATGGTCTAGGTTCTGTTGAGGCGTACAGCAAGATGACGTTGAGTTTAAAGAAAGATTATGAATACAGCAGAGAGCAACTAATAAAAACTTTAGTAAATTTACAATACAAAAGAAATGATCAGAGTTTTTATAGAGGAACTTTTAGAGCTCGAGGAGAATATCTTGAAATATTTCCCTCACACTTTGAAGATAGAGCATGGAGATTAAGTTTATTTGGCGACAAACTAGAAAAAATAGAAGAATTTGATCCTTTAACAGGAGATCTAATACAAGATTTAGATGTAATAAAAGTTTATGCTAATAGTCATTACATCACGCCCAAACCAACTATCGAACAAGCAATTATTAAAATTAAAAGAGAATTAGAAGTAACTTTAAAAAAATTTAAAGAACAAAATAAATTACTTGAAGCACAAAGATTAGAAGAAAGAGTTAAGTTTGATTTAGAAATGATAGAAGCAACAGGGTCTTGTGCTGGTATTGAAAACTATTCTCGTTTTTTATCTGGAAGAAAACCAGGAGAACCACCTCCCACTCTATTTGAATACTTTCCTGACAACACTCTTATTTTTGTAGATGAATGCCACGTAACAGTTCCTCAGTTAAATGGTATGTACAAAGGAGATAGATCTAGAAAAAGTAATCTTGCCGAATATGGTTTTAGATTACCTTCTTGCATGGACAATAGACCTCTTAAATTTGAAGAATGGGATGCAATGAGAACCCAAACAGTTTTTGTATCAGCAACGCCTGGTCCTTGGGAATTAGAACAAGTTAAGGGTAAATTTGTTGAACAAATAATAAGGCCTACTGGTCTAATTGATCCACCAGTTGAAATAAAACCTGCCAAAAATCAAGTTGATGACTTGATGCATGAGTGCAAAAAAACAATAGATAAAAATTTTAGAGTTTTGGTTACTACATTGACCAAGAAAATGGCTGAGGATTTAACAGAATATTTTCATGAAAATGGTATTAGAGTTAGATATTTGCACTCCGATATCGACACACTAGAGAGAATTGAAATCATGAGGGATTTAAGGCTTGGTGTTTTTGATGTCTTAGTGGGAATTAACCTTTTAAGAGAAGGACTAGATATTCCAGAGTGTGCATTAGTTGGAATTTTAGATGCTGATAAAGAAGGATTTTTAAGATCTGAAACTTCTTTAGTTCAAACTATTGGAAGGGCTGCAAGAAACTTAGAAGGAAGAGTTATTCTTTATGCAGATAAAGAAACTAAAAGTATAAAAAAAGCAATTCAAGAAACGGATAGAAGAAGAGCAATTCAAGTTGCCTATAATAAAAAGCATAATATTGATGCTGTTTCTATTAAGAAAGAAATCAGCGATGTGTTGCAGAACGTTTATGATAAGGATTATTTAAAAGTAGGTACTGGAGACAATATTGGTGGAAATTTAAAGAAACACTTAAAGATGCTCAACAAAAGAATGAAAGATGCAGCCACAAACCTTGAATTTGAAGAAGCTGGTAAAATTAGAGATGAAATAAGAAATTTAGAAGCATCAGAGTTAGAAATTGTTTTAAACCCAAAAATAAAACACTATAACCAAGAAAATAGAACATATCCAAAAGGTAGATCAACAATGGGCTTACCTGGTACAAGAGCACAAAAAGGTAAGAAAAAATGGAAGCAAACAAAATAATTATCACTGGAGCCGCAACTAGAATGGGTGCTGCTATTGCAAAGAAACTCTCAGGTCCAGGAGTTGAAATGGTTATTCATTACAATAAGTCTAAACCTGAAGCTGAAAAATTACAAAAGGAATTGTCAAAAAATAAAACAAAAGTTTACTTGGTAAAAGGTGACCTTGCAAAAGAACAAGATTTAAAAAAAATTATAAAATTCTCAAAGTTAAAATTAAAATACTTTGATTGTTTAGTTAATAATGCTTCATTATTTGAAAATGATAGTCTTAAAAATTTTTCTTCTAAAAGTTGGAACCAACATATTGATGTAAATTTAAAAGCACCCGCATATCTTACAAAAGAATTTTCAAAAAATGTTAAGGGTAAAAACAACAATGTTATAAATATAATAGATCAAAGAGTTTTTAAGTTAACTCCCTTTTTCTTTTCTTACACTTTAAGTAAAACAGGGCTTTACACACTAACAAAAACTAGTGCTATGGAATTAGCTCCAAACATAAGAGTTAATGGAATTGCACCTGGACCAACTATTAAAAATAAAAGACAAACTGCCATGCATTTTAAAAAGCAGTACTTAGCAACCCCTTTGAAGCAACAGGTAAATATAAAGGATATATGTTCTACTGTTGACTTTTTTATCAAAAACAGTTCAATTACAGGTCAAGTAATAGCAATAGATAGCGGACAAAGTTTAAACTGGCAAACACCAGATGTAATTGGAAAAGAATGAAAAAAAATAATTTAAATATTGTCAAAATAGATAAAAATAAAAGTTTATTTAATTACGAAAAAAAAATTCTTATTAAAGAATTAACTCTAGATTTAAAGCTTGGTTATTATGATTTTGAAAAAGAAAAAACCCAGAAAGTAAAATTTAGTTTAGAGATTGATTATGAAGATAGAAAACCAACAAATGACAAAGATATAAAATCAATTGTTAATTATGGTCAGGTTGTAAAATTAATTACAAAACTTGCAAAAAAGAAACATTATAATTTTTTAGAAACACTTGCTGAAGATGTTTTTGATGTATTGTTTAAAGATAAAAGAATTGGAAAAATTATGCTTCAAATTGAAAAATTAGAAATTATAAAAGAATGTGCCTCTGTTGGTATCCAAATTACCAAAAAAAGAAGTCATGAAAAGCTCTGAATTAGGCAAAGACGTAATTAGAAAAGAGCTCCCATTAATTCCTAAAAGTCCTGGAGTTTATCGAATGCTTGATCATAAAGATGTGATTTTGTATGTGGGTAAAGCAAAAAACCTGCCTAATAGATTAAAAAGCTATGTAGCTGAAAAAAATCATATCATCAGAACAGCAAGGATGCTCTCTCAAACTTTTAAATTAGAGATAACGACTACTGCCAATGAAAGTGAAGCACTTCTTTTAGAAGCTAATTTAATCAAAAAACATAAACCTAAATTCAATATATTGCTTAAAGATGACAAATCTTTTCCCTTTGTTTTCATCAGTAATAAAGACCAATGGGCACAAGTTACAAAACATAGGGGGAAAAAAGATAAAGAAGGATTTTACTTTGGACCCTTTGCTTCAGCAGGAACTGCAAATTGGACCATTAAGATGCTTCAAAAAATATTTCAAATTCGAGTTTGTGATGATAGCACCTTCAAAAATAGAAAAAGACCCTGCATTCTTTATCAGATAAAAAGATGCTCTGGTCCTTGTGTCGATTATATTGATAAAGAAGATTATAAAAAATCAGTAGATCAAGCAATTCAGTTTGTATCGGGTAAATCAAGAGATATACAAAAAAATCTATCCAAACAAATGGAGGAAGCCAGCGAAAAGCTGGATTTTGAAAGAGCTTCTATTTTTAGAGATAGAATTAAATCCTTAAATATAATTCAATCGTCACAAAGAATTAATGAAGCCAATCTAGTTGATGCTGATGTAATTGCTGCCTATAAAGAATCTGGCAAAACCTGTATTCAGGTATTTTTTTACAGGTCCAAACAAAATTGGGGCAACCAAGCTTATTTTCCAAAACATGATCCTGACCAAAACGTATCTGAAATAATGTCTTCCTTTTTGATGCAGTTTTACGAAAATAAAAATGTTCCTAAATTAATAATTATTAATACAGAAATTGAAGGCAAGAAATTAATTGAAGAAACTTTAAGCAAAAAAGAAAGTAGTACAATTTCTATTAATATAGCAAAAAAAGGAACTAAAGCTAAAGTTATTGCTATGGCAGAAAAAAATGCCAAAGAGTCACTTAATAGAAAAATTTATGAGACAAATAATAATAAAAATTTATTTGATGGTGTGGCTAAAAAATTTGATCTTAAAAATGGCCTAAACTTGGTTGAGGTTTATGATAATAGCCATATCTCAGGAACCAATAGTGTGGGCGCTATGATTACTTTTGGAAATGAAGGGTTTGTTAAAAAAAGATATAGAAAATTCGATATTAAGACAAAGGGTGCTGAACAAGATGATTTTGCAATGTTAAAAGAAGTTCTTACAAGAAGATTTAAAAGAGCGATGTTAGAAAAAGGAAATTATTTAACTCTCCCTGATTTGATATTAATTGATGGTGGGAAAGGTCAATATTCATCCGCCAAAAAAGTATTAGATGAATTTGGTTTACACGACCTTCCCATGATTGCTATTGCTAAGGGTAAACTGAGAAATAGTGGTGATGAAACTTTTTTCTATAAAGGGAAATCATTTAAATTTGATAAGAATGACCCCACCCTCTTCTTTATGCAGAGACTACGTGATGAAGCACATAGATTTGCCATCACCTCTCATAGGGCAAAAAGAGCAAAAGGGATTACAAAATCCCTTCTAGATCAAATTGATGGTATTGGATCTATTAGAAAAAGAGCACTATTGAACCATTTTGGCTCTGCTAGATCAGTAGAATCTGCAAGTTTTGATGAGATTAAATCAGTTGAAGGTGTTGAAGAAAAAGTTGCAAAAAAGATATATAACTTCTTTCACGAATAATTATGCTTAAAAAAATTCCTAATATATTAACAATTGGTAGAATAATAATTGTCCCTTTTTTTGTTTTAGCATTTTATTTACCAGGTTTTTACGGCGACTTAACTGCATGCGTATTATTTGTAATTGCTTCATTTACTGATTTTTTGGATGGGATGTTAGCAAGAATGATGGGGGAAGAGTCTAAGTTGGGTGAATTACTTGACCCGATAGCTGACAAAATTATAGTTGCTACTGCACTTATATTGCTTGTTATGAGTGGAACAATTAAACATTACGAAGTTATTGCTGCAATTATAATACTTACAAGAGAAATACTGATTTCAGGTTTAAGAGAGTTTTTAGCTAGAGGACAAATAAAACTACCTGTAACTAATTTGGCAAAATTAAAAACTTTTTTACAAATGGTTGCTATAGCGCTTTTGCTTACTGGTGAAACTGGAAACAAAATTCTAAACTTTCAAGATTATAACGCTCAAACTATTGGTATAATTCTACTTTGGCTTTCAGCATTTTTAACTTTATATACTGGTTATGAGTATTTAAGAAAAGGCATTGACCATGCAATGTCTGAAGATAGTAAAAAATAAATAATCTATTTTTTTCTCACTAAAGCTTGATAACTTTCATTTAAATCAATTATAGTTTCACAAACTTTAAATTGATTATTGGCAATGCATGAAACCGGTGTTACTTCCGCGGCTGATCCAGTTAAAAAACAACCAACAAAACTTGAAAGCTCCTCAGGTTTAATTTTTCTTTCATGAATTTTAATACTCTTAGATTTTGCAATTTCAATTACAGTTCTTCTTGTTATGCCGTCTAAAAAAGAGTCCGGAATTGGAGTGTGGATTTCTCCACTTTCAGTTTTAAAAAAAATATTTGCTCCAGTTGCTTCTGCAACATTTCCTTCATAGTCTAACATTAAAGAATCAGTATATCCCTGTTGTTCAGCCTCATGTTTTGACAGAGTATTAATCATATAAAGACCCGATGCTTTTGTATCCCACGGTATTGTAGTTGGCGGTGGCTTTCTCCAATTTGAAATATTTAATCTAATACCCTTAATTTTTAATTTTGGGTCGAAATATGAACCCCAATCCCAAGTTGCTACAGCAACATGAATTTTTGCTTGTTGTGCAGAGATCGCCATCATTTCACTGCCTCTCCAGGCCATTGGTCTTACATATCCATCTTTTATATTTTGAACAGAAATAATTTCATTACATGCATTATTTATTTCTCCTTCTGAGTATGGAATTGTAATACCCATTCTTTTAGCTGAGTAGAAAAGTCTTGAAGTGTGCTCTTCTAACTTAAATATAGAACCATCATAAACTCTTTCACCCTCAAAAACGCAACTTGCATAATGCAGTCCATGGTTTAAAATATGAATTTTAGCTTCAGCCCAATCAACGAGCTCGTTATTATACCAGATTTTACCAGATCTTTTGTCGTAGGGTATCATGTGTGAAATAATTTAAATTTTTTCTAAAATTATCTTTGTATCTATAATATGTCAATATAACTTACCCATAATGAAAGAACTTTTATATTTAAAAGATACGCAGTTAAAGCAATTTATTGAAAAGCTATTTATAAGCTACAGAGAGTCTTTTACAGATGCTAAGAAAACACTCAATAAATACTCAATTGGGATAGCGCATCATAAAGTATTGCACCTAATATCAATGTACAAAGGAATTACAATTTCAGAACTGCTTAAAAAACTAAAAGTTACCAAGCAAAGTTTAAACAGAGTTTTAAAAGACTTGATTAGGCTTGAAACTATTTTTTTTGAAAAAGATCAACAAGACACAAGAGTTAAACATATTTTTTTAAATGAAAAAGGTAAAAAAATTTTTGATGAGATATTTTCTTCACAAAAAAAAAGAATTTATAATGCTCTTTTAAATTCAAGTTCAGATCAAGTTCTTAACTTTGACAATGTTTTAAACAAAATAATTAATGAATGATTTTATAGCCCATATTTTAGTTGTAGATGATGATGATGGAATTAGATCTTTAGTCAGACAATATCTTAATGAAAATAATTTTTTAGTAACCACTTCAAATAGTGCAGAAAATGCTGAAGAAAAAGTTTTAATTATTAAATTTGATTTAATTGTTCTAGATATAATGATGACTGGAAAAAGTGGTTTAGAATTTATTAAAGATAATAAATCTAAAATCGATACACCCATAATTCTTTTAACTGCAAAAGGTGGGGCAAAAGATAGAGTTGGAGGTTTGGAGATGGGGGCTGATGATTATTTACCCAAACCTTTTGAGCCAAAAGAACTTATATTAAGAATAAAAAATATTCTTGATAAAACTAAAAAAAATATTCAAAAAAGAATTATTGAGTTTGATAATATTAAAATTGACCTAAATAAACTTTTGGTTATTAAAAATAAAAGTGAATTCAAATTAAATAATACTGAAAAAATTATTTTAGAAAAAATGATTAATAATCCAGGTAAAACATTTTCAAGAGAAGGTATTGGAAAACTGATTGATCTAGATAAAGAACGATCTATAGATGTTATAATTACCAGATTAAGAAAGAAAATTGAAACTGATCCAAAAAATCCAAAATATTTACAAACTTTAAGGGGTGCAGGCTATGTCTTATGGATTGAGTAAATTTATAAAAAATTTATTACCACGAAGGTTATTTTATAGAGCCTTACTAATTGTAGCAGTACCCATTATTGTCTTGCAACTAATTATAACAATCGTTTTTTTTGATAGTCTTTGGATTAAAACAAACAAAGGTATGACTCGTGCACTTGTCGGCGAAATGAAAACTTTTATTACAGCCTATGATAATGGTAAGTATAATAATAATGATTTATCTAGCCTTTTTTCAATTTATTTAGATCTCAATGTTGAATACAAGAATGACAAATTATTTAATAAGCAATTAAAAGATAGATGGTTTAGTCCAATTGACAGGACTTTAAGGAGAGAATTAAAATCAAATATTGGTATTGGAAATTATTGGTTTGATACCACGGCCTATAAAGACCTACTTCATATAAATATAAAACATAATGATGGTTATTTTGAGTTTTTTATTCCCAAGGATAGGGTTGCAAGTACTTCTGCAAGAATGTTTGCGCTATGGATAACCCTACCTGCATTATTAATGATATCTATTGCAATAATATTTTTAAAAAATCAAACAAGACCAATTGTTAATCTTGCCAAAGCCGCTGAAAAATTTGGTAGAGGTGAAAATATTGATGAATTTACGCCTTCTGGCGCATTGGAAATACGACAGGCAGGTTTAGAATTTGATAAAATGAGAAAAAGGATAATGAGACATCTCAATCAAAGGTCTGAAATGTTATCAGGCATAAGTCACGATCTAAGAACACCGTTAACAAGGCTAAAACTTCAGCTATCTTTTATTAAAGATGAGGTACTATCTAAAAAAATGTCTTTGGATATAGATGAAATGGAAAAAATGCTTAATGAGTACCTGCAATTTACGAGTTTATCGTATTTAGAAAAAAATGAAATGTTTGATATTTCAGAATTAATAGAGAGTACAATCAATAAATATGATAAAAATGAAATTTCGAAAGAGCTAATTCCTAGAGTTTATATGAATGGTAAAAAAAGTTTAATTCAAAGATCCTTAAACAACCTAATTAATAACTCAATTAAATATGCGGATAAAATAAACATTGATCTATCCAAAAAGAATAATAATATAATAATTACTATTGACGATGATGGTATCGGCATTCCTGAGAATGAATACCAAAATGTATTCAAGCCATTTTATAAACTTGATAAAAGTAGAGGAAATTCAAAATCTAGTGTTGGCCTTGGGTTATCCATTACATCAGATATTATAAAATCACATGGAGGGAATATTGTATTAGAAAAATCTCCACTAGATGGTTTAAGAGTTAAAATTTTTTTACCTTTGTAGTTCTCTTTCTTAATTTATTTTTTTCTATTTTTTCTATTTTTTTTTCAAGATTTTCAACTCTTTTAATCAAAATATCGGTTTCTTCTTTGCTTGTTAATTTCATTTTAAAAACTATCTCATCTCTTTTTGATTTCAAAACATTTATTATTTCAGAACTTAAATCTTTATAAGAAATCAGTCCTTGTTCAAATAATTTTGCTAATTTATTAATTACAAATTTTGATTTTGTCATATATTCATTTATAAAATTAATATACTTTATATGCAATTTTTTAAAAATGTTTATTAATAATTTTGACCCAGTAGCTTTTCAAGTTTTATCGTTGGAAATTAGATGGTATTCGTTAGCTTATATTGTCGGAATTATATTGGGATGGACATATTGTAAAAAAAAATTAATTAGTGACCAACACATACTAAGTCTATTTGATGACTTTATTACGTATCTAATTATAGGAATAATTTTAGGTGGAAGAATTGGATATGCATTATTTTATAATCTAAAATATTATTTAGAAAACCCTGTTGAAATTCTAATGGTATGGAATGGAGGCATGTCTTTTCACGGTGGGTTAATTGGAGTTATTGTTGCCTCTCAATTATTTTCAAGGAAACATGGGGTTAATCAATTTATATTCCTAGATTTGGTGGCACTATCAGCGCCAATTGGAATTTTTTTTGGCAGAATTGCTAATTTTATAAATTCAGAGCTTATTGGAAGAGCAACTGATCTGCCCTGGTCTGTACAATTTGTATTAATAGATAAAGTTAAAAGACACCCCTCACAATTATATGAAGCTTTTTTTGAAGGGATTATTTTATTTTTTTTGCTTTGGTATTTCTTTAAGAAAAATTATTTAAAAATTCCAGGAAAAATATCAGCTTTATTTTTAATTTTTTATTCTTTATTTAGATTTTTTGCAGAATTTTTTAGATCTCCTGACCCTCAAATAGGTTATTTAATTTTAAACTTAACACTAGGTCAGTTAATAAGTGTTCTTTTTTTAATAACTGGCACATTCTTATTTTATTTAAAAAATAATGAAAAATAAAAGTAATAATTTATTTACCTTAGATAAATTTATAGAGGAATCTCTATATAATAAAAAATATGGCTACTACATGAAAAAAAATCCATTTGGTAAGGATGGTGACTTCATAACAGCACCTAACATATCCGTATTATTTTCTGAAATGATTGCCATCTGGGTAATTTCATTTTGGGAAAGGCTGGGTTGTCCTAAGCAATTTAATTTGATTGAGTTAGGGGCTGGTAACGGTGAAATGATGAATGTATTGGCCAATACATTCAATAAATTTCCTCAATTTAAGAGTTCTTGTAAAATTAATATATTAGAGAAAAGTGAATTACTTCAACAAGTACAAAAAACTAATATTAAAGATACAAAAGTTAAATGGTTACATAATTTAAATGAGTTGAATAATTGCCCATGTATTTTTATTGCTAATGAATTCTTTGATGCTTTACCCATTAAACAGTTCTTAAAAAAAGAAAAAAAATGGTACGAAAGGCATGTAAACTTTGTCAATGATAAAAAGTTAGAATATTTAGACATTCCATTTGATATGCAAAAATTTGAAAAAGAAATAAAATTTAAAATTTCCTATAAACAAATGTTTGTTGAGTATTCTCCACTCGCTACAAAATACTTACAAACTATAATTAAGAATATTAAACTTAATAATGGTGGAATTTTAATAATAGATTATGCATACCTTGAAAAAGAAATGAAAAACACTCTTCAGGCAGTTTCTAAACATAAATACTGCGACGTTCTAAAAGGTTTTAGAAATTCAGATATAACTTATAATTTAAGCTTTAGTTTAATTAATAAGATTATAAAAAAAATAGGGGGTTGCTCTTCTCTATCCACCACCCAAAAAAAATTCTTAACAAAACTTGGCATACTGAATAGGGCTGAAATATTATCTAAAAACATGCCATTTAATAAAAAAGCTGATATTTATTTTAGAATTAAAAGATTAATTGATGAAAGTCAGATGGGTCATTTATTTAAAGTAATGTTTATAACAAATCATAAAAATAAATTTAAACTAGGGTTTTAAACTGATTAAATCAAAAAAATTGTCTAAATTTAAAAGCATAGAGCATGCTTTTTTTAATAAATTGGGTGGAAAATCTACTGGTATATTTAAAAGTTTGAACTGTGGACCGAACTCCTCTGATAATAAAAAAAATATACTAAAAAATCTTGAAATCGTAAGTAATAAAATCAAGATTAAAAACAAAAAAATAATCTTATTAAACCAAGTTCATAGCAATAAGTTTCACTATATAGGCATACATTCAAAACTTAATAAGAAATTTGAAGGTGATGCCCTAGTCACTGATAGGAAAAATATACCAATAGCTATTTTAACAGCTGATTGTGCGCCAATATTAATTTATGATGATAAAAAAAAAATGATAGCTGCTATTCATGCGGGATGGAAGGGTTCCTATAAAGATATTGTAAAAAAAGTTGTTAAATTTATGATTAAAAAAGGTTGCTCCTCAAGAAATATTACTGCAGCTATAGGCCCTTGTATTTCGAGTAATAATTATGAGGTTAAAGAGTATTTTATAAAAAAATTTATTAAAAAAGATAAAAAAAATATAATTTTTTTCAAAAAAAATAAGGATAAAAACTACTTTAGCTTAAATAAATATATTCACTTTCAATTAAATAGCTTAAATATTAAGAAAATTGATATTATCAATAAGGATACATTTAATATCAAAAATAATTTCTTCAGTGCAAGAAGATCTATTAGCCACAATGAGAATGATTATGGTAGAAATATTTCAATAATTGTGATTAATTAACATTATCTCATGAAATTATTAACTGGAAATAGTAATAAACCCTTAAGTAAAAATATTGCAAAATATTTAAAAACTAAGCTTGTAAACTCTAGCATTAAAAATTTTTCTGATGGGGAAATCTATATAGAAATTAATGAAAATATTAGAGGCAATAGTATTTTTATAATTCAATCAATCTCCTCTCCTGCAAATGATAATTTAATGGAATTACTTTTGTGTATTGACGCGTTAAAGAGATCTTCAGCTAAAAATATCACTGCTGTTATTCCTTATTTTGGCTATGCTAGACAAGACCGAAAAGTGGTACCTAGAACTTCTATATCTGCAAAACTTGTTTCTAATCTAATTACTAAAGCAGGTGCTGACCGAGTTGTTACTGTTGACTTGCATGCGGGACAAATTCAAGGTTTCTTTGACATTCCTGTAGATAACTTGTTTGCTACTCCAATTTTTGCAAGACACGCTAAAAAAAACATTAAAAGTAAAAATATAATTTGTGTTGCTCCAGATGTTGGTGGCACTGAAAGAGCAAGGGCTCTTGGTAAAATTTTAGATGTTGAGCTTGCTATCGTTGATAAAAGAAGACCTAAACCAGGTCAATCAAAAGTCATGAATGTTATAGGGGATGTTAAAGACAAAACTTGTATTATAGTCGATGATATAATCGATTCTGGTGGAACCATAGTTAATGCTGCTCAAGCCTTAAAAGATAGAGGGGCAAAAGAAGTTTATGTTTACATAACTCATGGTGTTCTGAGTGGTGAAGCTATAGATAAAATTAAAAAATCTGTTATAAAAAAATTAGTAATAACTGACACAATTGACAATCAAGACAAAATAAAGAAAGCTAAAAATATAGAAGTTTTACCTATTTCAACCCTTATGGGGGAAGCAATTAAAAGAATTTCCAATTCAACTTCAGTATCTGATTTATTTAAATAATTATCTTGAGTTATTAAGAAACTTGCGCTAGAAAGCTTTCTTTTATGAATTCACTTGAAGCAAATACTAGAAATACTAAATCGAAGGGAGACGTTAGATCTCTAAGACTAGCTGGTAATATTCCGGGTATAGTTTATGGTGGAACAGAGCAAAATCAAAAAGTTACTGTTTTAAAAAAAACTCTTAAAACCCTAATTGCAAAAGAAAATTTTTTATCAAATATTATAACTCTTAACTTAGATGGTAAGCCTCAAAATGTTTTACCAAGAGAGATCACATATAACGTGGTCTCTGACGAGCCAACTCATATTGACTTTCTTAGAGTTGTTTCCGGTGTAAAAATTAGAATAGAAGTCCCTGTACAATTCATTAATCATGAAACTTCTCCAGGTTTAAAAAGGGGTGGTGTGCTGAATATAGTTAGAAGAAAAATTGAATTAAAATGCCCAAGTGAAAAAATTCCTGAAGCAATTGTAATTAACCTAGATGGAATTGAAATTGGAGAAAGTTTTAAAATATCTTCAATTAAACTAGAAGAAGGTGTTACACCAACAATTATTGGACGTGACTTTGTAATTGCAACTTTGGCCGCTCCTACTGTTATGAAAGAGCCAGAAAAACCAGCTGAAGCAGAAGCAACAGATGAAGCAGCAGCAGATGGTAAAGATGCAGCTCCAGCAGCTGATGGAGATAAAAAAGAAGGCGAAGAAAAAAAAGCTCCTGAAGAAAAAAAATAATAAATTTATTATAGTGAAAATTCCTAGATACGATCTAAAAAAATTATGCTTCTATTTGTAGGTTTAGGAAACCCCACACCCAATAGCGAAAATAATAGACACAATATTGGCTTTAAGCTGATTGATGCTCTTAATCAAAAATTTGGCTTATCCAAACAGAAACCAAAATTTAAAGGACTCTTAACTACTGGAAATATTGAAGATAAAAAAGTTTATGCAATAAAACCCCTGACTTTTATGAACAACTCTGGAATTTGCATAAGGGAATTAATCGAATACTTTAAAATTGATGCTGAAGATGTCATAGTATTTCACGACGATCTTGATATTGAGTTTGGAAAAGTAAAAGCAAAATTTGCAGGATCTAGTGCGGGGCATAATGGAATTGAGTCTATAGATAAATTCATAGGAAAAGACTACTCAAGAGTAAGAATTGGAATAGGAAGACCTAAAACCAAAGCTGAAGTTTCAGACCATGTGTTAAAAGATTTTGATGAGGATGAAATGTTACAGCTAGAAAAAATCACAAATAATATTATTAATTCAATGCCTATATTAATTGATAAAAAATTAGATTTATTTGCAAGTACAGTAAATAATAAATAATGAGTTTTAAGTGTGGAATTGTTGGGTTGCCTAACGTCGGTAAATCGACATTATTTAATGCACTAACAAATTCTAGCAAGGCACAAGCTGCTAACTTTCCTTTTTGTACTATTGAACCAAATGTTGGTGTTGTCCCCGTTCCAGATGAAAGGCTAGATAAATTAGTAGAAATATCTCAATCAAAAAAAAAAATAAATACTACAATTGAATTTGTAGATATTGCAGGGCTTGTAGAGGGTGCCTCTAAAGGTGAAGGTTTGGGGAATAAATTTCTATCTCATATTAGAGAGGTTGATGCAGTAATACATATGATAAGATGCTTTGATTCAGATGATATTCAAAATGTAAACCCTACAGTGGACCCTGTAAGAGATTTAGAGATTATTGAAACTGAAATGATGTTAGCAGATCTTGAATCAATTCAAAAAAGATTAGAAAAAAATAATAAAAAAAATGTAGATGAAGAGCAGTTAAAGATATTAGAAGTTGCCTCAGATTGTATAAATAATTCTAAAGATATCCAAATCCTATACGACCAATTTGAAAAAAAACTCCTTAACCAAAGTGGCTTACTATCTTTAAAACCTAAAATCTTTGTCTGTAATGTTGATGAAGCAAGTGTTCAAAATGGCAATCAATATACAAAGGCTTTCATTACAAAATTTGAAGAGAGAAACACCTTAATAGTTTCAGCTGATATTGAAAATCAAATTAATCAGTTAGAAAATGAAGAAAAACAAAATTATATGGAAATGATTGGATTAAAAAGAACTGGTTTAAATATGCTAATTCAAAAAGGCTATAATGTTTTAGAACTAGATACTTATTTTACATCAGGTCCAGAGGAAACTAGAGCATGGACAATCCAAAAAAACTGTACTGCACCAAAAGCAGCTGGAGAAATACATACTGATTTTGAAAAAGGCTTTATAAGAGCTGAAACAATTGCTTATGAAGATTTCATCGCTAATAGTGGATGGGTAAATTCAAAGACCAATGGTAAGATGAGGCTTGAAGGTAAAGATTATATTGTGAAAGATGGCGATATATTAAACTTCAGATTCAATACGTGACCAAATTTTCTTCATACTAAAATAAACTAATATAGTTAAAATTATCAAATACAAAATCGCTTTGAAGCCCATTTTATGTCTAGCTTCTAAATGAGGTTCTGCAGTCCACATTAAAAATGTTGTTACATCTTTAGCCATTTGTTCTTTTGATGTAATTGTTCCATCGCTGTACTCGACTAAACCATCTGATAGTGGTTCTGACATCTTAATTTTATTTCCGTACATATATTTATTATAATAAACTCCATCATCAAGAATTACTCCACTAGGCGGATCTTCATAACCTAGAAGCACTGAGTAAATATAGTCTACACCACCAGTTCTTGCTTTTGCTAATACTGACATATCAGGTGGATAAGCCCCTCCATTTGCTGCTTGTGCTGCTTTAACATTTGCAAAAGGCTTAACAAACTTATCTGATAACTTTGCAGGTCTAACAAACATTTCACCATCGCTATTTGGTCCATCAGTAACTTCAAAACCTGCTGCTATAGCTTTTACTTGATCTTCTGTGAACTCTGGTCCTCCTGGCTCAAATAAATTTCTATAACTAACATATTTCATTGAGTGACATGATGCACAAACTTCAGTGTATACCTGATATCCTCTTTGCAGTGAACCTCTATCAAATTTTCCAAATAATCCTTTAAAAGTCCAATCTGTTTTTAAGAGATCAATTTTTTCTGCTGCATTAACCTGGAGAGTCCCTACTAAGAAAAAAATTATTAAATATGTTATTTTAAAAGTATTTTTCACTAAATTAATTCAAGCTTTCTTTTTTTTTAACAGCTGAAGCCATTGGGAATCCTCCAAGTACTGGCTCTGTAATACTTAAAGGTAAAGGTATGGTTTTTTCTTTAAATCCCAATAACGGTAAAATTATTAAAAAATGTATAAAATAGTAAGCCGTGGCAACTCTAGCAATTAATAGATACAAACCTTCTGCTGGCATTGCACCTACATAACCAAGGATTAATACATCGACTACCAATATCCAGTAAAACTGTTTGTAAAGAGGTCTAAATACAGCTGACCTAATTTTTGAAGTATCCAACCACGGCAGTGCTGCTAAGATTAAAATTGCTGATAACATTGCTATTACGCCCATTAATTTATCTGGAACTGACCTCAAGATTGCATAAAAAGGTAGTAGATACCATTCAGGAACAATATGGGCTGGTGTTACCATTGGGTTTGCTTCAATATAATTATCTGCGTGTCCTAAAACATTTGGTGAATAAAATACAAAAAATGCAAAAATAATAGTAAACATTAATAATGCAAAAGCATCTTTAATGACAATATATGGATGGAAGGGTACGGTATCTTTAGAAGGTTTTTTAACGTCAATTCCTACTGGATTATTATTTCCAGGAATATGTAGGGCCCAAATATGAAGAACTACTAGTCCTAAAATTAAAAATGGAATTAGATAGTGAAGTGTAAAGAACCTTGTTAAAGTTGGGTTGTCCACAGAATAACCACCCCACAACCAATTTACTATTCCCTCTCCTACCAAGGGTATTGCACTAAAAAGGTTTGTAATAACTGTTGCTCCCCAAAAACTCATTTGACCCCATGGAAGGACATAGCCCATAAATGCTGCAGCCATCATTAGAAGGTAAATTATTATTCCAATAATCCAAATTATTTCTCTTGGAGATTTGTAAGATCCATAAAATAATGATCTGAATATATGAATATATACAGCTAAGAAAAACATCGATGCACCATTTGCATGAATGTATCTTATAAGCCATCCATAGTTTACATCTCTCATAATATGTTCAACACTCTCAAAAGCTAAGTCAGCATGAGCAATATAATGCATTGCTAAAGTTAAACCCGTTACAATTTGTGTAATTAAGCAAAAAGTTAATATTCCACCAAAGGTCCACCAATAATTTAAATTTTTGGGTGTTGGGTAGTCTGTTAAATGACTAGCAAGTGATAGAAGGGGAAGTCTATCATTAAACCATTTTCCAAATTTTGAATTGGGTACGTACTCGTGATCACTCATAATTATTTATTATCCGATTTTAATTGTATTACTGTTAACAAATTCATATTTTGGAACTTCCATATTTGTTGGAGCAGGACCTTTTCTAATTCTTCCCGATGTATCGTAGTGTGAGCCATGGCAAGGACAGAACCAACCATTGTAATCTCCTTTATCATTTAAAGGCACACATCCTAAATGAGTACAAACACCAACCATCACAAGCCACTCAGGATTTTTTGCTCTATCTTCGTCTTTCTCTGGGTCTTTTAAATCTTCCATCTTAACAGCTTTTGCCTCTGCTATTTCTTCAGACGTTCTTCTTTTAATAAAAACTGGTTTTCCTCTCCAAAGGACTGTGATTGTCTTTCCAGGCTGAACTGAACTAATATCAACTTCTGTGCTAGCCAATGCTTTTACTGAAGCATCTGGATTCATTTGGTCAATTAAAGGCCAAACAACCGCTCCTACCCCAACAGCACCAACAGCATACGAGGCTGTAAATAAAAATTCTCTTCTTTCAGGTTTTTTTTCAGACATTTTTTGTTTTTTGTATATTCTTATCTATTATATGACTTCATATAAGAAAAAAGTTTTTTTTCTACTGAAACAATGACACATAAACTATGACTTTAAGACCTAAAATAGCCTTATATGAGCCAGATATTCCTCAAAATACAGCTGCAATTATTAGAACCTGTGCGTGTCTTGGTGCTGACTTAGAAATTATTGAGCCGTGTGGATTCTTATTTAGTGATAAAAGATTTAAAAGAGTTGTTATGGATTATATGGATGAAAAACACATAAAGTTTTACCAAAGCTCAGCAGAATTTTTTAAGTCAAAAGAGGGTCAAAGGGTAATATTATTAACAACAAAATCGGCTGAATCTTATGCTAAATTTAAATTTGAAAGAAATGATACACTGTTATTTGGGAGAGAAAGTGCAGGAGTACCTGAGCATGTTCATAATTTGATCAAATACAGATTGAAAATACCTATGATGACTAATAAAAGATCTTTAAACATCGCTTCTTCAGTTGCTATAATTCTTTCAGAAAATTTAAGACAAACTAACTTTAACAAATAATGGATAAAGAAATTAAAAAAAAACTTGCTTCTAATTGGTTTAAGTTACTACAGAACACAATTTGTAACGATATTGAAAAACTAGAAGGTAAAAAATTCAAATTTAAATCTAAAACTTGGAATAGAAATGAAATTAAAGATGAAGGTGGTGGAGAGTTTAGAATTTTAAAAAATGGTAAAATTTTTGAAAAAGTTGGTGTAAATTTTTCAGAAGTGCGTGGAAAATTTTCAAAAGAAATGAGTAAAAAAATTCCAGGTGCCTCTAAAGATCAAAATTTTTGGGCATCTGGAATTTCTATTGTAATGCATATGAGAAATCCTCATGTTCCAGCAATTCACTTTAACACAAGGTTTATCTATACAACGCATGGATGGTTTGGTGGTGGTATGGATGTAACACCTTGCATTCAAGATCTTAAAGAAAAAAGCTTCCTTCATAGCGAATTAAAAAAAATGTGTGATCGACATGATAAAAAATTCTATAAAAAATATAAAAAGTGGTGTGATGAATATTTTTATTTACCACACAGAAATGAAACAAGAGGAATTGGTGGTATTTTTTTTGATTACAAAAAAAATGATTGGGAGAAAGACTTTAAATTTGTAACAGATCTTGGAGTTACCTTTCAAATGTTATTTAACTCAATAATACAATTGAAACACAAAAAGAAATGGAATGTAAAAGAAAAGGAGATACAATATGTTAAAAGAGGTAGATATGCTGAGTTTAACTTACTATATGATAGAGGGACAAAATTTGGTTTACAAACAGGTGGTAATGTTGAGGGAATATTAATGTCTTTGCCTCCAATAGCAAAATGGAATTAAAATGGAAAAAGAACCAATAACAACTGCCGGACTTGAAGTTTTAAAAGAAGAGCTAATTTTTTTAAAAGAGAAAAAACGTCCACAGATAGTAGCTGCAATATCTGAAGCAAGATCACATGGAGATTTGAAAGAGAATGCTGAATATCATGCTGCAAAAGAAGAACAATCACATAATGAAGGAAGAATAGTTCAGATTAATGATAATATCGCAAGAGCAAATGTAATCGACGTAACCAAAATGAGTAATGATGGAAAAGTCATCTTTGGCTCAACTGTAGATTTAGAAAATTTAGATACTGAAGAAAAAATTACCTATAAAATAGTTGGAAAAGATGAGGCTGACCTTCAGAAAAAACTGATATTTTTTCAATCACCAATAGGTAGAGGTTTAATTGGAAAAAACAAAAATGATTTAGTTGAAATTAAAACTCCAGCAGGTGTAAAAAACTTTGAAATTAAAGATGTAAAGTACGTTTAGTTACTTACTATTTTTTGAACTTCTTTATCTGAAATTTTGAAGTCGTTACTAATCCAGACTTCTTCTATTGCTTTTAGCCTCTGTCCCAACTCCCTTCCCTCAGGAACTTGATATTTTTCCATCAGGGTACTAGCTTTAAATGGCATGGCAGGCATTTCTTTTTTCTTAAAAATTTCAATTAATTTAATTAACTTATTGTCTACTTTTTTGGATTTAAAAACCTTAAAATAAAGAACATCTAATAATGCCTCTCTACTATTAAAATAAAAAACCTTATTCAAATTTTTTTCTAAAAAAGTTTGGCTAGTATTTTTTTCTAAATAAAACTTATTCAAAAATATAAGTCTTTTTTGATCTTTTTTAGATAAATTGAATTTATAAATAAAATAATTTACATTATCAGTTCCATCAATAATCATTAAAGATAACAAAAAAATGAAATCTACTTCAAGAAAATTTTTTTTTGCAAAACTATTCATTTTGTTAAATAGAGAAATATTTTTAATTTGTGGAAAAATAAGATTTATAATCTCTAAACAATCCTTATCCTTGGTTAACTTTAAAAAACCATCTGATTTTAATAATTTTTGAAATTCATCTAATAATCTTTCAGAAGAAATTGCTGAAACGCCAATTAGATTTTTTTTTATTATGTTAATAATTTTAGGGTTATGCTTATCTTTGGAATAATTAAGAAAAAATCTAATATATCTTAATACTCTAAGATAATCTTCCTTAATCCTTACCTCTACATCTCCAATAAATTCTACTTTTCCATTTTCTAGATCTTTTTTACCATCAAAAGGATCAAATAGATTTCCCTCAATATCTGCATAAATAGAATTTATAGTAAAATCTCTTCTAGAGGCATCTTCCTTCCAATTATCTGAAAACTCAACTTTTGCATGCCTTCCATCAGTATCAACATCTTTTCTTAACGATGTTATTTCAAACTTAATGTTGTTTATTAATGCTGTAATTGTTCCGTGCTCTATTCCACTTTCATAATATTTAATATTTTTTTCACTAAGCGCATCACAAACATCTTTTGGTTTTAAATTTACAGCTAAGTCTATATCGTCAACTTTTTCTTTATTAATAATTTTTCTAACACACCCACCAACATATCTAATTTCACTATTTTTAGAAAAAGAATGAATGGCACTGAATATTTGATCTACTTCAGTATTGTTTTTAATATCCTTAAATCCTAAATTTATATAATTAAGATTTTTGGATCTGAAAAAAATTTTATCTAATAAATTATTCATATATGGCTGGCCCACAAGGATTCGAACCTCGGATCTCTGTACCAAAAACAGATGTGATACCACTTCACCATGGGCCAATATTAATTTCATATATCACAAAAAAAAAAAATTATATAGTTTTTGATGCAATACACCAATGACTACTGAATTTCCTTTTAAATTGACTATATGCATTACCACACGACCTCTTAGAATCAAAATAGGCTACGATTGACGAGCCAGATCCCGACATTCTAACAAACGTATTGTTGTGTGTGTTTGATAGGAATAATTTAATTTTTTTAAGTTTTGGGTATTTTTTAAAGGCTATTTTTTCAAGATCATTATTCAAAGTTTTAAGATATTCCACCTCAAACATTTTTAACTTAGGAAAACTAAATTGAGGTTTGGAGAATGATTTTATTTTTGAGTAAATGTATTTAGTTGAGCAGCCAAAACTGGGTTTTACAACTAATGTATGAAGTCTGATATCTTTATTATATTTTTTTAATTCTCCATTATGTGACAGAATTGCAATAGTTGGTTTTATTCCTAAAATAACGTCGGAGCCGATCTGGCTTGTCAGCTTTATTAATTCATTTTTTTTTATCTTTAATATTTTTTGATTAATAAAAAAATTAATTAAACTAGCAGCATTCATTGAGCCACCACCCATTCCAGCTTCTTGAGGTATATTTTTAATAACTTTAATCTCAAATTTTTGACTATTAAGTAAATTTTTTTTATCTAACAATTTCATTAAATTTGCAACTGTATTTATTTTACCAATATTTTTAGAAAACTTTCCTTTAAAAATTATTTTATGATTTTCTTTTTTAATTTTTTTTAAGTGAATTAAATCGTGTAAATTTATAAAGGAAATCAGAGTTTCAATTTTATGTAGTTTTGTTTTTTTCCCAGTTACGTTTAGTGCAAGATTTATTTTAGCATAAGATTTAATCTTGAAACTATTCATGTATTAAGAATTACTTAAACCTTCGATCAATTTGCCTTTAATGACTTTTTTCATTTTATCTTCTGTCTCTTCTAAATTTAAAACATTTTCCCAAAAATATCTTGCCTGGATTTTTCTATCCAACTTCCAAAGAATATCGCCATAATGATCATTTACAATTGGGTCTTCTGGCATTAATTCAACTGCTCTCTTTAGAAAATTTTCAGCTTTTTCATAATCATCAATTAAATAGTAAGCCCAACCTATTGAATCAATTATATAAGGGTCATTGCTTCTTTTAGCATAGGCCTTTTCAAGCATTTGAAGAGAGAGATCTATTTTATATTTTCGTTCTAACCAAGAATAAGCTAAGTAGTTTAACACATATGCATCATCTGGATTAACTTCTAGAGATTTTAACAAGTCTTTATCTGAACTAACATAATCAGCCAACCTCTCATAACTGCCCCCTCTTCTATATAAAATATCCGCATACAGTTGAGAGTTAATGTCAATTTTTGAAATAATTTGATCATAATATCTTATTGCCTCTTTATATTTTTTTGCATTTTTATTAAAATTTGCAATATCAAAAACTATTTTTATAGAGGGATTTTTAATTTTTTTAAAATTTAAGTTAATAAAATCTAAAGATTTATCTTTATTTTGTAATTTAGAAATTATTTGTGCTTCTTTTTTTAATTTAAACCAATAATAAAACTCATCTTTTTTATTGAAAGATTCTAAAATTTTTAAAGTTTTCGTATAATTTTTATTAAGATAGTGATTTTCAGCCAATAGGGATAAATTGAATTTAAACTTGGGATTTAAGTAATGAGATATATTTAAATAAAAATTAGAATTTTCATAATCATTTTGAGACGAGTAAAGGTTAGATACTAAGAAAAAAAACTCACCAATTATATCTGTAGTGTTACTACATGAAAATATTTTTTTAAATTCTTCTAGCTTTTGATCTTTAATCCATTTTCTTCCCTGTGAAATAAGTAAAGACGAATTTAAGTAATCTATATTAGCGGTAATATTTTTTGCCTCTTCGTATCCATTATTTTCAATCAAATAATTTAAGTAAAAAAATATATATCTTGAGTGGTCTGCATCATCTTGTGAATTAAGCAATTTATCAAAATAAACTTTGGTGTTTTCATCGTTCAAATAACATCTTTGAAAAACCTCATTAATGAAGGAAAAATTACCAAATTTATTTTTTGTTTTTGAAATTTTATTTTTCTCAAAAACATATAAATATTGTTTCAATGTTTCTGCTATTATTAAAGAAAGCCTATCGTTGTTGATAAACTCATAAGACTTTTGTAGATGTTCTTTGCTCCTTTTATAATTTTTTCTCTTAAGGCTGTCTAAAGCTAGAACTAAATGAGCTTCAAAAAAATTAGAATTACCTTCTGTTAAATTTTGCTTAATTTCGCTTGTAGCTTGTTGAACTTTACCCTCAAGCACAAGTGTGTATACATAGTTTTCAAGATATGAATCGTGCTGTTTAATTAAAGACTTTGATGATTTAAAAAATTTTAAAGCTTGAGAGTTATCATTGTTCTCATAAGCGACGATACCAGAAAAATAATTGGACAAATGTTTTGAATTAAAATCGTTTAAAGTCTTATTTTTTGAGTATAATGGGCCTTGATAAAACAATAATATTAAAGCAAATTTAAAAAACTTTATCAACATTAGGTCATTGTATGTCTAAAAAAGTAATAAATCAAAATACGAATTATGATTCAGAATTATTAAATTCTATTGAATCTAATTTTATTTTTGACGAAAATCCCATCAATAGGTTGAAGAATACTGCCAAAGATCTAAAAAAAGAGAATGATGTTAACCAGATTGATAAAGAAAAAGAACTTAATGAATTAAAATTGCAAATAAATTCAATTAATGATTGTGGCTTAAAAGATAATTCAAAAAAAATAGTTTTGGGAGATGGAAATATCAATAGCCCTATAATGTTAGTTGGGGAGGCCCCAGGGGTGGAAGAAGATAATATTGGTTTAACCTTTTTGGGTGACGTTGGAGATCTTTTAAGAAAGATGTTAATGGCAATAAACATTAAAAAAGAAAATATTTATTCCACTTATGCTGTTAATTTTAGACCACCCGAAGACCGAAAGCCTACCTCCACTGAAATTAAAAGATACTCTCATTTTTTGCAAAAACAGGTTTCAATTATTAAACCAAAAATAATAATCCTTATGGGTAGTAGTGCTATGGAATCATTAACGGGCTTGAATAGTAAAATTTCTATAGAAAGAGGAAAGTGGAAAGAGGTAATTGTTAAAAACACTACCTACAATGTTATTATTACTTTTAACCCTTCTTACATTTTAAGAGTCCCTGAAAATAAAAAGCACTCGTGGGAAGACTTAAAAAAAATTAAACAAAAAATTGTTGATTTGAAATTGAATATCTAATGCAAATTTTGGCTGGTGTTGATGAAGTTGGTAGAGGTAGCTTAATCGGCCCAGTTTATGCAGCAGCTGTAATATTAAATAAATCTATTAATAAAAAATTATTAAAAGATTCTAAAAGTTTAACGAAAGATAAAAGAGAAGAGCTTGATAAATATATTAAAGAAAACTCTATATGGGCTATAGGTCAGGCATCGACTAAAGAAATTGAAAAGATAAACATACTGCATGCAAGCTTACTTGCGATGAAAAGAGCTATACTAAAATTAAATAAGAAACCTTCTCTCGTTTTAATAGATGGTAATAAATTACCGGATCTTAAAAATTACAAACTAAAATATATAATTAAAGGAGACCAAAAAATCTCTAACATTTCCGCAGCATCAATTATTGCAAAAGTTAGTAGAGATAAATTTATTACAAAACTTTCAAAACAATTTAATAATTATGGATGGGATACAAATTCAGGTTACGGAACCAAACAGCACTTAAGAGCAATTAAAAGGTTTGGTATTACCAAACATCATCGTAAAACCTTCTCGCCTATTTGTGATCTTTTATAAGTTTCACGTGGGACAACACAATATCTGGTTGTTGAAAAAATTATAAACACAATTTGAATCCAATTAATTCAATCTGGAGTTGACCGTGGAATCCGATTGGAGTCTAATTGTTTTATATAAAATGAAAAACGATTTTAAAAATAAGATTATTAATGGTGACAGTCTTGAGGAATTAAAAAAAATTCCAAGTGAAACTTTTGATCTTGTTTTTGCAGATCCACCATACAATCTACAATTAAAGAATTCGCTTACCAGACCAGATAGAACTAAAGTAAGTGCTGTTAATGATAAATGGGACCAGTTTGAAAGCTTTAAAAAATATGATGAGTTTACAGTTGCTTGGCTTTCAGAGTGTAAAAGAATTTTAAAAAGGGATGGAGCTATTTGGATTATAGGAAGCTATCATAATATCTTTAGAGTTGGAACTGCCATACAAAATTTAGGATTCTGGATTTTAAATGATGTTATTTGGAATAAAAACAATCCAATGCCTAACTTTAGAGGAACAAGGTTTACTAATGCTCATGAAACATTAATTTGGGCATCTAAAAGTGAAAAATCAAAATATACTTTTAACTACCAATCGTTAAAATGTTTAAATGATGATCTTCAAATGAGATCAGATTGGAAACTACCTATTTGCAATGGAGCCGAAAGACTTAAAAAAAATGGCAAAAAAGTTCACTCAACACAAAAACCAGAGTCTTTACTTCATAGAGTATTATTGGCATCATCAAACAAGGGTGACTTAGTCCTAGATCCATTTTTAGGATCCGGAACTACTGCGACTGTAGCTAAGAAATTGGGTAGAAATTATTATGGGATTGAAAAAGAAAAAAATTATTTTAAAGCTTCAGTCGAAAGATTAAACAAAACAAAACCAATAGAAGATGACTTCCTGGATACCCTTAAAAATAATAGGTCTAAACCAAGAATTCCTTTTGGGTCTTTAGTTGAACTTGGAATAATAAAACCTGGAACGAGTATTTTTGACCAAAAGAAAAAAATTGTGGCTAAAATTATGGCTGATGGAAGTATCAAGCATAATCAATCTGAGGGATCTATTCATAAGGTTGCAGCAACAATTCTTGGCTCTGAAAGTTGTAATGGTTGGACTTATTGGCATTGCAACGTAAATGGTGTGAGTGTCCCAATAGATAACTTGAGACAAAAATTAATTGCTAATAATTAATTTTTATAAATTTTTCCTAAATAACTATTAATAAACTTATTATTTTTAACTAAATATTTCATTAAGGTATTCCTGATCCAAACCAATAATGGATTGGAAAGATGAAAAGCAAAATAATTAAATTTAGATTTCCGGTCAATCATTTTTGTTCTTTCAATTCTCTCAAAATTAAATTGATTATCTTCATTTTCTAAATTTTTATACAACTCATGTGCAACTTCTATTGATTGGGATGCGCCCTGTGCAAAAGTTGGTGGAAAGGAAAAAAAAGCATCACCAATAAGAAATGTGTTTTTATTTATTGGTTGATGTATTTCAGAACTAATAAATACTGGAAAACACCTAATATCTTTTAAATTTTTGATAATATCTTGATCTACTTGTTTTGATATCTCGGATAAAATTGATGAAATAAAATCACTTTTCTCAAATAAAGAATAATCAGATAACTCATTAATACTAAGCTTTTTTCTCAAAATACTGACGAAATTAAAGTGACCCTTGCTATCAATTGGGTATGATACAGAATGCAAATTAGACCCTAAATGCAAAGATATGTTATTTGGGTCAATTCCTTTAATATTGTTGTGATCTATGGATGCTCTTAAAGCGATAGATTTAAAATACCTTGGTTTAATTTCTTTTTTAGAAATTAATGATTTTGATTTTGAAAATGTCCCATCGGATATGACTAAATAATCACATTCAATTGAAGCACTATTTTCAAAAGTTACTTCGATATTATCACTCTCATAATCAATTTTACTGACTTTTTTATTATAGTTTATGAGATTATCGGGAAGTTGATTTTTTAAAAAATTAATTAAAGTAAATCTTTGTAGTGTTGTGTATTTAGCTTCATTGATATTAAAAGCCGATATATTAAAATCACATATCTTTTTTTTATTTTTTAAAGAATAGAAATCTACTTTATTAGGATGAAATTTATCTTCTAAATTAATGTTCTGAAAACCTATTTCATTTAATAATTTAATGCTGTTAACTGAAAGTTGAATGCCATAACCCCTCTCTAGATTAACAGAGCTGTTCTTTTCATAAATAGTTATTTCGTAGCTTGAGTTTTTTCTTAAAAGATTTGCAATATATAGTCCCGATATTCCACCACCTATTATTGCTATTTTTTTCATTAGTTTTTTTCTAAATAACTAAAAATCTTCTTAGTAAATGTTGGTAAAGTATAACCATCAAGCTTAGAGCTATCAATCCAAGAAGAGTTTGGAATTGATCCCTTTATCTTGCTAAATTGCACAACTATATTCATATTCATATTAGAAATTTTAAAGTTTAGGTCTTTTTCTAAATTACTATGTTTGGGTAGTTCATCCATAGGAAATATTTTTAAATTTTTTAGAAAATTAAATTTAGTATTTTTAACCAATAAAAATTGGTTATTTTTTTTATAAACTTTTAATAAATAAAATTTATTAATCTTTTTTTTTCTTTCTTTTATTATTTCAAAATCATTATTTTTAAAAGATTTACAATTTTTTGTTAAAGGGCATTGACCACATAAAGGATTTTTAGGTCGACAAATAAGTGCTCCTAATTCCATTAAGGCTTGTGCATAGTCACTCGCCCTAACTGAGGTGCCCAATATTTTTTTTTTACTAATAAGGTTTTTTTTTGAAACTTCACTAATTAGATTTAAGTTTAACAACCTTTTAATTATTCTTTCAATATTTCCATCTAGTGGAATAAATGGTTTATTAAAACCGATTGCCATTATTGCGTTTGCCGTATACTCACCTATTCCAGGTAATAGCTTTAGCTCTTCAATGGTAATGGGTAATCTTCCTTTAAAATTTTTTTCTAATATCTGTGCTGTCTTTTTTAAATTTCTAACTCTAGAGTAGTAACCTAGCCCCTCCCAATATTTTAAGAGTTTATGCTCATTAATTTTTGCTAATGAACTTATGTTAGGGATGTCTTTTATAAAATTATTAAAATATGGAACCACAGTTACAACCTGTGTTTGTTGCAACATAAATTCGCTCACCAATGTGTAATATTCCCTTTTAACTTGAGAGAGTTTTTTTCTCCACGGTAACGATCTTTTATTATTATCGTACCAATAAAGAATTTTTTTTGGTAGTATGGATTTTGTCATATGCAATTTAAAAATAATACTAAGCAGAGGTTTAAAACTATTCAAGGCTTAAGATCTTTTAAAGATACTTTGCCAAAAAACATCAAAAAAATAATCAAAAAAAAAGGTCACATATTCTCTGAAACTCTAAATAATTGGAAATACATAGTTGGTAATGAAATTTTTCAAATATGTTATCCAAAATCATTTAAAAATTCTAATAAGTTTGGTGTTAGTACTCTACAAGTGATGGTTAAAAGAGGTCATGAAATAGACTTAGAATATTCCAAAAAAGAAATGATGGATAAAATGAATAGTTTCTTTGGCTACGCCGTTGTTGAAAAATTAAAATTTATAAGTTTTGATGATGCCCAAACTAAATTTAAAAAGATAGATAAAAACGAGAATTATGTGACAAATAGCAAGTATACAGATAGAATTAATGATATTAAAAATGATAAAATAAAAAAATCATTATTAGAATTAACTAAATTATTTAAACAAAGATGAAAAAAATAGTTTCAGTATTATTTATTATACTTGTTGGTTTTATCACTAACCTAATCGCAGAAGACAATCAGTCTATCAAGAGAATTTCTGAAGGTGAAGAAGGTGCTAAGATCACAATAATTGCCTACGAGTCATTAACATGTGGTCATTGTGCAGACTTTCATAAAAATGTTTATCCAAGCCTTAAGAAAGACTTTATTGATAAAGGTTTAGTGAAAATTGAATTTAGACACTTTCCTCTAGATATTGCAGCATTTAATGCTTCCAAAATTGGGCAATGCAACAACGATGGTAAATCAGACATAATGCATATTTTATATTCAGGCCAAAAAAAATGGGCAAGAGGAAAAACACCAGAGGAAGCTACAAAGTATTTAAAGAAGTTTTTAGAAGATGAGGGTGTAACCTTAGATTTTGAAAAGTGCTTAGCAGATAAAGTTATTGAAGATTATGTTTTGAATGATCGAATCGAGGGTGTTAAAAAATTTAAAGTTAATGCTACTCCTACGATAATAATTAATGACAAAAAGTTTGAAAAAGACCTAAATTATAAGAATTTAAAAAAATATCTTGAAAAGCTGATATAAGTTAGTCCATGGAGTTTAAAAAAATCCAATTAAATGGGTTTAAATCATTTGCTGAAAAAACAAATTTTTTAATCGAAGATGGTCTAACTGGAATAGTGGGACCTAACGGTTGTGGAAAATCTAATATTGTAGAATCTTTAAGATGGGCTATGGGAGAAACCTCAGCAAAAAGTATGCGAGGCTCTGGAATGGAAGATGTTATTTTTAACGGAACATCAAACAAAGCTTCAAAAAATATAGCAGAAGTTTCAATCGTTGTAGACAATGAAAGTCATGAAGGACCTCTGCAATACAAGGATATGGATCAAATTGAAGTTAGAAGAAAAATTGAAAAAGACAAAGGCTCTAAATTTTACATAAATGATAAAGAAGTAAGAGCTAGAGATGCTCAAATGTTTTTTGCAGATTTATCTACCGGTGCCCATTCACCATCAATGATAAGTCAGGGGCGTATTGGAGCCTTAGTAACTGCAAAGCCTACAGACAGAAGGGCAATCTTAGAGGAGGCAGCTAATATTTCAGGATTACATGTCAGAAGACACGAGGCTGAACTTCGATTAAATGCTGCAGAAACTAATTTAAAAAGAGCAGATGAATTAAGAAGACAACAAGAAAAACAGTTAGCCAATCTTCAAAAACAAGCTGAAGAAGCTATGAAGTATAAGTTTATATCTGAAGAAATAAAAAAAATTGAAGCAGGTCTATATTATTTAAAATTATTAGATATTGATAATGAAATTAGAATAGAAAATGAAATCAACAATGAAGCAGTGGGAGAAGTAAATAACTTCAACCAGCAAATTGCTCAGTTTGAAAACTCAATCAAAACAGAAACGGATAAAGTTTCTCCTTTAAGAGAAAAAAATATTGAAAACCTTTCAAGGATTCAAAGATTGAATTTAGAGTTACAAAGTTTAGATGAAGAAAATGTAAGAACGCAAGGTGAGATAGAAAATTTTAAAAAATCACTAAAAACCATTGAAGAAGATATTGATAGAGAAAGAGGCATTGTAATTGATGCAAACTCGAATGAAAAAAGATTAAAAGAGGAAAAAAATGAATTAATAGAATTAGATTCTAAATATTTTGAAACTGAAAAACTATCGAACGAAGACCTCGAAAAAGCAAAAAATCAGCTTAGTAAAGAGCAA
This sequence comes from Candidatus Pelagibacter sp. Uisw_127, assembly GCF_047722515.1. Taxonomy (GTDB): domain Bacteria; phylum Pseudomonadota; class Alphaproteobacteria; order Pelagibacterales; family Pelagibacteraceae; genus Pelagibacter. The sequence goes on from NZ_CP159815.1 coordinate 1,039,426, forward strand.
AAAGCCGTAGATGAAATCATTGAAATGTTTGCTAATGGCAACATAAATATCAGCATCGACCCAATTAAAGAGGTTATCAATACAATCGAAAAAATTAAAGAGTTAATAAACAGTAATGAAGCTAATCAAGCTCTTACCTTGCTAGATAGAACTAAAATGGAGTTAAATAATTTCTTAAGTAATTTAGCCAATGATGAAAGTAAAAATAAACTAACTGACATCAATGAAAAAAATGACAATATAAAATTACTTCAAGAAAAATATGCAGATAGTTTTAGTAAAAATCAATCAATTAAAAAAGAATCTATAAAAAGAAATGAAAGAATTAAAGCTATTGAAACTGAAGTTGAAAGTTGGAAAAACTTACTTTCAAACTCTCAGAAAATGGCAACAGAATTGACTGAGAGAAAAAATAAATTGTTATCACAATTAAACGAACGTGACCAACAACCTAAAACTCAAGCGGAAAAAAAAGGCCAAGCCACTGAAGGACTAAGAATTTCAGAAAATGAAAAAATTGAAAATGAAAAGATTATTGAAGAAACTGATAAAAAGATTAACTCTTTAAGACTTGAATTAAATGATGTTCAAGAAAAATCCATTCAAATAAGAGAAAGAAAAGCAAGCTCAGGTGCAACTGTTGAAGGATTAAAAAAACGTAAAGATGACTTGTTAGAAAGAGTTAATTCTGAACTTAACCTAGAAGAAAATGATATTCTTGAAAACTCTAATTTAAATGGTGTTGAGCAACTGCCAGACTCAGTTGCTCAAGAAGATGCTTTAGATGAAAAGAAAAAAGAAAGAGAAAAACTTGGTTCAGTTAATTTGAGGGCAGACGAAGAAACAAGTAAATATGAAATTGAAATTAAAAAAATGGAACAGGATAGACAAGATCTTGTATCGGCAATCATTAAATTAAAAGAAAGTATTAACGAATTAAACCAAAAAGGAAGAGAGAGACTTTTAGAGGCTTTTGAAAAAGTTAATAGAAAGTTTAATGAAGTTTATACAAAATTATTTAATGGAGGAAATGCTAAATTAGAGTTAGTTGATTCTGATGATCCACTTGAAGCTGGGTTAGAAATGCTGGTAAGTCCTCCTGGAAAAAGACTTCAGTCTATAACCTTATTATCAGGTGGTGAGCAAGCTTTGACTGCTTTGTCTCTTATCTTCGCTGTATTTCTTACTAATCCATCTCCAATCTGTGTGTTGGATGAAGTTGATGCCCCGCTAGATGATGCTAACGTAACAAGATTCTGTGGTCTCCTAGACGACTTAACAAAAATAACTAACACTAAATTTATTATTGTAACTCACCATGCTCTAACAATGTCTAAAATGAACAGACTTTATGGAGTAACCATGCCTGAAAAAGGTATTAGTCAGTTAGTAGCTGTTGATTTACAAAAAGCGGAGAGTATGGTTGCTTAATACATAAATGCCAAAAGATTCGCTTAAAAATCGCCTAGAGATTGCAAAATCTAAAATTGCTAAGAGAAACCTTTATAAAGATAAGGATCCACCCTCCTCTATTGGAACTGCCTTTAAATTAAGCACAGAATTAGTGTCTGCTGTAGTAGTTGGGACAATTATAGGGTTTATTTTAGACAAGACCTTTGGTACTAAACCCTGGTTAATATTAATATTTTTTTTTGTTGGTGTGGTTGCTGGAATTATAAACGTATTCAGATCTGCAAAAAATATGCAAGAATAGACTTAAAAAATTATGGCTACAAACCCAATGCACCAATTCGAAGTTTATAGAATTGGACCAGAAATAAAATTAGGTGCAATAGATATATCATTTACAAATGCAAGTTTGTTTATGGTTATTAGTTCTTTAGCAATACTATTAATTTTTAATCTTGGGTCAAAAAAAAATTCATTGTTACCTAGCAAGGTTCAACTTCTAACAGAGCTAAGCTACAGCTTTGTTTCAAAAATGATTAGCGATACAGCTGGGTCTAAAGCAAAACCATATTTTGCATTTATCTTTTCTTTATTTATGTTTGTGCTGTTCTGTAACATGTTTGGAATGATTCCTTATGCATTTACAGTAACTAGCCACATCATTGTTACATTTATTTTAGCTTCATTTATTTTTATTGCAGTAACAATAATTGGTTTTATGAAGCATGGTTTGGGCTACTTAAAACTATTTGTACCAAGTGGAGTACCAACAATTCTTCTACCACTAATTGTTATTATTGAGGTTATTTCTTACTTAAGTAGACCGGTAAGTCTTTCTGTTCGTTTATTTGCTAACATGATGGCTGGTCATACTATGATGAAAGTTTTCGGTGGCTTTGTAATAAGCCTCGGGATAGTTGGTGGATGGCTTCCACTGAGTTTTTCGGTTGCACTAACTGGTTTGGAAATACTGGTTGCTTTTCTTCAAGCATATGTTTTTGCAATCTTAACCTGCATCTATTTAAATGATGCATTAAATTTACACCATTAACTAACATAGGAGGATATAATGGAATTAGAAGCAGCAAAAATGATCGGAGCAGGACTAGCAGCAATAGCTCTAGCCGGTGCCGGTGTTGGAATTGGAATTATTTTTGGTAATTACCTTTCTGGCGCAATGAGAAACCCATCTGCAGCACAAAAACAATTTCCTAATCTTTTATTAGGATTTGCTTTAGCTGAGGCTACTGGTCTATTTGGATTAGTTGTTGCATTAATTATTTTATTTGCATTTTAAATTTAATGATTAAAAAAATATTTTTTCAGTCGATATTTTTAAGCTTCCTATTTTTTATGGAAGCTTTTGCAGCTGAAAGTGGGGGGATGCCTCAATTAAATCCTGAGTTTTGGGTTTCTCAAATTTTTTGGTTAACTATAACTTTTGGAACATTATATGTTTTTCTTTCTAAACTTATACTTCCAAAAATTAGTGCAAACCTTGAGATAAGAAAATCACAGATCGTAGAGAATATTGAGGCAGCGGAGAAACAAAGAAAACAGAGCGAACTGAACATAGCAGAATACGAAAAAATAGTTCAAAATAGTAAGAATGAAGCTAAAAATTATTTCAAACAATCTAGAGAAAAGCTATTGAAAGATATTAATCTTAAAAAAGATGCCTTAGACAAAGAGCTGAATTTAGAAATTCAAAAAGTCGAATATGAAATTCTAGAACTTAAGGACAAAGCTCCTGAAAAGATTAATAAGATAGCTGTAGAAACTTCAGCAGATTTACTGCATCAGTTAATAGGTGTGGAAGTTAATAGTAGTAGTATCTCAGCAATTGTTGATGACCTATCAAGAAAGAAGATGGATAAATATTATGGCAATTGATGCAACTTTTTGGGTAGCAATATCTTTTATAATTTTTATGGGAGGGCTAGTTTATCTAAAAATACCGCAAAAAATTAATGAAGTTTTAAATAAACTTATTTTAGATATTAAAAATGAAATTGATGAGAGTGAAAAATTAAGATCAGAAGCAAAAATTCTGCTGGATAATGCTCAAAGTAAATTAGATACAGCCCAAGCAGACGGTAAAGAGATTTTAGAGCAGGCAAAAAAAGATAGTGACCATTTGGTTATAGAGATGAATGATAAATTTCATAAATCTTCTGAAATCAAAAAAAACTTAGCTGAAAATAAGATTATACAGATGAAGGATGGGGCACTTAAAGAGATAAAAGATGTATCAATAAAGATTGCAGTGGAATCAGTTAAAAAAATTATTAATACATCTGTTGATAAATCAAAACTTGATAGTTTGTTTGATAAGAATTTAGAAGAAACAAAAGTTGCATTAAAAAAAATTAATTCATAATTCCCTTACAATTTTTTGAAAAAACTATAAATTAATCAAATGAAATCTATTGTCATTGGTTCTGGTTTTGGAGGTATAGCTGCAGCTCTTAGATTAAAAGCTAAAAACCATAATGTTACATTAATTGAAAAACACCCTGATCTTGGAGGTAGAGCTAGAGTATTCAAAAAAAATGGCTTTACATTCGATGCTGGGCCTACTGTAATTACAGCGCCTTATTTAATTGAGGAGCTATTTGAACTTTTTAATAAAAGGCCTGAAGACTACATAAAACTTACCCCTCTCAATACTTGGTATAGATTTATCTTTGAAGATGGAGGTAGGTTTGATTATTCAGGTGATGAAGAAAAAATGAAAGAACAAATTAGAGCAATAAATGAAGTTGATGTTGGAGGGTATGAAGAACTTGTAAAATTTACTAAGAAAATATTTGATAAAGGATTTACAGAACTTGCAGATGTACCTTTTGATAAACCTTTGGTAATGATGAAACAATTACCTGCACTATTAAAACTAAAAAGCTACAAATCAGTCTATTCATTAGTATCTTCTTATATTAAAAATGAAAAATTAAGGCGTATGTTTAGTATGCATCCACTTTTAGTTGGGGGGAACCCTTTCACAACAACGTCAATTTATGGATTGATACTTTATTTAGAAAAAAAATGGGGCATTCATTATTCAATGGGTGGTACTGGAAATATAATTAAAGGCTTAGAAAAACTAATGATCGAGGAAGGAATTGAAATAATTAAAGGTCAAGAAGTTATAAATATTATTTCAATAAATAATAAAATTGAAGGAGTAAAATTAGATAATCAAAAAGAGATAAATACAAATAATGTAATATGTAATGCTGACCCAGCAGCAGTGTATGAGAGACTTCTAAATCAAAGCAAAGGTAATTATTTGTTTGAATGGAAACAAAAAAGGATGCAATATTCTATGGGGTTATTTGTTTATTATTTTGGCACTAAAAAAACATACCCAGATGTTGAGCATCATACAATTAAATTTGGAGACAAGTATAAAGAGCACTTAAATGACATATTTGATAAAAAAAAATTAAATAAAGACATAAGTTATTATCTACATAGACCTTCTGCCACTGATAAATCTATGGCGCCAGAAGGAAATGACTGCTTCTACGTACTAGTTCCAGTTCCAAATAATCAATCTAAATTAGATTGGAAAATTGAAGGTGAAAAAATGAAAGACCTAGTGATAGATAAAATGGAGAAAGCATTATTACCAAATCTTAGAGAAAACATAGTTACAGACTTCTACTTAACACCAGATTATTTTGAAAAAGAATTGAATACTAAATTTGGATCTGGATTTTCCATACAACCTAAATTTACCCAGTCAGCCTATTTTAGATTTCATAATAAATCTGAGGTTTGTGAGGGATTATACTTTGTTGGAGCTGGAACACATCCTGGCGCTGGAGTTCCTGGTGTACTATCCTCAGCTAAAGTTCTAGATAAAATTGTATAATGTCTAATAAAAACTATTTGTCTATTTATGCAAAGTCGTTTAACTGGGCTGGTTTTTTCTTACCAAAAAAAACATATCGAAAATGCTCCTCATTATATGATTTCTGCAGAACAGTTGATAATATTGCAGATGATCAAAATGAATTGGCTATTAAGAAAAAAAACTTATCCATTTTTAAGAATGATTTTATTAATAAAAACTTCGATAATCTAATAATTAAGAATATGTGGGATCTTATGATCAATCATGAAATTTCAATAAAAATTATTGAGGATTTATTTGCTGGTGTTGAGTCAGACTTAAATGAAAAGGTGCAATTAAATAACAAAAAAGATTTATTAATCTATTCTTACAGGGTTGCTGGCACAGTAGGTTTAATGATGGCTAAAATTTTAAATGTTAAGGATAAAGATTCAATGAAAGCTGCAATAAATCTTGGTATTGCAATGCAATTAACTAATATAGCCAGAGATGTTGTTGAGGATTCAAAAAATAATAGGTTTTATATTAAACATGATTTTCAAGTCATAAGTAATACCTTAACTTTAGCTGACTTATTTTATAAGAGCAGCTTTACATCAATTAAGAAAATCCCTTCTAATTTTAGATTTGCGATATTGGTTGCTAGAAGAGTTTATAGAAAAATAGGTGATGAAATTTTGAAAACAGACAATATAGAAGATTATAATAAAGCTGGAAAAATTTATGTTAATAATTTTGGAAAAGTTTATCAAACATTTTTATCTCTAATAGATTTAATAAAGCTATTATTAACAAAAGAAAAAAGTCATTATATGAGTGATGAACACCTTCTAATCAACGAAGAAATAGATCTGAATGAAAGAATTTGATTATACAATTATAGGTGGTGGTTGTGCAGGGTTATCTTTGGCCTATGAACTAGAGATTCACAATAAGCTTAGAGATAAAACGCTAGCAATTATTGAGCCAAGGTTAGAATATAAAAGAGATAAAAGTTGGTCTTTCTGGAAAACTGTAGATCATAACTTTGAAGATTGTGTAAAAAAAAATTGGAAAAATTTTTCTATAAACATACCTAATAAAACTAAATATTTGGAATGTAATAAACTACCTTATCAATCTATAGATAGTGGATTATTCTATAAAAAAATAAATTCTACGCTTAAACAGAATCAAAACATCAGTTTCTATAAGGATATTAATGAAATAAGTTTAAATAATTCTTTTATCTTTAACAGCGTTTCCTCAATAGAGACTGGAGAAATTAAACTGTGGCAACACTTTAAAGGTATTGAAATCGAAACTACTAAAAATGTCTTTGATGATGAGATTGTAAATTTAATGGACTTTGATTGTCAACAGCTTGATAGTGTTCATTTCTTTTACACATTACCATATGAAAAAAACAAGGCTTTAGTTGAAACTACATGGTTATCATGCATGAGCAATGATTTAGAAATAGATTATGATGAACAATTAAAGAATTACATAGAGAATCGTCTTAATATTAAAAACTACAAAATTAATTATAAAGAAAAAGGTGCCATACCATTATTTGCCCCATCAAATATTAATGAAAAGAATAAAATAAATATTGGTACAGCTGGTGGCATGACTAGATTAAGTACAGGGTATGCTTTCCTAAATATTCAAGAACACAGTAGATTTATAAGAGAAAATATTGAAAATATTAAAAATGTTCAAAAATACGAGATTAGTAAAAAATATAAATTTTTAGATAAGATATTTTTAAGAGTTTTAAGAAAGCACCCTAAGGAAATGCCAAATATATTTTTTAAAATGTTTAATAATTCACCTGAAGTTGTTATTAAATTTTTATCCAATAAGAGTAGTATATTTGAAGATCTATTGATAATTCTTAAAATGCCTAAATGGTTATTTATTAAAGCACTTTTAAAATAAAATGAATAATTTGATAAACAAAATAAATTTCTATCATTCTGTTGTTTTTTTTTTACTATCAGGTTCACTTAGTATAATAATTAATCGATTTGAAAGTTTAATTATTTCTCCAGTCATTTGCTTACTTCTTATTCTTTCTATTGGAATTTCACATGGTGCGTTGGATAATCAAAAGGGTAAGAGACTTATTCAGCTGTATAATATAAAAAATTCTTATCTTTTTTATTTAATATATTCAATGATTGGACTTAGTATAATCGTATTTTGGTTATACTTTCCAACTACATCACTCATTGTATTTTTAATAGTAGCCTCATATCATTTTGGTAAGGAGGATATAGATTTCCTGATAAAGAATAAAAATGCATCAAATTTAATTCTTTATTTTTTAAAAGGGACACTAATAATTGTTGCTCCACTAATGTTTCATTTTAATGAAACAGTTAATATTTTTAAATTGCTACTAATTCAAAATGAGAATTTTTTTTTGCTTTTAGGGTTTATTGAAACCAAACAAATATTACACTTTGCTTTATTAACCTCCTTACTTGTTAATATTTATTTTTTCATAAATAATTTTAAGATTATGAATATCTTAATTTTTATTGATTTTTTCTCTATCGTAGCCTTAAATTATTTTTTATCTCCTCTAATCGCTTTTACAATATACTTTTGCTTCTTACATTCTTTCCGACATTCAATCTCACTGATAAATGAACTTGATGCAAAAGACTTTAAAAATGGTACTCATATTTTTGTGAAAAGGGCTATGCCCCTTACTTTTTTAACAGCAATACTCTATGTGGCTAGCCTATACATTCTATCTAATTATTATCAATTAAACGACGCAATACTAAAAGTTATATTTATTGGTTTGGCGTCTTTAACCTTTCCACATATATTCCTTGAATATCTTTTAGAAAAAAATGAAAAATAAAGAAATTAAAATATTACTTTCTGCGCCACGAGGTTTTTGTGCCGGTGTTGAAAGGGCAATTGAAATAGTTAAAAAAAGTATTAAAAAATATGGTGCTCCAGTTTATGTACGTCACGAAATAGTGCATAATAAATATGTTGTCGATAGCCTTAAAGATATTGGGGCAATTTTTGTTGAAGAATTAGAGGAAGTTAAAGACAAAACTAGACCTGTAATCTTTTCTGCGCACGGTGTCCCAAAAACTATACCGTTACAAGCTGATAGCTATAAAATGGAATATATAGACGCCACATGTCCTCTTGTTTCAAAGGTTCATAGAGAGGCTGAAAACCTTTATAAGGCAGGCTACCACATTGTGCTTATAGGGCACAATAACCACCCAGAAGTTATTGGTACTATGGGGCAATTGCCAGAGGGTGCTATTGATTTAATTCAGGACGAACATGATGTTGAAACATATAAATTAGATCAAAATAAAAAGATTGCCTACGTTACACAAACAACACTGTCCGTTGATGATACTAAAAATATAATAAAATCTCTTAAGAAAAAATTTCCTGAAATTAAAGCACCATTTAAAGAAGATATTTGTTATGCAACTACTAACCGTCAATCAGCTGTTAAAAATATTGCAAAACAATGTGATATGTTTTTTGTTTTAGGAAGTAGAAATTCTTCTAATTCAGTTCGCTTAGTCGAAGTGGCTGAACAAGCTGGCTGTCCACATGCTGAATTAATACATTCAGAAAGTGAGATTCCCTTTGAAAGATTACAAAACTGTAAAACAATTGGCATTTCATCAGGAGCATCTGCTCCAGAAATTCTAGTTGAAAGTTTCATCAATAAACTAAAGAATAAATTTAAAATAAAGATTGAAGAAGTTGAAATTGTAAAAGAAAATATTGTTTTTAAAGTCCCTGCAAAATTAAATTAAATGGCCGTATATACAAAAATAAAGAATAAAGATGTCCTCACATTAAGTAATGATTACAAAATAGGTACAGTAACTAAATTTGAGGGTATAAAAAAAGGAATAGAAAATACAAATTATCTATTAAGGACAAGCAAAAAAAAATATATCTTAACAATCTTTGAAAAAAGAGTTCAAAAAAGAGATTTGCCTTTCTTCATGAGCTTAATGGAGGGACTAAACCAAAAGAAAATTATTTGTCCTAAACCGTTAAAAAACAGCAATGGTAAGCATTTAAGTACAATTCAAAATAAACCGTCGTGCATTGTGACTTTTTTAAAAGGAGCAGATAAAACTAATCTTAATTATAAAAATTGTTTTGATATAGGTAAAAATATTGCAAAATTTCATAAAGTTACGAGCAAAATAAAACTATATAGAGAAAACTCTATGTCTATTAGAAAATTAGGTAACTTATTAAAATCCATCAAGTTTACATCTAATAAAGTAGCCCCAAAACTAGAACCTACACTTAAAGCATGCCTAAAAAATATTAAAAATCAGTGGCCCAAAAAGTTACCCTCTGGGATCATTCATGGAGATTTATTTATAGATAATATTTTCTTTAACAGAAATAAATTTTCTGGATTTATTGATTTTTATTTTTCAAGTAATGATTATCTAATGTATGAGATTGCAATTTGCATAAACGCATTATGTTTTGATAAAAAAAGAAATTCCTTTGTAATGAATAATAAAAAAATTAAAAACTTAATTGATGGATATGAAAGCATAAGACTTTTTTCAAATAAAGAAAAAAATGCATTAAATATATTATGTAGAGGAGCTGCTTTAAGATATCTGCTAACTAGGATTTATGATTATTTTAATACTCCTAAAACTGCTTTAATTCAAATTAAAAATCCCAACGAATATTTACAAAAACTAATTATCCATAACAATCTAAATAGCTACAGAGATTATTATAAGTAATGATAAAAATTTATACTGATGGCTCTTGTTTGAATAATCCCGGAAATGGTGGTTGGGCAGCAATTATCAATATTAATAATGAAGTAGAAAAAATTAGTGGCAGTGTAAAAGATACAACTAATAATAAAATGGAACTAATGGCTCCAATTAAAGCACTTCAAACCATAAAAGAAAAGCAACCAATTGAAATTTACACAGACTCACAATATGTGAGATTAGGCATTACTGATTGGGTACATAAATGGATAAAAAATAATTGGCTAACTTCAAAAAAAGAACCAGTAAAAAATAAAGAACTTTGGATTCAGCTTTATGATTTAAATAAATCCCATGAAATTAAATGGATATGGGTTAAGGCACACGCTGGAAATATTATAAATGAAGAGGTCGACTTGCTAGCAAAGCAAGCTGCAGAATTAAACTAAATTTAAAAAATTTTGAGCAGCAGATATTTCACATGCACCCGTATCGTCTTCTTCTTGTAATTTAATTACTTTAAGGTTGTCAATTAACATTGTGTATCTATTTGATCTTATACCTAATCCTCTGGCACTTTTATCAACATCTGCACCTATTGCTTTCGTAAAACTTAAAAATGGATCTGCCATCATCAAAATTTTATCTTTAACATTCTGACTTTTTCCCCATGCATCCATTACGAATGGATCATTTACTGAAATGCATACTATGTAATCCACACCTTTTGCCTTGTATTTTTCATGATTATCAACATATCCAGGCAAATGCTTAGCTGAACAAACTGATGTGTAAGCACCTGGTAAACCAAATAAAACTATCTTCTTATCCTTAAAAAATTCTAATGTATTTTTCTTAACAGGATTTCCATCTTCCATAATAAAAAATTCAGAATTAGGTATTTTATCATTTTCTTTTAATTTCATTGTATTTTTTCCTTAATATATTTTTGGGTTTTACTTAGATTATTTGATATAATATCGTAATTTTCTCTTTCATCCATAACATACTTTAGTTCTTCAGGTAGTTCTGGTTTGATACCAATTGATTTATCTATTGCATCAGGAAATTTACATGGGTGTGCTGTTACCAAAACAATATTATTACCAACTATATTTACTTTGTTTAAGGCTCCAAAGCCTATCGCGCTATGAGGATCCAGTATAATATCATATTTAGTATAAACCTCTTTAATAATATCTAAAACCTCTTTTTCATTAATGGTTGCTGATAAAAAATCTTTATTTATTTTTTCCATTTTGCTTTTTGGAATAATATATTTACCTTCTTCTTTAATATCAGTCATGATTTTTTGGGTTTCATTATCATCACAATCATTCAGATCATATACCAATCTTTCAAAATTGCTGGCGATTTGAATATCCATACTTGGTGAATTTGTTTCCAAAACACTTTCAGCCTCATATTTTCCACTTGAAATTGCTCTATGCAAAATATCATTTTGATTTGTAGCAACTATAAGTTTGTTTATTGGTAGACCCATTTTTTTAGCTAAATAACCCGCATACACATCTCCAAAATTGCCTGTTGGTACTGAGAAGTTAACCGGTCTATCGTCTTGGATTTGGAAATATGTGTAAAAATAATAAACAACTTGTGCAATAATTCTTGCCCAATTTATCGAATTCACACCAGACATATTAATTGATTTAGAAAATTCTTTATCTGCAAACATTGATTTAACTAAATTTTGACAGTCGTCGAAGTTACCTTCTATCGCTATATTAAAGACATTTTTTTCTTTAATAGTTGACATTAGTTTTCTTTGAACAAGTGAAACTTTATTGTGAGGGTGAAGAACAAATATATTCATATTCTTTTTCCCCTTGATTGCATCTATTGCAGCAGCACCTGTGTCTCCCGATGTTGCAACTACAACATTTATATTTTTATTGGTTTTGTTTAAATAAAATTCATAAAAGTTTCCCAACAATTGCATCGCTATATCTTTAAAGGCAAGTGTTGGACCATGAAATAACTCTAAAAGCTTAGTGTCACCTACCTTAATTAAATCTACAGCATTGTCTTTTCTAAACACAGAATATGATTTTTCAACAATATCTGATAATTCATTTACCGTCATAAAATCACCAATAAATGGGTAAATTATTTTTTTTGCTAAGTCCTGGTAATTTAAGCTACTTAATGATTCAAGCTCCACAGCACTGTATTTTTTAGCTTCTCTAGGGACAAACAAGCCCCCATCATCGGCAAGTCCCTTGATAAATACTTCCTCAAAGCTATATTCTTTTGAATTGTCTCTAGTGCTAATATATTTCATTTATGATTATAGGATACTTTACCGTAATTTTTTTTAGGAACAATATTTAAATTAGACTATCTATTAAAAATAATACAAAGATTAAAAATAAATACAAAATTGAATAAGCAAATACTTTTTTTGCTTTCTTTAAATCAAATTTATTTTTCTTATGTTTGTATAGGTCAAAACAAATATAAATATAATAAATTGTAAGAATTAATACCGGTATGAAATAGGTTAAACCTGAAAAGTTAATCAAATATGGAAAAGTGATGACTGGTAACATTATTAAAGAATAAATAAAAATATGTACTTTTGTTTTTTCAATACCGTCAGTTAAAGGTAGCATTGGAATTTTTGCTTTTTTATAATCATCAGCTTTATACAGGCTCAATGCCCAAAAATGAGAGGGTGTCCAAAAAAAAATTATCAAAAATAAGGTTAATGGCTCTAAACTAATTGTATTAGTTGCTATAGTCCACCCAATAACAGGTGGCAATGCTCCAGCTACTCCACCAATAACAATGTTTTGTGGTGTTTTTTTTTTTAACCATATTGTGTAGATAAAAAGATAAAAGAATATTGTAAATAACAACAATGATGCTGATAATAAATTTGTAAAATAGTTTAAAGCTACAACTGAAATTATTGACAACAATACTCCAAAGATAAGCGCCTGCTTTCTATTAATTTTACCAGTTGGAATTGGCCTCAAGCATGTTCTAGTCATGAGTGCATCTAAATCTGACTCATACCACATGTTTAAACATCCCGCTGCACCAGCGCCTAACGCAACTAGGGTTATGCCTATCATGGCATTAATAATATCTATATTGGAATTGGAAGTTAAAAGGCCAACAGCACAAGTAAAAACAACAAGAGACATAACTCTTGGCTTCATTAACAAATATAAGGATTTAATATAAGTATTTATATTTAGTGAGGTAGTTTTTTTTATAATCATATTGGATAAAAATACTCTACAGCTAATCTATATTTATTAAAATAAATATAAGAGATATTACCATTCCAATAATTAAAATATGATTACCTAAATCAAAGATTCCAACTTGTTTATTTTTTTTATCAATAAATCTTCTGCTGAGAGGCAAATTGTCATATGGGTTAATTTTAATTGACGGACTTTTTTCTTTTTGAGCTTCTATTTTTAATTGAGTGCCAAACCATGTGGCATAAATAAAAAGTAAAAAAAATATTATCACTCCACCAAGTACAGTAAAACCAGTCATATAATTATCCTCCTATAAAAAAATATAATAATCTTGTAAAAACAGTGTATTTAGCTTCTGCTGCCATAAGCCCAATGAAGCAAGCTATTGCTGTCATTGGCCACAAAAGAACATTAACCAAAGCATATCTCTCCCAAAATAAATGCATAAAAAAAGCCATTATCAGCCCAGCTTTAAGAAACATAAATATTAGAATTAAAGTCCATCTTAATAATCCCTGAAATTGAAACCAGTCGACCATGTAAGAAAAGAAACTAAGCACAAATAACAATCCCCAAATCCATAAGTAGATTCCTATCTTATGTGTTGAAGCAACCGTTTCTTTATTTTCTATCTTATCCATAATCTAGTTTACCATAAATAAAAGAAGGCAAATATAAATACCCATACCAAATCAACAAAATGCCAATAAAGTCCTAAGATTTCTATTGCAACATAATCTGATTTCATGGTAGTAAAAAAACCTCTTTTGCTATTATCAAAATCACCTCTAAAAACTTTTCTTGCATAAATAAATAAAAATATCACTCCAATCGATACATGTGTTCCATGAAAACCAGTGATCATAAAAAAGAAAGACCCAAATTGTTTGGCTCCAAATGGATTTTCCCATGGTCTAACACCTTCGTGTATTAACTTAGACCATTCAAATACCTGCATGCCAACAAAAGTAAGACCACCTATAGCTGTAGCTAATATTAGCCAGCCACACATTTTTCTATTTTTTTCATAACCATATTTAACCGCAAGTGCCATGGTTCCACTACTTGTGATTAAAACAAATGTCATAATTGCAATTAATAATAGTGGAACAGGTACACCATTAACATGTAATGAAAAAACTTCACTTGTATTTGGCCAATCTACTACCGTAGAAGCTCTTCCCTTCATGTATGAAATTAAAAAACAACTAAATATAAAAGTGTCACTAAGTAGAAAAATCCACATCATAACTTTACCCCATTGAACACCCTTAAAGGCAGTTTGATCTGATCCCATATCCTGAGACATGCCTTTAAAACCTCCGGGTAAATTATTTAATGAATTATCTGACATTTAAATTGATTAAGTTTTTTCAACCTCTGCACTTATAACTTCACTCGGTGGGGTTGTTTGAGTTATATAATCTTCTTTTGCTCCCGGTACATTAAAGTCATAAGGCCATCTATGAATAACAGGCAATTTTTCTCCCCAGTTACCATGTGCTGGTGGCACTTCTGGAGTTAACCACTCTAAAGAATTTGCTTTCCAGGGATTTTTTCCAGCTGGTTTTCCAATACTCAAGCTTACTACTATATTATAAATAAATATAAACTGTGAGAAACCAACAATTAAAGCTGCCACAGTTATAAATTCATTCATTCCTATTGCAGAAGTCACATAAGGACTGTCATACATTTCAAAATACCTTCTTGGTACTCCAATAAAACCCAGATAGTGCATGGGGAAATAAATGGAATAAGCCCCTAAAAAAGTGAACCAAAAATGCCACTTACCTAATTTTTCACTTAACATTCTTCCCGTAACCAAGGGAAACCAATGATAAACAGCTCCCATAATTACCATAAGTGGGGCAATTCCCATCACCATATGAAAATGAGCTATTACAAAATACGTATCAGATAATGGAATATCTACAGCAACGTTGCCTAAAAAAATTCCAGTAATTCCCCCATTTACAAAGGTCACGATAAAACCTAAGCAAAAAAGCATTACAGTATTCATTCTTATGTTGGCTCTAAATAGTGTGATTATCCAGTTATAAACTTTTAACGCAGTTGGTACTGCAATAATGAGAGTAGTTGTTGCAAAGAAAAACCCAAACCAAGGATTCATTCCACTAACATACATGTGATGAGCCCAAACAAAGAAACTTAAAGCGCCAATACCAACGATAGCCCAAACCATCATTCGATATCCAAAAATATTTTTTCTAGCATGAACTGATATTAAATCTGAAACTATTCCAAAAGCAGGAAGGGCTACAATATAAACTTCAGGATGTCCAAAAAACCAAAATAAATGCTGGAAAAGAACTGGGCTTCCACCACCATAACTTAATACTTCTCCTGCTTGAAGAATTGTTGGCATAAAGAAACTAGTTCCAAGCATCTTGTCTAAAGTCATCATAATGCAGCTAACCAGTAAAGCTGGAAAAGCTAACATTGCTAAAGCAGTTGCTGTAAAAATTCCCCAAATAGTCAATGGCATTCTCATTAATGTCATGCCTCTAGTACGTGCTTGTAAAATTGTAATTATGTAATTTAATCCACCCATAGTAAATCCAATTACAAATAAAGATAAAGAAACAAGCATCAAAATAATTCCCATATTTGATCCTGGGGTACCTGGTAAAATTGCTTGAGGTGGATAAAGTGTCCAACCCGCTCCAGTTGGTCCACCCGGAACAAAGAAGCTAGCCATGAGAACACAAACTGCAATAAAGAACATCCAGAAACTAACCATGTTTACATATGGGAAAACCATATCTCTTGCACCAACCATTAAAGGAATTAAATAATTTCCAAAACCTCCCAAGAATAATGCGGTTAAAAAATAAACCACCATTATCATTCCATGCATAGTTACAAATTGATAATAGTGTTCGGCAGTAATGAATGGAACTAATTCTGGAAAACCTAATTGCAAACGCATTAGCCATGAAAGTACTAAACCAACAATTCCTGTAAATACTGCAGTAAGAAAATATTGTACTCCAATAACTTTTGCATCCTGACAAAAAATCCACTTCGTAATAAAGCTATGACCGTGATATAAATCTTGTTCTGGAAGCTCTGCAGGTCTTACATAATCAATATCTTTTGACGAACCAGAAGAGCCCGAAGTAGTTTCTGAAGACTGTGCTTTAATTGGTGTATTTTTTTGGTTATATTCGTCTGACATATTGTTTTAATTCTTATTTTTTGCAACTATGGTTAATTTTAATTTATCGTTATTTTGTTTTGCTATTAAATCTGAAAAAGTTTCTTGTTCTTTAATCCAGTTGTCATAATTGTCTTCACTTTGAACTATAACTTTTGCTCTCATAGCATAGTGACCTACCCCGCAGTATTCGGCACATAAAACCTCATACTCCCCTAATTTATTTGGTTCAAACCAGTAATAAGTAATTATTCCAGGAATAGCATCCATCTTTGCTCTAAATTGAGGCACATAAAAATTATGCAAAACATCAAGTGATCTTAATAAAATTTTTACTGGCCTATTTGTTTTTAGGTGAAGTACATCGTCTTGAATTAAAATATCATCTTTTCCATTTGGGTCATCCAAATTTATTCCGAATGGATTGTCGTCACTAATTTTTGCTACATGAGCAGTGCCTAATATTCCATCTTCACCTGGCAATCTATATTGCCATCCCCATTGCCACGCATTCACCTCGACGTGCAATGCATTTTTGGGAGTATTAATATAATTGTTATAAACAATAAGTCCTGGTGCCAAAAGAGCTATCACTCCTATAGTGGTAGCAATAGTTAATATTTTTTCTAGTTTATGATCCTCTGGTTTGTATTCAACTGTACGCCCTTCTTTATAAGAAAACTTAAGAACGCAATAAACCATGAACAAACAAACTAAAACAAATACTCCTCCACCAATCCAAAATGTTAAATTAATCGTATCATCCATTGCCCCCCAGTTTGAAGCTATGTCTGTCCACCACCATGGAGTATATATATGGAACAGAACCGAACCAACAATTACCCCTAAAAATATAATTCCCGGGTGCATATTTGTCTCTCTCTTTAGATAACAGTAATTGAAATAAATTTCCGAATCTATAGAAAAATATATTAATAAATGAGTAAATAAGGCTTTATAGTGAATTAAATTATGCTTGATAAATTTAGTCTCTTTGTGGTTGTGCTGGTTTTAGTTTTTTGCTTTTATTTTGTAATTTCTCTAGGAGCAGGGGTTTTTTCAAAAAAAGAAAAGAAGCCAGAAATACAAAAATATTTAAAATCTGTTAATATTTTATTAATTTTTATAATTGTTGTTGGGGCTATTTTAACATTGTTTCTTTAAAGCATCTAACCAAGTAGTGCTCGACACCAGGCAATAACTGTATCATTAAAAACATACATAATTAGAAAAAATACACACCAAACAATTAATAAAAAAGCCCAATAAAGAGATAGTGCATCTATACTTTTTTGTTCTTTTATAATTTCTTCTTTTTTAAGTTTATTAACTTTGGAAAAAACTTTCCCCCAAAAAAATAATCCTCCTAAAAGATGTAAACCATGAAGTGCAGTAAAAATATAAAACGATGAAAAATAATTATTTGTAGAAACATAGTTTCCATTTTTCATTAATTGAAACCAAAAAAGGATCTGCCCAAATAAAAAAGCATAGCTTAAAAAGCCAACTATAAGCAAATTCTTTTTAATTTTTTCAAAATTATTTTTTTTTAAATCATTTGTGATTTTATTAAAAAAATAAGCAACGTATAATAAAACTAAAGTATTTAACCATAATAAATTAGGTTTCAATAGATACTCTGTATCTTGAGTAACTGGAATGCTATAAAGGTATCCTGTAACAACTAAAGTAAATAATACAGTACTTACACCAAAGATAACAATAACGGCTGATGTCTCCAACGATATATCAAAAGTTTTACCTTGATGATGGTTATCACTTTCCATCTGTTCTTTTTCCCAAGGTTTATCAGACAATGTTCCAAAAAGTTTTTTAATAAATTTAGACATAATTATAATATATAATATATTAATTCATAAAATATGAAATTAAAGACCTCAATAACTATACTGGGTGGCTGTTTGTTAATTTTTTTATTTATTATGTTGCCTATTGTATTGTCGATACAAGAAAAGAAAGAAGATATTGTAGCCTCATATACTGGATCTGCATTTACTTTAACAGATGTAAATAATGAGCCCATAACAGAAAAATCTTTTCAAGGACCGTTAACCGCAATTTTTTTTGGTTTTACAAATTGTCCCGATATATGTCCAATGACACTATCTAATCTAGATCAGGTTATCGAAAAATTAGATGATAGTGAGAAAAAAAATTTGAAAGTTTTTTTTGTAAGTATTGATCCTGAAAGAGACAATCCTCAAATAATTAAGGATTACTTGAATTCATTTAAAAGTAAGATCTATGGAATAACTGGAGATCCACAAAAAGTATTTTTGCTTTCAAAATCATGGGGTGTTTTAAGTGAAAAAATCTTTAATGAAGACGGTGGTTATTTAATCAATCATAGTTCTTCAATACTTTTATTAGATAAAGGAAAGTATATTGATCGAATTAGTCATCATGAAAATTTGGACAATATTTTTAAAATAGTTAAGAATTATTTGTAAGCTTGTAAAAATTAATATGTATTTTTTCTCACATATAAATAAAATAAAAAAATTGACAGTGCTAAAGAAAACCAAGTAATAGCATACTTTTTGTGGCTATTTGAAATATTTACAGTAATAATTTTTGGTTTTGGTAATTCTAAATTATTATTTAAGTAAATTACAAATGGTGAAAATTTTTTATTTGTATATTGAAAAATATCATCCCTGTCTAAAGTAAACCAGTAATTATCGTTAATATCATTAACAGGCTTAAACCTGTTAGCCTTAGATTGTTTTCTTAACGTTCCTAAAATAGTTTTATGATCAAAAATATCAATTTCTTTAGTATTTTTTTTATCAAAAGGTATCCATCCTCTATTTAATAAAAAGTTTTTATTATTAATTATAATTGGATTAACAACATTAAATCCTGGTGCACCTTTTTCGTTTAAACTATACAAATAAATTTGTTTATCAAAATCTATAACCCCTGAAGTTTTGATTTTTAAATAGTCCTCAGGAACATTCGTCATTAAATCAACAGGTTCTTTCTTCAAAGAAACATCAATTTTATTTAATAATTCATTTTTCCAATCTAATCTTACTAGTTGCCAGCTACCTAATGCTATAAATATAGATATAAAAAAGAATACAAAAATTGAAAATAAAAATTTATTTCTCAAGGTAAACTATTAACTTCCCCAAATATAGATTGAAGCAAATAGGAATAGCCATACTACATCAACAAAATGCCAGTACCACGCAGCAGCCTCAAAGCCGAAAAACTCACCTTTTTTATAATGACCAGTCTTGCCTCTCCACCAACATACAGCTAAAAATATAGTTCCTACAACGACGTGAAACCCATGAAAACCTGTTGCCATATAAAACACAGCACCATATATATTTCCTGAAAAATCAAAACTTGCATGATGGTATTCATAAATCTGCAATAAAGAAAAGCTAAAACCTAAAACAACTGTGATTGCCAAACCTTGCACAAAACTTTCTCTATCACCTTCTTCTAAGGCATGATGCGCCCAGGTAACTGTAGTTCCCGATAATAGTAGAATTAATGTATTTATCAATGGAATATCCCAAGGATCAAATGTTTTAATATCTACAGGAGGCCAAACATTGCCCATAACTTCTGTAGGAAATAAACTTGCATTAAAATAAGCCCAAAACCACGCAACAAAAAACATTACTTCGGAGGCGATAAAAAGAGTCATTCCATATCTAAGGTGAATTTTAACAACGGGTGTATGGTGTTTATGATCAACCGACTCTATTATTACATCCCTAAACCACATGTATACTCCATAAAATAAAAGAGCAAAACCTAAGTACATTCCCCAGGAAACTTCACTATGCAAATAATAGACAGTCCCTATTGCTAAAAATAAGCTAGAAAATGATACATAAATAGGCCAAGGACTTGGGTCTACTAAGTGATAATCATGTTTTTTTTCTGATGACATTTTTATAATTTTGATTGGTTATAGTAATCTGATGAAAAGAAAGTATAGGACATGGTTACATCTTTAATATTTTTAGTATTTGGGTCGTTTACCATTTCTGGATCTAAATAAAAAGTCATTATATATGTTGCTTTTTCTCCTGCTTTCAACGCTTGCTTTTCAAAGCAAAAACAGCCTAATTTACTATAATATTTACCAAAAGATGAGGGAGATACATTAAAAGCAGCCACACCATAGGTTGTTTCATCCCCATAATTCTCTACTTCAAATTCGATTCGATTCACTTGACCTATGTTCACATCCATAACATTTTTTTTTACTTTAAAATTCCAGGGCAGTTTGTTTACATTTGTATCAAAGCGAACACTTACTTTTTGATCTAAAACTATATCTGGTGCTTCTTTTGATATTTGCGTAGTTCCACCAAATCCAGTCGCTCTACAGAATATGTCGTATAAAGGTACCGCAGCAAATGAAAGGCCAAGCATGATAAAAAAGATTCCGGCTAAAATTATAGGAGTAAGCGTTTTTTTTTGGATCATAATTGTCTGTCAAAAACTCCCACATTATAGAGAGTGAAAAAAAATAGAAATATCATGAACGCTATTATTCCAAACGCAGTAAAGATATTTTTTTTTTTAGTTTTTTTGTCTGGTGTCAGCATAATAATATCTTATTTGTTAAAAATACTTTTTTTAAAATTTAATGAGTATTAGATTTTTCAGTATCTTGATCATCCTCAAACTTCGGTAACTCATCAAAAGTATGGAAATTTGGTGGCGATGGTATAGTCCATTCTAAAGTTGTAGCACCTTCTCCCCAAGGGTTTTGAGCTGCAGCTTTTTTCTTAGAAAAAGAATAGATTAAGTTAGCAAAAAACACTAATAAACCAGCAACTGCTATATATGAACCAACTGATGAAACATAATTCCAACCCGAAAATGCATCTGGATAATCAGCATACCTTCTTGGCATACCTGCTAAACCTAAAAAGTGTTGAGGGAAAAATATCAAGTTAACTCCAATGAATGTTAACCAAAAATGTATTTGTCCTAAAGTTTCAGAATATTCATAGCCAGACATTTTACCAAACCAATAATAAAATCCTGCAAAAATCGCAAATACTGCTCCTAAAGATAAAACATAATGAAAGTGAGCAACTACATAATAAGTATCGTGCATTGCGGTATCAACACCAGCATTTGCAAGCACAACACCCGTTACACCACCTACTGTAAATAAAAATATAAAACCTAATGCCCACATCATTGGTGTTTTAAAAGAAATTGATCCACCCCACATTGTTGCAATCCATGAAAATATTTTAATTCCGGTTGGTACTGCAATAATCATTGTTGCAGCTATAAAATATGCTTTAGTGTCAGTGCTTAAACCAACTGTATACATATGGTGCGCCCAAACAACAAAGCCAACAACCCCAATTGAAACCATTGCATAAGCCATTCCTAAATATCCAAATACGGGTTTTTTAGAAAATGTTGAAACAATATGACTTATCATTCCAAAGCCAGGAAGGATTAAAATATAAACTTCTGGGTGACCAAAGAACCAAAATAAATGCTGGTATAAAACTGGGTCTCCTCCAGTTTGAGCATCAAAAAATGCAGTTCCAAAATTTCTATCAGTTAAAAGCATTGTAATTGCACCAGCTAAAACGGGCAATGATAACAACAATAAAAATGCTGTAACTAAAACAGACCAAGCAAATAAAGGCATTTTGTGCAACGTCATCCCTGGCGTTCTCATATTCAAAATTGTTGTAATAAAGTTAACTGCTCCTAAAATTGAAGAAGCTCCTGCTAAGTGTAAACTTAAAATAGCAAAATCCATTGCGGGACCAGGTTGTCCGGCTTTAGAAGATAAAGGTGGGTATAAAGTCCATCCTCCTCCTACTCCTTGTTGACCTGGGGGGCCATCTACAAATATCGAAAGTAATAGTAAAATAAATGAAGCTGGTAATAACCAAAATGAAATATTATTCATTCTAGGAAAGGCCATATCAGGTGCACCAATCATAATTGGGACAAACCAATTACCAAATCCACCAATCATGGCTGGCATTACCATAAAGAAAATCATTATTAGTCCATGACCAGTAACCAACACATTATATAAGTGATAATTTCCACCTAAAATTCCATCGCCAGGATGCATTAATTCAATTCTCATTAATACTGAAAAAGCTGTACCAATAATTCCTGCAAAAATTGCAAAAATTAAATACATTGTACCAATGTCTTTGTGGTTAGTTGAGTAAGCCCAACGTTTCCAACCTGTTGGTGTGTGATGATCGTCGTGTGATGCTGCTTGTGTATACATTTTTATTTACTCGCCAGTTTTTTATATTCATTGTCTGTAATTGGCTCATTAGCAAATTTCATTTTAGCTTCCGATAACCATATTGCATATTCTTCGTCTGTCACAACTCTCACTGTGATCGGCATAAAAGCATGTTGTATTCCACATAGCTCAGAACATTGACCGTAGTAAGTTCCAACTTTTTCAGCCTTAAACCAGGTTTCATTTATTCTTCCAGGTACCGCGTCTCTTTTAACTCCAAAAGATGGTAGCGCCCAAGCATGTAATACATCGTTTGCTGTGATTAAAACTTTAACAACTTTATTAACAGGAACAACAAGTTCATTATCAACAGTTAATAGTCTTGGTTGGTTCTCTTTTAATTCTTCTTCTTTGATCATGTATGATTCAAAAATAATATTTTCGTCAGGATATTCGTATCCCCAGTACCATTGGTAACCAACAGCTTTAATCGTAAGGTCAACTTTTGGGATTGTGTCCTGTTTATATAAGATCTTAAATGACGGAACTGCCATCACTATTAAAATTAAACATGGGATTAATGTCCACAAAACTTCTACAGCAACATTATGAGTGGTTTTTGATGGGACTGGATTTTTTGATGCTCTAAATCTTATACAAGTGTAAATCATAAGAAATAAAACAAAAACACTAATAGCAATAATTACTGGAAGCAGAAGGTTGTTGTGGAAACTAACAATATCTCTCATACTTTGAGAGGCTGCATCCTGAAAACCGAATTGCCACTGCTTAGGCTGATCGGCTAATGAGCTAGTAGCATAAATAGTTGTTAATAAAATAAATAAAATTTTTTTCATAAGTCACCCACTATATAAAGTGTCTTTCAAAAAATTAAACTTTAGTTATCGCGACAAAATATCAATTAACCGTGTAATTAACAATTGATAACGCTGAAATTACAGCAGTTTCAGATCTTAATATATTTTCATTTATTTTGATTGGTTGAACCCCATTAAAGGCAAGAATCTGCTCTCTTTCATCTTCAGAAAAATCACCTTCAGGACCAATAATTACACAAGTTGGATTGCTAGTTAATTTCGCTAAATTTAATTTTTTATTTTGAGAATCTAAATCAGTAAATATTAAGTCCATCTTTTCATTATTTAAAAAATCTTTTAATGATTGAGGATCCTCAATAGATGGAACATTAATACGATTTGACTGTTCGGCAGCCTCTATAATTACTTTTTCTAATCTTTCTTTATTAATTTTTCTTACAATTGTTCTATCAAATATTATTGGTAAAAACTTTGTAACTCCAAGCTCTGTTGCTTTTTGAATCATGAAGTTAAAATAATTTGATTTAATGGGTGAGAAAGCTAACCACATTTCTTTCGTACTTTCTTTTTGTCTTAATTGTTTTGTAATATTAAATTCAATTATACTTTTGGATAAAGTTAAAATTTTTGCTTCCCACTCTCCACTGCTATTAAATAAAGAGAAAATTTCACCAATCTTTATTCTCATTACCTTGGTAATATAGTGAGATTGTGGTTTATCAAGTTTAGCGGTTAAATTAAGTGATAAACTTTCTTTAAAAAATAATCTAATATTACTCATTAATTTTAATTTAATTTATGAAAAATATTAAAGCAATAATTTTTGATGCATATGGCACTTTATTTGATGTCAATTCAGCAGCAGAAAAATGTAAAGATAAAATTGGTGATAAGTGGGAAGGTTTTGCTAATTACTGGCGAACTACTCAACTAGAATACACTTGGCTTAGAAGCTTAATGAATAGACATAAAGACTTTTGGCAAGTGACAGAAGATAGTTTAGATAAATCAATGAAGGCATTTGAGATAGATGCTTCAATGAAAAATGAATTATTAAACCTTTACAAGGTACTCTCCACCTTTCCAGAAGTACCTGAAGTTTTAAAAAAACTAAAAGAAAAAAATTATAAATTAGGTATTCTTTCTAATGGAACACCTTCTCTTCTTAATGAATTAGTTAAGAGTAATAACCTAGATAATATATTTGATGATATATTTTCAATCGAAGAAGTTAGAATTTATAAACCAGACTCAAAAGTTTATGACATGCCAATTAATAGATATAAAATACAAAAAGAAGAGGTTGCATTTTTAAGTGCTAATACTTGGGATGTTTCTGGGGGTGGAAATTACGGTTATAGTTCTATTTGGGTAAACAGAAATAATAATATTTTTGATAATCTTGATTATAAACCTAAAGATGAAGTAAAAAATTTAAAACAGTTACTTAATATTATCTAATTCTATTTTCTTCAAAATTCTTATTTAGTTTTACTGAAATAGTTCGAGTATTTCTTTTATTCCATTCTGAGAAAGACCTTAAGATAGGCATAACTGAAAGGCCAAATTCAGTTAGTGAATACTCAACTTTTGGCGGCATTATTTGAATAACTTTTCTATTAACTATTCCATCTGTCTCTAATTCCTTAAGCTGCTTAGATAACATTTGTTGTGTAATGGTTTTTAATCCCTTTTTAAGTTCACCAAATCTAATTTTTTTACTTTGTAGCAAGCTGAATAAAATTCTAATTTTCCATTTACCTCCAAGAAAGTAAACTGCTCTTTCTGCTGGACAATCTATCAAGTTTTTCATCGTATGTTTTTGTATACTAGTATGATTATATTGCGTTATTGCATTATTAGTAACAAAGCACTAAATAGAAGTCAAACAAATTGAAAAGGTAAATATGACTAAAGGACAAAGAGCAGGCGATAGTGCAATCGCTGTTGAAGTAGAAAAAGATAAATCTTATTACTGGTGCACTTGTGGAAAAAGTTCAAAACAACCTTTTTGTGATGGATCACATAAAGGCACTGAGTTTACTCCACTCGCATACAAGGCTGAAGAAACTAAAAAAATGTTTTTTTGCTCTTGCAAACAAACTAGCAATCAGCCATTTTGTGATGGATCACATAATAAATAATAAAGGATAATATGCAGAATTTAAATAACAAAGTTAACAGTTTTTTTTCAAATATTGATGCACTGGCGCCTTTAATTTTCAGGTTTGGAATTGGTATTGCTTTTATCATTCATGGTGCAAAAAAATTTCCATTACCTCCCCAAGGATTAATTGAATATTTTGGTCTATCACCTATGTTAGCATCAACAGTTGCTTTATCAGAACTGTTGACTGGATTGGTATTAATAATAAGCGGTTTTATTAAAAATCCTTTTGGAAATATACTCACAAGGCTATCAGGACTTAACATAACTATCTTGATGATTACTATACTTGTCTTTGCTCACAAAGACTGGTTCTTTACTACAAAACTATTCACTAGTGAGCAAATATTTCTTTTAATTGGAGGAATTTATTTTTTAATTAAAGGTAATCGAGCATAAGTATGAGTTGAGTCGAAGTAGAAAAAATCATAGAACCGGTTGCAGCATCAGATGGTGCTGGTGTTAAATTAAAAAGAAGCATTGGTACTCATCTTATTGATTACCATGATCCTTTTTTAATGTTGGATGAGTTTGGTTCTGAAAATAAAGATGATTACATTGGTGGCTTTCCCCCTCACCCTCACAGAGGAATTGAAACAGTAACCTATATGCTTGCTGGTGACTTTGAACACAAAGACAGTGCAGGTGGTGAAGGCATAATGAGTGCTGGAGATGTTCAGTGGATGAAAACAGGCAGTGGAATAATTCATTCAGAAATGCCTGCAATGAAAGAAGGTAAACTTCATGGATTTCAATTATGGGTGAACATGCCTGCCAAATTGAAAATGACTAAGCCTGAGTACATTTATATTGATGCTGATAAAATGAGCACTCATAAAGATGATGATAAAACTGTCAAAGTGATTGCTGGAAAGTTTCAAGATGCAGAAGGACCTGTTAAAAATCATAATGTTGAACCTGTTTATTTTGATGTGGAACTTGAAAAAGGAAAAGAATTTAATTTTGATCTTCCCTCAACACATAATTCTTTAATTTACTTAATTGAAGGTGAAATTAAAGTTGGAGATGAAAGTCATGATGTGGTTAAAGATTCAACTCTAATCATTTTAACTAGAGAAGAAAAATTAAAAGTTTATAGCATAACTAAAGCTAAGTTTTTATTGATATCTGGTAAGCCTATTGGCGAACCAATTGCTAGAGGGGGTCCATTTGTAATGAATACTAAAGCAGAGGTCTTGCAAGCAGTGCAAGATTATCATAATGGTACATTTGTAAAATAATGAAAACAATTCAAATAGAAAAATTTGGTGGTCCTGAAGTTTTAGAGATTAAGGATATTGCAATCGGTAAACCAGGTCCAAAAGAAGTTTTGATAAAAAATTTATCAATTGGTCTTAACTATATTGATGTTTATCACCGAACAGGCTTGTACCCCATTTCTCTACCAAGTGGAATTGGTTTAGAAGCATGTGGAATAATTGAAGAAGTTGGTTCAGAAGTTGATCTATTTAAAGTTGGAGATAGAGTGGCTCACTCTTCAATGCCAATTGGAAGTTATTCTGAAAAACAATTATTTCCTCAAGAAAAACTAGTTTTGGTTCCTAAAGGTATTTCAGATGAAATTGCATCTTGCATCATGCTTAAAGGGATGACTTCTGAATATTTATTACACAGAGCCTACCCAATTAAAAAAGGCGATAAAGTTTTATACCATGCAGCAGCTGGTGGTGTTGGTCAAATTTTATGTCAGTGGGCTAATACATTAGGAGCGGAGGTTATTGGAACAGTTGGCTCTAAAGAAAAAGAAGCGATTGCAAAAAAAAATGGCTGTCATCATGTGATAAATTATACAGATACAAATTTTGTTGAAGAGGTAGAAAAAATTGTAGGTAAAAACGGTATTGATGTTGTCTATGATGGCGTTGGTATAAAAACATTTGATGGATCAATTGAGACATTAAAAGTTAGAGGCATGATGGTCGCTTTTGGTAACGCGTCAGGTTATGTTGATACAATAGATGTTAAAAAACACATTAACGCAAAAGGTTTATTTTTTACTCGTCCTTCAATTGCACACTATACAATGACAAGAGAAGAGTTAGTTGAATCGGCTAAAAAAGTTTTCGATGCGATTTTATCTGGAAAATTTAAAGTTGAAATTTCAAAAAGATATCCTCTTAGTGATGCAAAGGAAGCACATGAAGAGTTAGAAGCAAGACTATTAACTGGTCCTGCAGTTATTATTCCTAATTAATCTAAATCAACATCCATATCAGACATATGTAATTTTAATGCGTTTGTTGATATATGAATTTCTCTTAAAAAAACTAAAATTGAAATCATCATTGACAGACAACAAGATCCAAAAATTATCCTTGCTACAAAAATTTCATTTAGATAGAGAGCGAACACAGTTAGCAAATTAAATAAAAGACCAAAAGCGGCAAACATAATAGTCCACTTCAATAGCACAATTCTTCCACTTAAATTTATAAACTGCTTTTTCCACTCAGGAGGAATATGGTTTTCATACACATGCTCATCATGAAGCTGCCTAATAAGCTTACTTAATGAGTGAAATCTATTACTATAGATATTCATAAGCAAAGGTATTGCTGGAAACATTAATGCTGTAACTGTGTAATCTATATTCATACGAATCAATTTGATTATGAAACTAGCCTTTGCTATTTACAAGTAAATTATAATGAAACAATTAAATTTTTTTATTGAACTAACAAGACTGAAAAAGCCAATTGGTTTTATGCTATTATTTTGGCCTTGCGCATGGGGCTTAACAATTGCTTATGATTTCTCAAACAGTCTAAATGATTATTTTTTTTATCTGCTTTTATTTTTTTTAGGATCAGTTTTAATGCGTTCTGCAGGCTGTGTTGTAAATGATATTTTTGACAAGGAATTTGATAAAAAAGTTAAGAGAACAAAAAATAGACCAATAGCCTCAAATAAAGTTTCTATAAAATTGGCAATTTTTTATACAATTATTTTATGTTCACTTGCTTTTCTAGTTTTAATTAATTTTAATAACTTAACTATTATCCTTGCACTAGGATCGATGCCTTTAGCTTTTACCTACCCGTTAATGAAAAGATTCACACACTGGCCTCAACTGTTTTTAGGGATAACATTTAACTATGGTTTGATTTTAGGCTGGACATCAATAGTGGGAGAAATAAGTATTGTTCCTATTATCTTTTATCTAGGAGCCATATTTTGGACACTAGGATACGACACTATATATGGGTTTCAAGATATCCAAGATGATGAAATAATAGGTGTAAAATCAACTTCAATAAAATTTAAAAATAAACCAAAAAACTTTGTAACCACATGTTATGCTCTCCTAATTTTATCTATTTTAATCTCAGGCATTCTAATGAATTATAATTATTTTTTTTATATTTGTTTATTATTAGTAATAATTCATTTATTTTTTTATCAGATAAAATTTTTTAATTCTAAAAACCCAACAAGCTGCTTAAGGGTATTTAAAAGCAACAATATAACCGGCCTAATTATTTTCTGTAATATATTAATTGGAAAAATTTAATGAAAAATTCAGAAATTTATAAAAGATTATATGAAGACTATTCAAAAAAATATATTAATAAAATATTAATCTCAGTTTTTTTTGGAGTTCTTGTTGCAGCAAGCACCTCTGCAATAGCTTGGCTTTTAGATCCTGCTATAAAAAAAATATTTGTTGAAAAGGATCAGTCTTTAATAATTATAATTCCTTTATTTATAATTATAGCATTTACCATAAAGGGGTTTGCCCTTTATTTTGCAAAAGCAATTATGATTGGTGTTGCTGAAGAAATTAAAAAAATTCTTCAATCACAAATGGTAAAATCTTTAATTGATGCAGATACACAGTTAATTGATCAAAAACATTCTGGAAAATTTATTTCAAATCTAACATATGATGTAACTCATATTACAACATTGCTTAGTACTGCGGTTTTAAATTTATTTAAAGATAGTTTAACTTTATTTGGTTTATTATTTGTTATGTTCTATCAAAATTGGAAATTATCATTGATTGCCATAATAATGATACCTATTGCAGGTTTTGCATCAAAAACTCTTGGTAAAAGAATGGGGAAAGTTGTTACAGAAGCCCAGGAAAAATCTGGTTTTTTAAATACACACTTAATTGAGTTATTTAAAAATCATAAGTTGATAAAAATATTTCAAAGAGAAGACTATGAAAGCAAAAGAACAGATGGGCATTTAAGTCAATTAAAAGATAAAAATATTAAGATCAATACAATATTTGTTAGAATGTCTCCTATCATGGAAACTCTAACTGGAATTATGATTGCAATTTTAATATTCTATTCTGGAAAATTAGCTCTTAAGAGTGAGATTGAAATAGGTAATTTTTTCTCTTTCCTTGCGGCTATGATGCTTGCATATCAACCAGTTAGAGCTCTATCAACAATAAATATAACTTTAAACCAAGGGTTATCAGCAGCTAATAGAATTTTACCTATCATTGATCATAAAAATAAAATTATAGACTGTGAAAATTCTAAGGATATTAACATTACCAATGCAGAAATTAAATTTAACAACTTAAATTTTAAATACAATTCTAATGAAGAAAATATTTTAAAAAATATTAACCTTAATATAACTGGTGGTAAAATGACATCATTGGTTGGACATAGTGGGTCTGGAAAATCGACAATTCTAAATTTGATACCTAGATTTTATGATGCACAGTCAGGAGACATTCTAATTGATAATCAGTCAATATATAAAGTAAAAATTAAATCTCTGCGGGATAAAATTTCACTTGTAAGTCAAGACACAACTTTGTTTGATGATACAATAAAAAATAATATTAAATATGCAAAAAATTATGTCTCAGATGAAGAGATAATTGCAGCTGCAAAATTCTCTTATTCGCATGAGTTTATAGACAAATTACCTAATAAGTATGAAACTGTAATAGGTGAAAATGGAATTAGATTATCGGGTGGAGAAAAGCAAAGGCTATCAATAGCTAGGGCTATGATTAAAAAAAGCCCAATAATTTTACTGGATGAAGCAACCTCATCGTTAGATGCTGAAACAGAAAGTAAAATTCAAGATGCTTTAAAAATATTAACTAAAGACAAAACCACCATTGTAATTGCTCATAGACTTTCAACGGTTTTAAATTCAGATCAAATATACATTATTGATGCTGGAAATGTAGTTGCAAATGGTAAACATGATGAATTGTTAAAAAATTCAGAACTTTATAAAAATTTTTATGAAAAACAAATAAAAAAAGGGTAATGTTTTTTTTATATCAAGTACTCATATCAATATTATTAATAGTCTCTCCAATAATAATTATTTTTAGAATATTAAAAAATAAAGAAGATCCCAAGAGGTTTAAAGAAAAATTCTGCTTTCCGTCAAAGAAAAAGGTTTCTGGAAATTTAATTTGGCTTCATGGATCAAGTGTTGGTGAACTTCTTAGTATTTTACCTTTGATTTATGAGCTTGAAAAAAATCAATCTATAAAACAAATTTTAATAACCTCATCAACACTAAGTTCTGCTGAAATATTTAAAAAATTTAAATTTAGAAAGACAGTTCATCAATTTTTTCCAATAGATTCTATATTATATTCTTATAAATTTCTAAATTACTGGAAACCTACCATTGCAATATTTGTGGAGTCTGAAATTTGGCCAAGCATCTTTAAAGTTCTTAATAAAAAAAATACACCCTTATTGCTTCTTAATGCGAGAATTACAAAAAAAACTTTTAATAAATGGAAATATTTCAAAAGTTTTTCAAATTCAGTATTTAAAAATATTTCAAAAGCATACCCTCAAAACAGTGAAACTCTTGATTATCTTAAAAAATTAAATGTTTCTAAAATTAAGATAATGGGAAATCTAAAATTTATTAATAATAATCAGGATAGACTTATTAAACTAGATGCGACACTATTAAAAAATTTAAAGAATAAAAAAATTTGGTGCGCATCAAGCACACACTCAGGTGAAGAGATTATATGCTCTAAGGTTCACTTAAATCTAAAGAAAAAATATAAAAATTTATTAACTATAATAATACCAAGACACATTCATCGAGTTAATAAAATAGTTCAAGAAATTAATGATTTAAAATTAAATGTAGTTTTACACAGTTCAAATCCAAAAAAGCTAAAAGATACCGATATATATTTGGTGGACACATATGGAGAAACAAAAAAATTTTATTACACCTCAGATATAGTTTTTATGGGAAAATCACTCGCTGGAAAAGGTGGTCAAAACCCACTGGAGCCTGCACGAAATGGTGCGGCCGTTTTACATGGTCCAAATACAGATAATTTTTCAGATATATACAAACTACTGGATAAATTGAAAATTACCCACAAAGTTAATGGAACAACTAGCTTAACAAACTTAATAAATAAATTAATAATTAAGCCAAATAATAAAAAGAATTATTTAAAAATTGAAAAAATAGGAAAAAAAATACTCTACGAAACTAAAGATGAGATAAACAGTTTATTAAATAATGAAATTAAAAAAACCTAAATTTTGGGACTATAAAGAACCACATTTATATTCTTATTTACTTTTACCCTTTTCGATTATTTTAAATCTACTTTCTAAAATAAAATCAAAACCAAAGTTAGCAAGTCCAGAAATTAAAACAATTTGTATTGGCAATATCTATATTGGAGGTACTGGAAAAACTTCTCTGGTTATTAAAATAAAGGAAATTTTAGAAAAAAAAAATATCAAGGTTTGTTTCATTAAAAAATTTTATTCAGATCAAATTGATGAACAAAAATTACTCAGTAAAAATGGTCAATTATTTACTTCAATAAAAAGAGTTGATGCGCTGGATGAGGCAATTTCAGAGGGTTATAAAATAGCAATTTTTGATGATGGGCTGCAAGATACCTCCATTAAATACAATCTAGAGATAGTTTGTTTTAATAATCTAAATTGGATTGGAAATGGACTTACCCTACCATCCGGTCCTTTAAGGGAGGGTATTAATAATTTAAGATTTTATGATAATGTTTTTCTAAATGGAAACGAAGAACATTTAATTGATATTAAAAATCAAATTAAGAAGATTAACCCAGAAATTAATATAAATCAGGGAAAGTATATTCCATTAAATATTGAAGACTTCAATAAAGAATATGATTACTTAGTTTTTTCAGGCATAGGTAATCATAAAACTTTTGTAAATATGTTAAAAAATAATAATTTAAAGATTGTTGATGATTTAGAATATCCAGATCACTATCAATATTCACAAAAAGATTTTTATGAGATAGTTAATAAAGCAAAAAAATATGATGCTAAAATTATAACAACAGAAAAAGATTATTTAAGATTAGATTCTTTTGATAAAACTGAAATTTTATTTATTAAGTCTACCCTTGAAATATTTGATGAAAAAAACCTTATACAAGCATTAATTAATTTAAATGAAAATAATTAAATATTTTTTCGAGTTTATAATCATCTCACTTCTTTTCTTGATTTATAAAATTCTAGGCTTAAAAATATCATCTTTTATAAGTGGAAAATTATTTGAATTCTTTGGTCCACTATTCAGATCAAAACAAATAATTAAATCAAATATACAAAGAGCTATTCCTCAAATTAATTTACAGGAAATGAATAATATTAAAGATAGTATGTGGAATAATTATGGGAGAACCTTGTCTGAATACATGTTTCTTAAAAATTTCAGAAACAAAAAATTAAAATCTAATATTCAGTTAGAAGGTGGAGAAATTCTTGAACAAATAAAAAATGAAAAAACACCTGTGATTTTTGTATCAGGGCATTTTAGTAATTTTGAACTAATGGCAATGCAAATTGAGAAATCTGGCGTAAATTTAGCAGCGATATACAGGCCATTAAATAATATATTTTTAAATGTATTAATGGAGAGAATAAGAAAAAAATATATTTGCAAAAATCAAATTAAAAAAGGAGCTGGTGGTGTTAGGCAGTTATTAAAACTATATAAAAAAGGTTACTCTATAGCTTTGATGATAGATCAAAGAGTTTCAGAGGGAACAAAATCTAAATTTTTTAATGAAAACGCTTTCACAACAACTATACCTGCTCAATTTATTAAAAAATTCGACTGTAAGGTTGTTCCAATTTATATTGAAAGATTCAATAATATAAACTTTAAGATTAAGGTTGAGAAGCCAATAGAATTTTCAAAAGATAGTTCCACTGAAAAAATTACTAGAGATCTAAATATTTGGTTAGAAAAAATGATTTTAAAAGATCCAGGTAAGTGGATATGGTCTCATAATCGGTGGAAGTAATTTTTTAACTATTTTCTTTTTTTGTATGTGCTTCTACATATGAATAATAAGGTTCTTGCAGCTCTACATTCCAATAATTAAGATTTTCTAAGCTTATGGATTTACTAGAAATAGCACATATAACATGATCGCCATTTTCAATAATTTCAAAATTATTTGGTAAATATTTTAATTTTGCTAATTTTTTATTCATTTTTAGTTTATATACATCTATATGAAAGTTGGAATAATTGGAAGCGGAGGAAGAGAACATGCTATATGCCAATCTATTAAAAAATCATCAAAGATTGAAAAAATATATTGTTTTCCTGGTAATGCAGGCACATCTGAACTTGCTGAAAACGTTGAAATTGATCTTTCTGACTTTAATAAGATTAAAGAGTTTTCAATAACTAACAAAATAAGTTTAATTATAGTTGGTCCTGAAAAACCACTGGTAGATGGAATAGTAGATTTTTTTAAAGATACAGAAATAGATATTTTCGGCCCAGATAAAATTTCTTCACAACTTGAGGGTTCAAAGATATTTACCAAAAATATTTGCGAGAAGTATAAAATTCCTACTGCTAAATTTGGAATATTTGAAAGCCCCAATGAAGCATTTATTTTTTTAAATAAAACGCAGTTTCCACTTGTTGTTAAAGCTGATGGACTAGCGTCTGGAAAAGGTGTCTATATCTGCGAGAATGAAGATAGCGCCAATAATGCAATAAAAGAAATTTTTAATGGAAAGTTTGGTGTAGCTAAGAATGTATTAATAGAAGAGTTTCTTGTTGGCGAAGAAATGAGCTATTTTATAATTAGTGATGGTAAAGAAATTAAAAGTTTTGAAACTGCACAAGACCATAAAAGAGTTTTAGAGGGTGATAAAGGTGACAATACCGGAGGTATGGGTGCATACTCCCCATCACGATTAATAAATCAAGTTCTTGAAGAAAAAATATTAAACAAAATAATAAAACCTACCCTCAAAGCACTACAAGAGATGGGGTCTAATTATAGAGGCTTTTTATATGCGGGCTTAATGATAGTTGGTGATGAGCCATATTTAATTGAGTATAATGTAAGAATGGGAGATCCTGAGTGTCAAACAATTTTACCAAAGTTAAAATCAGATTTACTAGAAATTATAGAAGCATGCTGCAATGAAACATTAAAAAACTTAAAAATAGAATGGTATAATAAAAAAAGCCTATGTATTGTTATTTGCTCAAACGGTTATCCAAGTAAATATAACAATGATATACTGATTGAAAATACTGAAAAGCTTCATTTAAATGAAGGTGATTTTATTTACCACGCCGGAACTAAAAAAATTGAAAATAAGATTTATTCAAATGGTGGAAGGGTAATGAGCTTTGTTAGCCTGTCTTCTAATTTTAAAGAAAGTAGAGATAGAGTTTTTAATCATATTAATAAACTTAATTGGAACGGTGGATTTTTTAGAAAAGATATTGGATATAAGGTAATTGATGAATGAGAATAATTTCAGGGAATTACAAAGGTAAAAAAATTTTACTTCCAAAAGATAAATTAACAAGGCCTCTTAAAGACCTAACTAAAGAATCCATCTTTAATATAATTAAACATTCTAAGTTATTGGACGTAAATCTTGAAAACTCAAATATTCTTGATTTATTTTCAGGTGTTGGATCCTTTGGACTTGAGTGTTTATCAAGAGGAGCTGCAGGTGTTATATTTTTAGAAAGCTATAAAGAAGTATTAACTATTCTAAAAAAAAATATAGAAAACCTAAAACAACAGGGTTCTTCAAGTATAATAGAAAAAGATATTTTTGCAGAAAGTACACTGAAAGCATTGAATAATAAATTTGATATTATTTTTATGGACCCACCCTACAAAGAAAAAAAATTAGTAGATTTATTAGATACAATCATCAAATTAAAATTATTAAAAGATAACGGTATTATAATAATTCATAGACACAAAAAAGAAGAAGATGTGTTTCCTAACGAATTTAATATTATAATAAAAAAAAATTATGGTATTTCAAAAATTATTTTTGGTAATACCTTAGGTTAAAATTTTTTTTGTTTCTTTTTTTATTAATTCGACTGAAGGTTGATCAAAAGGATTGACGTTTAGGGCCCTTCCAAGCAAAATAGTCTCTAGGATAAAAAAGCAAAACAATTCACCTAGTGATTGTTCATCTCGTTTTAAAACTCTAAAACTTCTAAAAGGTATTTTTTCTGATTTAAAAACTTTTTCAGTAGCCAACATTTGAGATTGTTTAATTTTTTCTATGGATTGATTCCTCAAATATCTATGACTGGAAAGAATATTACTATCATTTATTTTTATTTCCTTGTTGTCTAAAACATTAAAAAAAGTGTAAAAACTTTTTTTAGGACCGTCTAAGTATAATTGCATTAAACTATGATTATCTTTTGGCATAGACGAAACAATTGGTAAGATCCCTTTAGATTTTTTACCTAAGCTTTCAGCTATTAATTGTTGATACCATTTAAATAGATTTTCTGACTGTTCATCATAGTTTAAAATTATCGAGGTGTACTTACCATTTTTGATTAAATTTAAAGTTGCTGCTACATTATTAACAAGGTTATTTACAAAAGCCTTATTTTTAATAAGAATATTAAATTGTTTGAATTTACTTTCATTTAAATTCATCAATTCTGCTGGTAGCATCCCTACCTCAGATAAGACAGAATACCTTCCGCCCACATAGTTTTTGTGCTCAAATATTTCTGCTTTAAGTTTGCTTGCTAAGTTAGTTAAATAGCTATCTTTCTTTTCTGTGATAACAATATTACTCTCTTTACTTTTTATTAATGTATTTACATTTGCTATTGTCTCCAAAGTATTACCTGATTTAGAGATTATCAAATTTAAATTAATATTTTTATCCTGAAAATAATCTGCGTTACTATTTAAATTATTTACAAATGTAATCTTTTTTTTGATTTTTTTTTTTAAAAAATCATAAATTGCTTCAGTTCCTAGAATTGAACCACCCATTCCAATTACTCTTATATTGGAAAATTTTTTATACTTAGAAATTGCTTTTTTAGAGTAGCTATACTTGTAGGTAGTTTTTAAAGTCTCGAAAACTTGAGGCTGATGTTTTAGTAAATTTAGAAAATCTTTTTTTATTACTTTGTTATTTTTGATATTTAAAAAATTTTTAAATATCATTATTCTAGTGTTCCATGTTGTTGAATTTGTTTTTTAATCTTCCAAAAAAACCTTCTTTTTTAGGCATTGTTATTTTTTCCTCTATAGTCTCTTCTAAGGTTTCATCTAAACTAACTTCTTTAATTTTTTTCCTATTAATTTTTTCAATGATGGATTCTTCAATTGAATTCTTTAAATTATTATTTTTTTTACTTGTATCCGTCGAAGAGCTTTGATTGATTATATCCTCGATACTTGAGGTGTCTTCTTTAGTTAAGGCTACATTGTTATCTGTTTCACTGGTAGGCACTGGCAATTCATCGAAATTAGGTGGTAATACTAAAGGAGATTTTTTTTCCACCAAAAACTCATCTGTACCTTTTTTCCCCTCACCTTTTAAACCTTTTTTGATTGAGTTACATGCACTTAACGTTATCAAGAGTAAAAGAATAGTAAATATAGTTTTATTCATTTGTAATTTTATTATTATAGAAAAGTTCTACTAAAATAAGGCAAAAAACTCCAACGGTAATAAATATGTCAGCTACATTAAAAACAAACCAATGAAACCCATGAAAATGAAGATCAATAAAATCTGGCACTGCTGTATAAACTACCCTATCATAAAGATTGCCTAGTGCTCCACCTGCTACTAAAGCTAAAAAATATCTTTGAATATTATCGTTTTTCCACATCATGAATAAAATAAAGATAATAATAAGACCAATAATGAGCGTAATTGTATTGTAAATCATACTTTCGTTCATAGAAAGTAAGCCAAAAGCTATTCCCTTATTCCAAATTAAAAATAAATTTAAATAAGATGTAACATATATGTCTACTGAGTTTTCCAATTCTGCTAATTTTAAAATATAAAACTTAGATATTCGATCAATTAAGAATATTATTAATAAGATTGTAAAATTTAAAAAAAAAGCTTTTAAACTAGTTTTATTCATTACTTTTGTTACTAACTTGGATGTCTTTCACATTTTTCATTATTAATTTTCCAACAAACTGGGCACTTATTGCCTTCAGCCTTAGTTGTTTTAACCATTACTTCTTCAGTACCTGATTGTTCTACCATAGCTGCAGAAGTAATACACAATTCTGAAAAATCAATATTATTTGAAATTTCATATAAATTTTTACTTAACTTTATAGTTAAATTTGCTTCTAGGCTTGATCCTATTTCCTTGCTGGCTCTTTTAGCTTCAATACTGATGTTGCAAATGTCTCTAATTTTTTTTAACTCTTTCCATTTTTTATTTAACTTTTCATTTTCGAACGATTTAGGGAATTCTATAAATTTTTCTAAATGAATACTTTTTTTATCTTTACTTATTAGTGTAAAAATTTCTTCTGTTGTGAATGAAAGTATAGGAGCAAACCATTTAATCAAAGATTCTAGAATTATATTTAATACAACAATACTACTTTTTCTTCTTTTTGAGTCCTTCGAATCACAATACAAAGCATCTTTTCTAATATCAAAATAAAATGCTGATAAGTCTACTGTACAAAAATTTAAAAGCTCTTTGTAAAGATTGTGAAAGTCATATGACTTAAAATAGTTTTTAAAATTTTCATTTAAATCATAAACCCTGTGAAGCATATATTGCTCTAACTCGGGTAATTGATTTAAATCTAGTTTTTCAAAATCAATTTTCTTAAAGTCATCATTTAGATTTCCAAGTAAATATCTAAATGTGTTTCTAATCTTTCTATAAGAATCTGCATGCTGCTCTAAAATAGAATAATCAATTCTTAAGTCTTCCTCATAATTTGATGAGGCAACCCATATTCTTAAAATATCAGCACCATATTTTTTTAAAATATCTTCTGGTGCTATGACATTTCCCACAGATTTAGACATTTTAAGACCCTTACCATCCACGACAAACCCATGTGATAATATCGATTCATAGGGAGCTCTACCTCTGGTTCCGCATGACTCCAGTAATGATGAATGAAACCAACCTCTATGTTGGTCAGATCCTTCTAGATACATTGATGCGGGCCATTGGAGATCTTCTCTTTTTTCTAAAACAAATGCATGCGTACAACCACTATCAAACCACACCTCAACAATGTCACTTATTTTATCGTAATCTTCTGCTTTATACCTATCTCCTAAAAATCTTTGTGGGTCATCAGAGAACCAGCAATCAGAACCTTCTTTTTCATAAATTTTTGCGATATTTTCATTTACCTCTTCATCAGCTAAGATTTCTTTTGTGGTTTTATGAACAAATATAGGCAAAGGAACTCCCCAAACTCTTTGTCTTGAGACACACCAGTCAGGTCTTGTCTCAATCATAGCCTTTATTCTTTCTCTACCTTTATCAGGGTAAAATGTGGTGTCATCTAATGCTTTTAGTGCTTTTTTTCTTAAACCGTGACTTTCCATAGAAATGAACCATTGTGGGGTTGCTCTATGAACAAGTGGAGCTTTTGACCTCCAGGAATGTGGGTAAGAATGGATTAATTCTCCACTAGATAATAATTTTTTTTGTGCTTTTAATTTTTCTATAACAATTGGGTTTGCTTTAAAAATATGAGTTCCTTCAAACAAAGGAAGGTTTTTAGTATATTTTCCGTCACCATCAACTGTCTCTATTGCTTTAATGCCATGCTTTAAACAAAGATTGAAATCATCAGGACCATGACTGGGAGCACAGTGAACAATGCCCGTTCCTTGTTCGGTTGTAACAAATCTTGCTTCAAGCATTGGAATTTCGTAATCATAACCAAGATCTAAAAATGGATGACTACAAACTGTATCTTTAAAATCTTTTCCTTTAAATTTTTTAATTTCTTTATAGTTTTTAATGTTGCAGTCTTTAATAACAGATTCTAATAACGCCTCTGCAATTACTATTCTTTTATCTTTAAAATCTCCATCATCATTTAATTGAATTACTAAATAATCTAAAGCTTCATTGTAAGCTAAAGCTTTGTTTGCTGGTATTGTCCAGGGCGTAGTTGTCCATATCACAACCTCCGTACCCTCTAGTTCTTTTAAATTTGTTTTTTTTACCGGGAAGGCAGTATAGATCGTATCTGATTTATGATCTTGATATTCAACCTCTGCATCTGCTAGAGCAGTTTTTTCAACTGTAGACCAAAGAACAGGTTTAAATCCTCTATAAAGACTTCCTTCTTTTAAAAACTTACCTAACTCTCTTACAATTTGTGCTTCTGCATCAAAGCTCATTGTAGCATAGTGATTATCCCAATCACCTACAACACCTAGTCTTTTAAATTGAGCTTTATGAACTTCAATCCATTTTTGAGCAAAATCTCTACACTCTTTTCTAAATTCTGTGATCGGAACCTCATTCTTATTTTTTTTATTTTTTTTATATTGTTCTTCAATTTTCCATTCAATAGGTAATCCATGGCAATCCCACCCCGGAACATAGACCGAGTCTTTCCCATTCATTTGATGAAATTTAACAATTATATCTTTTAGAATTTTATTTAACGCTGTACCCATATGAATATTTCCATTTGCATATGGAGGGCCATCATGAAGTATAAATTTTTCTTTACCTTTGTTAGATTTTCTTAACTCTTTATAAAGGTCAATTTTATTCCAGTAGTCTAAAATTTCAGGTTCTTTATTCTGTAAATTAGCTTTCATGGAGAAAGCTGTTTTAGGTAAATTTATATTTTCTTTGCTCATTTTAACTTCTTTTAGCAACTTTTAGATCACTTTGAATTTGTTTTCTTAATTGATTAACGTTTTTGAATTTTTTTTCTTTTCTGATAAATTTTGTGAATTCAATTGATAAATACTTATTGTAAAGATTTCCAGAAAAATTAAAAATATGCACCTCTAATAAGATTTTTTTTTGATTAAAAGTTGGCCTGTAACCTAGGTTTGCAATCGCTTTCAAGGATTTATTGGAGTTTTTTTGCTTTACATTGACCACATACACCCCTGGCATAGCAATAACATAATCTTTAATATCTATATTGCAGGTAGGAAAACCAATCTTTTTTCCTTGTTGCCTGCCCTTTTGAACCATTCCTTCGATTGACCAATTTCTGTTTAACAATTTATTGGTATTTTTTAAATCCCCCTTTTCCAAAAGAGACCTGATGTATGTAGAGGAAATAACTTTTTGACTCAATATTAGCGGTTTAGGTTTTACTATTTTATAATCGTAAATTTTTTCATTTTTAATTAATTGATTAACATCTCCCTCTCTTTTATTACCAAATTTAAAGTTATTACTAACAAATATATATTTTGCCTTCAATTTTTCATATAAAATTTTTTTAATAAAAAAGTCAGATTTAATCTTAGAAAATTTTTTATCAAACTTTTGAGTAATTACAAAATCAACTCCTAGGTCTTTTAGAATTATATTTTTTTGATTAATATTTAAAATTCTGAAGTTTTTTATATCCTTATTAAAAAACATCTTAGGCATTGGTTCAAATGTTAAAACACCAATATTAAGATTAAATTTTTTCTTATAGCTGTTCGCTAATTTAAACAATTTTTGATGACCTACATGAACACCATCAAAATTTCCAATTAAAATTATTGATCCTTTGTGATTTTTAGAAATATCAAAATTTTTATATAACTTCATTTTTACCATTTAAGTTCAGTTTGAATAAAATTTACAACAACTTCATATTTTTTTGAAACCATGTCTATTCCTTCTTTTTTAATTTCATTTTTATGAATGCCATTTGATATTATTAATGAATCATAATTTAAAAGATTCGCTCCCTTTATGTCTGTATTTAAATTGTCACCAATCGACAAAACTTTTTTTTTTTTATTGTCAATTGACTGATTATAAACTTCGGGAAATGGTTTTCCAAAATATACAACTTTCCCTCCCATTTTTTCAAAAACTAATGCTACTGATCCTGCACACAATTCTCTTTTATCACCTCTATCAACAATTAAATCTGGATTGGTGCATATCATTTTCTTGTTAATATGTTCTTTAAATAATTCTTTATAATAATTTAAATCCTCACCTTGTTCTTCAAATAAACCTGTGCACAATAAGTAAGAGCTTTCTTTAATATCTGCTGTCTTGTTTTTTTTAAAATCTAAAAATAAATCAAAATCCCTAGCAGGTCCTAAATGATAAAATTTATCATCTAATAAGTTTTTTTTTAAATAATTCAGTGCTGCTTCTCCAGATGAATATACTTTTTCTATAATCTCTTTATTCATTCCCATTTTTTCTAAAAATGATTTTACGGTTCTATTGGGTCGTGGGGCATTAGTTAAGAGAACGTATTGTTTTTTTGCTTTAGTAATTTCTTCTAAGGCCTCAATTGCATTTGTATGAAGGTTTATTCCGTTGTGAACAACACCCCATAAGTCGATATAAAAAATATCATAATTCTCAGCAATTGACTTTAATCCGTTATTATCTAAATTTTCACTCATTATGGGAGGTATAACTTATAAAAAACACAATTTCTCTCGTTTTTTGACCCACATATTTTTTTTACTTAACCTTGAAATAGTGAGCCTAATAGCTATATGAGACGCATATTAAAAGGAGAATTTATGAAATTTAAACCGTTACACGATAGAGTTTTAATACAAGTTTTAGACAGTAGTGAAAAAACTGCTGGAGGAATAATTATCCCTGATACAGCACAAGAAAAACCTCAAGAAGGTAAAGTTATCGCTGTTGGTGGTGGTGCAAAAACTGAAGATGGAAAGTTAATTCCAATGGATGTTAAAGTTGGAGACAAGGTTCTTTTTGGCAAATGGTCAGGAACTGAAATCAAAATCGATGGCAAAGAATACAGCATAATGAAAGAGTCTGACATTATGGGTATTTCAGGAAAATAATTTAATTAAAAGGAGAAAACAAAATGGCAAAAGTTATAAAATTTGACTCTGAAGCAAGAGCTGCAATGATAAGAGGTGTTGATATCCTTGCAAACACAGTAAAAGTTACACTCGGACCAAAAGGTAGGAATGTAGTTATTGATAAATCTTATGGTGCACCAAGAATTACTAAAGATGGTGTTTCAGTTGCTAAAGAAATTGATTTAGAAGATAAATTTGAAAACATGGGTGCTCAAATGGTTAAGGAAGTTGCTAGCAAAACAAACGAGGAAGCTGGTGATGGAACAACTACAGCAACTATCTTAGCGCAAGCAATTGTTAAAGAAGGTGTAAAATATGTAACTGCAGGCATGAACCCTATGGACGTTAAAAGAGGGATTGATGCAGCAGTAGAACATGTTAAAGGCAGTCTGATTGCTTCAGCTAAAAAAGTAAAAGATAGTGATGAGATTGCTCAGGTTGGTACTATTTCATCTAATGGTGATAAAGAAATTGGCAACATGATTGCAAAAGCGATGCAAAAAGTTGGTAATGAAGGTGTTATCACTGTTGAGGAAGCTAAAGGAATAGAAACTGAGTTAGATGTTGTTGAGGGTATGCAGTTTGATAGAGGATATTTATCACCATACTTTATTACTAATGCTGATAAAATGACTACTGAGTTAGAAAATCCTTTTATCCTACTGCATGAAAAAAAATTAACTAACTTACAGCCAATGGTTCCACTTTTAGAAGCTGTTGTACAAGCTGGAAGACCTCTAATGATTATTTCAGAAGATGTTGAGGGCGAAGCTCTGGCAACTCTTGTAGTAAACAAACTTAGAGGTGGTTTAAAAGTTGTTGCTGTTAAAGCTCCAGGTTTTGGTGATAGAAGAAAATCAATGCTTGATGATATTGCAATCTTAACAGGTGGTCAGGTTATTTCTGAAGACATCGGTGTTAAGCTTGAAAATGTTAAACTTACTGACCTTGGTTCTTGTAAAAGAGTAAAAGTTGATAAAGATAACAGTACTATCATTAGTGGTAGTGGTAAAAAATCTGAGATTGAAGCTAGATGTGCTCAAATTAAACAACAAGTTGGTGAAACAACTTCTGATTATGACAGAGAAAAACTTCAAGAAAGACTAGCAAAACTTGCTGGTGGAGTTGCTATAATCAAAGTTGGTGGTGCAACTGAAGTAGAAGTTAAAGAAAGAAAAGATAGAGTTGAAGATGCTCTTAACGCAACTAGAGCTGCTGTTGAAGAAGGAATAGTAGTTGGTGGTGGTTGTGCTCTTTTATATGCTTCACAAAGTTTAGGCTCACTTAAAGTTAAAGGAGACGATCAAAAAGCTGGTGTTACATTGGTGGCTAAAGCTTTACAGGCTCCCATTAGACAAATAACTTTAAATGCTGGAGTTGACGGTTCAGTTGTAGTTGGAAAATTACTTGAACAAAGCAAAAAGAACATAGGTTTTGATGCTCAGAATGAAGAGTATGTTGATATGTTTGCAAAAGGTATCATAGATCCTGTTAAAGTTGTGAGAACAGCTTTACAAGATGCTGCTTCAATTGCTGGATTACTTGTAACTACTGAAGCCATGATTGCTGACAAACCAGATGATAAAGATGCTGGTGCTGGTGGAATGCCTGGTGGAATGCCTGGTGGAATGGGCGGCATGGGTGGCATGGGTGGCATGGGCATGTAATCCCGTCTATTTAGACCTAAAAATTATAAAACCCCCGTTGTTAAACACTTCGGG
The DNA here is from genome assembly GCF_047722515.1 of Candidatus Pelagibacter sp. Uisw_127. Classification (GTDB taxonomy): domain Bacteria; phylum Pseudomonadota; class Alphaproteobacteria; order Pelagibacterales; family Pelagibacteraceae; genus Pelagibacter. The sequence goes on from NZ_CP159815.1 coordinate 1,084,137, forward strand.
GGTTTTTTTTTATCTATTCGTTACAATGTCCTTACAATGTCCATACAATGTTGTTTGCTTCCGCAAATTCCCATTCCATTACTCATCATTAATTGTTAGCAGACATCTAGACATTCCTATTTATTAATATTAGATTTTCTTATGAGTTTTTTTACTAACAAAAAACCTAGTGTAGGATTATATATTTTGGTTTGGTTGCTTGCCTTTATCTCATCAAATGTTGTTGTTACTTTGCTAGATAATTTTTTATCAGATGCCATTATTAAAAGTATAGATGACTTTAATAATTATGTATTCATAGCATTGCCTTTAGAAGTGGTATTTGGTGTTACGGTAGTTGTCTTTATTTATAAAAAATTTCCTAATTTAAAAATGTCAAAAGTTATGCCTTGGATATATTTTTTTAGTGCTGCCAATATTGCTAGAACATTAGTGGACACTATTGAGATTCTTGAACCTCTGAACGTGGACTTAACTATATTTACTTTAGGTATGATATTATCCTTCTTTGGATATGTTCTGGGGATAAGATACTTTTTTGTAAGAAGCAAACAATGGTGATAAATTAATACATGCCATTTACACCATTTCATATAGTTGCCGGAACATCAGTCAAATCAGTTTTTCCAAAATATTTTAGTTGGTCTACATTTGCTTTGACTAATATTTTAATTGATTGTGAGGCACTCTATTACTATTTTACTACTGGAGTACTTTCACATAAATTTTTTCATACAATTATTGGAGTATCAATTGTTGCTATTATCTGTGCAACTTTAGGAAAACCAATTTGTGAATTGGGTTTAAGAATCTGGAATAAAAATTTTAAAATGGAAAAAATTAAGTGGTTAAAAACTGATATAAAAATAAATAAAATTTCATCATGGTCTGGTGCTTTAATTGGTGCTTATTCGCAATTGATATTTGATAGTATTATGCATAGAGATATGACACCTTTCTTTCCCTTTACTAATCATAATGGTTTTTTAAGAGTAGTCTCTGTGGAAAATCTTCACAATATATGCCTTGGTCTGTTTGCAATTGGTATATTTGTTTATCTTTTAAGAAAATTTTTTCTAAATAAATAAGTGCATATTTCTTCGTGCAATATAGTTTGCTTTGTTTTTTGATGCTAAATCAGATGTACGAAGATGTACCAAATGACTTTAATTTCTCTGTGGAAAATTCCTTATCAAACCTAAGGGCGTTACACTCGAAGTAATTTGTCCATATATTTCTACAGTATTTATTCATTTCTAATAAAGTGTCATTTTCAATAGGGTTAAAATTATCTCCATCTTTTTTTTGTAATTGAATTTGTTTAGTTTTTTCTTCTACAACTGAAACAATATTCAATATATCTAAATCGATCTCACGTTTAAATAGATATTGCTCTTCCCTAATATGAGAAACAAAGTTTAGATTTTGAATTACACAACCATTCATCTCATGGTTTATTTTCTTATTAATCTTGCCTCTTAACCATTTAAACATTAACTGAACCTCAAAACCTTTTTTACAACCTAACCCTAGCAAAAAGCACAAAGTTTAACCATTATTCTTTTAAATTATTAAGTGCGTATTTCTTTGTACAATGTTGTTTGCTTCTGACTTAAGGACGATTAGGTGGTCTTTAACAATGTCTTTACAATGTTCTTTTTTAAAAAGTGATGTGCTTATTGATTAATAAGTCTATGGAATGTGAATGTAATTCCCGTCTATCTAGACTTAAAAATTATAAAACCCCCGTTGTTAAACACTTCGGGGGTTTTTTTATGTCTGCACTATAAATAAACGTTGGATGAACAAATAGATGAACTTTAGATGAACAATTAGATTAATCTTATGAGATAATTATTAAAAACTAGATATTCCTTTTGGTTCTGGTTCCCAGGTGTGTATGAGTTTATCTTTTGCTTCATTAAAACACTTTTGTAAAAATGACCTTCTTTGTTCTGTTGTATTTCCTGTTTGAGCAATAATTGTTTCTCTCAAAGGATGGTGACTAGAACAAAAATATTCATTCCTTTTATTTAATCTTTCAAGTAATTTTATTGATGGCAACTTAGCAAACTTTCCATCTTCTCCTCTATTACAACTTTTACAAGATAGAACTAAATTATAAATACCATCTATATAACCAGGAAATTCTTTATCCTTTAATACATTGGGAAAAAAATGATCAACATCTGATAAAAAATCAGATTTTTTGATTATAGAAATGTAATCAAAACAGAAAAAGCATTTACTTTTTTGATAACCATTTAAAGCATTTTTTGAGGAAGTCACATCTATACGACCATTAGACGTATCAATAAAAAATATTTCTTTTTTTTCATCGTATTTGACCTGAAGTAATTTAACTGAAATTCCAAGTTTCCAGGCAGTTTCAACTAATCTCCAACGAGACTCTACTTCACTAAGAAAATTTTCACTTTCTTGTAATTGAAGCAATTTGTAGAAATTATTTGTAAGGCGTATGCCTCCATTTTCTTTTCTTTCATCTATATAAAATAACTCTGGAATAGGTTTTCCATTAACTTCATGAAAAGCGTCTATAACATTATTAAATCCCAACTTTTTTGTTATTTCATTTTTTTTTCCCACATCTATTTCACCATTATTAAATTTTCTCAAAGTATTAAGAAGTTCACTATTTGGTGAAGTAATTTGCTTATCATTTAGTTTTAAATGATCGCATAAATGATTGCTAAATGGATCTGCCAGATCTTCTAATTTTATCAAATCATTTGGTTTTTTATTTAAATCTATAAGTGCCTTTGCCAAAGCAAACTTATATGAAGCAACGTTTCGTCCATAAAGAATTATTGATCTCCAATAACTTTGTAAAGATGGGTCGTTTTCAAAAAAAGTTGTCATTTTTCAATTTAACTTTAGTTTTAAATGAAGTCATCTTTTGAATTGCTTTGGGATTGGAGTAGAAAAAAGATGAACATAGATGAACAATTTTAAGAAAAGATAAGTAAATTAAGACTTATTGAACTAGTGAATGAGAATGTAATCCCGTCTATTTAGACCTAAAAATTATAAAACCCCCGTTGTTAAACACTTCGGGGGTTTTTTTTTATCTGGTGAGTGCAATGTAGTTGCAATGTAGTCTTATAAAAAGTGATGTGCTTATTGATTAATAAATCTATGGAATGAGAATGTAAGTACCAAAACACTCTTAACAAATTTAAAAACCCCAACGGTAGCAATACTTTTTTGGTTTTTTTGTATCTGCTATTAACATTGAGATCAAATTATAAAAATGCTATTTATTATGAGTATGAAAAACCCTAACAAAGCTGAAATTGAAAATTTTCGTCAAAATTTTAAGGATACAGGAGTAGTACATTTAAAATCTTTTTTCTCTAATGAGGAATTAGAAGAAATAATAGAAAATTCTAAAGATATCATAAATAAAGCAAAAACTGGGAAATGGAGATTCATAAAAGTTTATAATTCTTACCCTATCTTTAAAAATAAAATAAATATTTTTGGAATATCACTGCCATTAAATAAATCTCTAAATGAAAAAATATATGACAATTTCCAAAAAATAAATTTTAAGGATTGTATTTTAGATATTTTAAAGTGGAAAAATTTTAAAACAACTTTAGTCAGATTGCATAGTAGCTCTCCTTTTTATAACTATCAAGGTGTCTGGCATAGAGATGATGAGTGCTATCCAACTCCCAATAAAATTCGATTAATAGTCTATTTAAAAGATGAAGAGGGTTTTAGAATTATTCCAAAAAATAAAAATGATGAACTTAAAAAATTTGGAGTTTCAATAGATAAACAAATTAATTCAATAAATGGTTTGGATGAGTTCCCAAAAAATTTATACATTAAAATTAAAGCCTCAAAAGGAGATATTGTAATTTTCGAGTCTGGTTTAGCACATCAAGGGTTTGTAAAAAAAGAGCGCATTCATTGGCATTTTGGATTTGAAAAATTTGATACTACTAATAATATTTCAATGGATGATAATTATAATTTTGTTGAAAAACTTAAAAGCAAATATGATTGCAGTAAAGAGGTCCCAACAAGGTACAGTTTTAAACCCTCCTTTTATGAAAAAATTAGTAGAATTAAGTCATTTATATTTTATTTTTTCCCAAGACTTAGGTCAATAAAAAGTAATGTATTAAAAAATGGAAACAAAAAAAGTATTTTTCACTCAACAATTTGGCAATAGCAATTAATTACTATTTATAATTTACTCTAGGATTATATTTTTCTTGTAATTCAATAATTTTTTTCATGTCAGAAAATTTCAATGGATTAATAGTATTAATTTTATTCTTAATATCTATCAATCTACTTAAGTTTTTTGTACCAAATATTCCAAACTCAACTTTATTTATGCTCTTTAAAAAAGCTATATTTAAAGAGATATAATTTTTAAGATTATTTGCTTTAGCAATTTTATTTAATTCAAGCTTAAACTTATTATCTAAAGTATTAATTATTTTTTCAGTATTTCCAGCTGATAGTGGGCTAATACATATAATTTTTTTTTTTGAATTCATTATATTATACAAAAAATTACTGGACACACCCCTCTGTAAAATATTTAATTTAAAAATATAACCATTAAAAAAATCATCATTTATTAAATTATTAAGATTGTCAGAAAATGGAATAAAAGATTCTAAAAAAAAATTTTTCACTAGTCCTTTTTTTTTAAGTTTAATTAAAATTTTTTTTAAAAGAAGCATATTCAAACTGTTAGCACTGGGATTGTTACAAATTTGAATAGTATCTATAAACTCAATTTTGAACTTATTCAAAATTAAATTTATTTGTTTTGGTATATTTATAATTTTTTTTATTGGATTTTTATTAATTTCAATTTTAAATATTACTTTTGTTACTCGTATTTTACATGAATTAGCTCTATTAAAATACTGTTCAACATTTGGGTAATTTAAAGCTGAGTGAATATAATGATTATTTTGAACAGCATAATTAAATATTTTCCAATAATCTTCATTGAAACATTCTTGTAAACTACCTGTGCCAATACTTACTTTCATAGTGTCATCTTTTTAACTTCAGTTTTGTTTAATAGATAATTTTTTAACTGATTATATTTGTTAAATCTAGATATTCATATTTCATCAATAAGCAAATTATTGTGAAAATAATAGTCGTAATACCAATAGAATAAAAAGTCTTTTTAAGAATTTTAGGATTTTCAGGTGCTCCAACCTCATTTGCTGGGATTAAAAATTTTCTTTTTCGATTAACATCTATTGGTAATATAGAAAAAAATACCACTAACTGAATAATTAGATACATTGTCACTAGTCCAATTGTGCTCAATTTACCCTCCTATATCTTTCTGATAAATGCTATATAATTTTAACTAAAGTTAAAAGATAATAAGTTGTTAATTTACAATTATATTCTTAGCAGGGTTATACTTATAAATAATCACTTATTAATCATTTTTGATAATACTATCTAAGTGCAACCTTAGGTTTGTATCCTATGAGAATTTAAAACTCTAGAAATGAAAGTTTTGTGTTTTTTTATTAAGCCGTTATAAGATTGAGATATGTCAAAAAGATACAGTGGAAAATCATTTAAAGATTCGAGTACTGCTAAAAAACCTAAATTAAGCCTGAAAGAAAAAAGAAAAAATAAAAAAGAGAAATCTAAAAAGTCTTAGACTTTAGCTCTTTTTTGACTGTGTTTTTTGAAGGTAAAATTTTTAGGTCTATCACTTCTACTTTTAAACTTCTTCTTTCCATCAAAACTAGAACTTTTTTTATCCGCACCTGCTGAAGAACTTTCAGATGTTTTTTTCCCAAAATACTTTGGGTTATTTGTAAAACCAGTTGGCTTAGAATCATCTTTTTTTATAAAACTAGATTTTCCTTTGTAACCAAAACTTTTTTTCTCTCCGTCTCTTGATGAAGAACTTGATCTGCCATAGCTAGATGGTTTTGATTTATCACCAAAACTAGATTTTCCTTTGTAACCAAAACTTTTTTTCTCTCCGTCTCTTGATGAAGAACTTGATCTGCCATAGCTAGATGGTTTTGATTTATCACCAAAACTAGATTTTCCTTTGTAACCAAAACTTTTTTTCTCTCCGTCTCTTGATGAAGAACTTGATCTGCCATAGCTAGATGGTTTTGATTTATCACCAAAACTAGATTTTCCTTTGTAACCAAAACTTTTTTTCTCTCCGTCTCTTGATGAAGAACTTGATCTGCCATAGCTAGATGGTTTTGATTTATCACCAAAACTAGATTTTCCTTTGTAACCAAAACTTTTTTTCTCTCCGTCTCTTGATGAAGAACTTGATCTGCCATAGCTAGATTTTTTTTCATCTCTGAATTTTCTTTTTTTGTTATATGAAGATTTTCCTTTTTTGCCCCCTCTTGAATCTCCTCTTGCCCCACGAGGTGCAGGTTTAAAGTTTGGATCAATTAATTTGCTAATTTCGTTCCACATTGATCTATCATCAGGAGTTAAAAAAGTTAAAGCAGAACCTTCTGTTCCTGCTCTAGCAGTTCTTCCAATTCTGTGGACATAGTCTTCTGGAACTTGAGGCAAATCATAGTTGATTACATGTTGAATTAGAGGAATATCTAATCCTCTTGCAGCAACATCAGTTGCAATTAATATTCTCTTAAGACCTTTTCTGAATGAAGTGATTACACGATCTCTTTTACTTTGACGAAGATCTCCGTGAATAGCATCAACTGAATGACCTTCTTCTTTGAGACGCTTAACCATTTTATCAGCACCTCTTTTAGTTTTAACAAAAACTAATATCGATCCTTTTCTAGCTATAAATTGATCTACCAATTCATCATATTTATTTTCTTTAAAAACTTGAAGAGTTTCCTGTTTAATTTTAGCAATAGGAACAGATGTTGACCCTGTTGAAATTCTTTCAGGTTTATTTAAATATCGTTCTGAAATTCTAACAATGTTTTGAGGTAATGTTGCTGAAAATAATAAAGTTTGATGATCTTTTGGAACATACTTTAAAATCAGCTCTATTTGTGGAGTAAACCCCATATCCAACATTCTATCAGTTTCATCTAATACCAAATATTTAGTAGCCGATAAATTTAAACTTTTTCTTTTTAAGTGATCATTAATTCTTCCTGGTGTTCCAACAATTATTCTAGATCTGTTACCCAGTTGTCTAAGTTGTTTTTGCATTGCCTCTCCACCAATGAGTAAGGCAGTTTTAATATTAATTTTATCACTAATAATACTTTTAATTGCAGCCATTACTTGAGTTGCAAGCTCTCTAGTTGGGCACATAACTAACGCAAATGCATTTTTATCTAATATTAATTTATTAATTAGAGGAACGCTAAAAGCTAATGTTTTTCCAGTTCCTGTTTGAGCTGTTCCTAAAATGTCTTTTCCCTCTAAAGCAACTGGTATTGCCATAGCTTGAATTGGTGTTGGTTTCGTAAACTTCATTTTTTCCAATGAATTTTTTAGCGAATCTTCTATTTTTAGTAATTTAAAGTTTTCCATTTGGGTATTTAGATTTTTTAAAATTTAAGGAGATATGCTCTTAATCCTTTAATACGTCTAATTTATATAGCGATATCTATACGTTTTTTTAATAATCACAAGAAGCGAATTTTTTTATTAAAATGGCTTTAATAGGGAATTAATGGTTTTTTTTAAGTTTTCAAATGACTCAATTAATGTATAAGAGCCTCAAATTATGAACAACAATATTCGAAACATCACAATTATTGCCCATGTAGACCATGGTAAAACTACCATGATTGATACTCTTATGAAACAAAGTGGTTCATTTAGAGAAAATGAAGTTGTTGATGAAAGATTGATGGATTCTGGTGAGTTAGAAAAAGAAAGGGGAATTACTATTCTAGCTAAACCTGCTTCAATTAACTGGAAAGATTCAAGAATTAATATTATTGATACACCTGGTCACAGAGATTTTGCTGCAGAAGTTGAGCGTGTATTAAGTATGGCAGATGGAGCATTATTGCTTATCGATTCTGCTGAAGGTGTAATGCCTCAAACAAAATTTGTTTTAGCAAAAGCTCTTAAACAAGGATTAAAGCCAATCGTTATAATTAATAAATTAGATAAAGCAGATCAAAGAGCCAATGAGGTTTTAGATGAAACATTTGATTTATTTGTAAGTTTAGATGCAAACGAAGAGCAATTAGATTTCCCGGTTTTATACGCAAGTGGAAGATCTGGATGGGCAAGCAAAGAAGTTGATGGACCAAGAGAAAATCTACATCCATTATTAGATTTAATTTTAGAACATGTGAACCCTGCAGAGCTTGATAAAACAAAACCTTTCGCAATGCTATCCACTCTTTTGTATGCAGATAGTTTTTTAGGAAGAAGTTTGGTTGGAAAAATATCTCAAGGTACCGCAAAAGCTAATCAACCTATTAAAGCAATAAATCTTAAAGGTGAAAAAGTTGACGAAGGTAGATTAACTAAAATTTTTAGATACGAGGGAACAAAAAAAGTACCAATTGAAGTTGGTGAAGCTGGAGATATTGTTATAATTGCAGGTTTAGAAAAAGCTAACGTGGCTGATACTATTTGTGATCTAGAAGTAACTGAACCAATCCATGCAACGCCAATAGATCCTCCTACTATGTCTATTACTATAAGTGTTAACAGTTCTCCTCTAGCTGGAACAGAGGGTAAAAAATTAACAAGCACTCAAATTCGAGATAGGTTGGTTACTGAAGCGCAGAACAATGTTGGGATTTCTTTTTCTCAGAATAATAATGTAGATGCTTTTGTAATTAGTGGACGTGGTGAATTAATGCTTGAAATCTTATTAACACAAATGAGACGTGAAGGTTTTGAGATGACGGTAAGCCCTCCAAAAGTTTTGTATCAAAAAGATGAAAATGGGAACAGAATGGAACCCATCGAAGAAATTACAGTTGATTTAGATGAAGAATTTTCATCAAAAATTATTGATTCAATGAACAGAAGAAAAGGTAAATTACTTGATCTTAAAGATACTGGAAAAGATAAGAAAAGATTAATCTTTCACGCTCCAACTAGAGGCTTAATGGGTTACACAAGTAGATTTTTGACTTTAACAAAAGGTACTGGTGTAATTAATAGAATATTCCATGGTTATGGAAAATTTGAAGGTGAGATGGATGGCAGAAAAAATGGTGCTTTAATTTCAATGGCAAATGGAAAAGCTGTTGCATTTGCAATATTTAACTTACAGGCAAGAGGTGAAATGTTTGTAACTCATAATGATCCTGTTTATGAAGGAATGATTGTTGGATTGGCCCCAAAAGCTGGTGATATGATTATTAACGTTATGAAGGGTAAACAGTTAACTAACATGAGAACTCAAGGAACTGACGAAAACGTTGTGCTAACTCCAGTAAGACAAATGTCAATTGCAGAACAGCTAAGTATGTTAAATACTGATGAAGCATTAGAAATTACTCCTAAATCTCTTAGATTGAGAAAAGCAATTCTTAATCCTAATGATAGAAAAAAGAACGAAAAATCGTCAACTCCTCTTTAATTAAAAAACTTTCCAACAATAAATAAACTAAGAGCAACAGCTGGTCCAATTCCAAAAGCAAATAATAAAGTTCCAACTCCTACTGTACCACCCAAATACCAACCGATGGACATCACTGTAATTTCAAGAAAAGCTCTAACAATAGCAATCGGTAAATTTGTTTTTTTTTGTAAACCAACCATTAGCCCATCTCTTGGTCCAGCTCCTAAATTAGCCACTAGATAAATACCACCACCAAGCCCTACTGTGAGTACCGCTATAATGGCTAAAAGTATTTGAGAAATATATCCTGAAGGTGTTGGTACAAATTTTATGCAGACATCAATCATCAAACCAATAATTATTGCATTTAAGATTGTTCCAATTCCAGGTTTTTGTTTTAAAGGTAACCACAACAATAAAACACCAATGCTTATAAATATAGTTATTATTCCAGTAGAAAAATCAACATTCAATGCAATACCTTGTGCAAGAACAGACCAAGGTGAGGCTCCAGCAAAAGAGACGATTAGTAACCCCTCACCTAAACCAAATAGAGTTAATCCAAGACACAAAAAAAAGAAAGTTGAAATTTTTGGTTTAAGATTTAATGGTTTTTCAGAACTCCAATAAACTTTAGGAATATTTTTAATTTTCAAGAACATTTTTTAATAAATTACTTCTTTTAAAATTAAAGTCTATTATTGTTAACACTTTATGAAAAAATTTTTTATACTAATTTTCTTTTTAACATATTCACTTAGCTCTAATGCCCACATGACACATTATAATAAATTTAATAAAATTGAAATGGAGATTTTAAAAGATGGTGAAGTTATTGGCTATAATTACTATTTTTTTAAAAGGGATGGAGACAAGACAACAGTTACAAATCAAATTAAGTTTACGGTAAAGTTATTTGGAGCAACAATTTTTGAAATTGAAGGGTACGGAGAGGAAAAATATATTAAAGATAAATTGATTTCTTTTAATTCAAAAACACTTCAAAATGATAAAGAAAAATATGTAGATTTAGAATTTAATGAACAAACAGATAACTTTGATATTCAAGGTTCTTCCTACAGTGGTACGGCATCAACAAACAACGTAATTGGAAACTGGTGGAGCCACAAAATTTTACAAACTGATAGTCAAATTAGCCCAATATCAGGTAGTATCAAAGAACAGGTAGTAACGTTTATCGGTAAAGAAAAAATTGAACTTTATGGTAAAACTTATGAGATAGATCATTTTAAATTAACCTCAAAAGACATGTCTTTACCAAAAGATAAAAGACTTAATTTTGATATATGGTTTAATAAAAAAAATTCTTTAATTTTAAAAGTTACTTATTCTAGATTAGGAAATTGGGAATATAAGGTTAAAAAGTTTGAATAAAATTATTTATTTATTTTATTAAAAAGATCTTGAGCACTTATCCATCCCGATTCTAATCTAGGTCCAACAAACCAATCCGCACAAACTCCAAGGTTTAAAGAAGAATTCCAATAACTTTTAATTCTTAAAGGTTTTGAATTAGATGAATATTTCCAGCCATGATTTAATGTAAATAAGACTTTAGTTTTTTTGATACCTGTAAGCTTAAAAAACTGCTCAATCAAAGTTTTTGTGTTCAATTTATTATTGTCTCGATTTTTAATAATCTCTTTATTTGCCCATGAGTAAGTACTTTGCAGGGTCCAAAGATCGTTTTTGCTTTTAAAACGCATTTTACTATTTTCATTTCCAGCCCAGCCTAAAATTTTATCATTAAAAAAATAACTACTAACATTAAGTTTACTTTTTTTTGTAGTCATCATGACAGTTATATTCGCATCCATTTTAATTTTTTTATTGATAAATGAATGTTTAATATATTTTTTTGAAAGTTTTTTTAATTGAGGGAATGGACAGGTTAATATTAAAGATTTATAAAATTTTATTGATCCATCTGAAAAAGATATTTCCCAAACTTTTTTTCTATTAGCAATTTTAATAACCTCACTACTAAAATTACAGTTAATATTTTTTAATAAATATTTACTAATTGCATTATTTCCCTTTTTACCAATTATCTTAATATGGCTCTTATCCTCTTTTTTATTATCATTAAGAAAAATATGATTTCCAGTCCACTTTTTTAGAATTTTTTTATTAATTAAATCTTTTATAAAACTTTTAAATTGGATACTTTTTGGTGAAATATATTGAACACCATGGTCAAAACTTTCATTCTTATTAAGTTTTTTGTTAGATGATCTTCCTCCAACACCTCTTGCCTTATCATAAACATCTAATGAATATTTTTTACTAAGGGAGTTTGCAATTGTTGCACCAGAAATGCCAGAACCAATAATACAAAAGTCCTTCATTTACCTGCAACTACCATGCCTTCTATTAACATCGTAGGAGCATTTGTAGAATATTTAAACTCAAGATCGTCAGCTAAGGTAATATTTTTGAATATATCTTTAAAATTTCCAGCAATAGTTATTTCACTTACTGGATATTTAAACACTCCATTTTCAACCATAAACCCTGTAGCACCAACTGAATAATCTCCTGTAACTAAATTGCTTCCATGACCGATTGTCTCTGTAATGTATAAAGTTCTTTGATTTAATTTTAATAAATTTTTGTATGAAATAGAACCTTTTTCAAAATACAGATTACTTGTACCACCACTTCTGCCATTTGACTTAAGGTTTAGCTTTTTCCCATTGTAAGTATCTACCAGATAATGTTTTAAAATACCTTGATCTACCAATTTTAATTTATCAGTTTTCACTCCCTCAGAATCAAAATACCTTGACCCTAATCCTTTAACTATATTGGGGTTATCAAAAATATTTATTGAAGATGTAAATATTTCTTCATTAATTTTATCTTTTAAAAAAGACGTACCTCTTGCAATAGAGGAAGCGGATATTGCGCTCGCAAAAACACTCAACATTCCTTTTGAAATTCTTCTATCAAAAACAATACTAATTTTTTCACTTTCTATTTTTCTTGGATCTAATTTTTGTAATGTTTTTTTTGCTGCTATTGTACCAATTTGGCCAGGTTTCAACATATCATTAAGATGACAAGTACTGGTAAATTCATAATCTCTTTCCATTTTATTATTAGAATCTTTTGCTACGGCGACACATGATGCTGAAAAAGAAGAAGACTTATAACCATTTAAAAAACCATCACTGCTTGCTAATATAAAATTTGATTTTGACTCAGAGAAACCAGTTTCCGTATTAATAATTTCTTTTTTTTGAAATGCGGCTTCTTCTACTTCTTTTAAATATTCAATTTTTTCATCATTTTCTACATGGTCATCATCATATAAATTTAAATCATTAATTTTATTAGCTAGCAAATCTTTGTCTGGTAATGAATTATACTCATCTTCTGGTGTAATTTTTGTTGTCTCAATACATCTTTCCACTAACGTCTTGATATTTTCTTCTGTAAGATTTGAGGAAGAAATACTTGATTTTTTTTTACCAATATAGGTTGTAAGACTAATACCTAAGCTATCTGACCTATCAGATTCATCTAATTTTTTATTTCTAAAATTTACTGTTTCAGAAATAGAGTGCATTACAGCTGCGCTAGAATCTGTTGCTCCAAGTTTTTTTGCCAAATCTATGCAAAAAGAAGCTGTCTTTTTTAAATAATCTTGATCTTTAACCATATGATTTATAATTGAGTCCCACCGACAGTCATTTTATCAATTAAAATCGATGGTTGCGCCACACCTACTGGAACACCTTGCCCAGCTTTTCCACAAGTTCCAATACCTGGGTCAAGCATCATGTTATTTCCAACTAATGAAACCTCTTTTAAAATTGAAGGACCATCACCAATTAGCGTTGCCCCCTTAATAGGTGATCCAATTTTACCATTAATAATTTCATAAGCCTCTGTACAGTTAAATACAAATTTTCCTGAAGTAATATCAACTTGTCCGCCTCCAAAACTTACCGCAAATATTCCTTTATCAACTGATTTAATCATCTCTTCTTGAGAATATTTTCCATTTAACATCATGGTATTTCTCATTCTTGGGAGAACAACATGTTTATAACTTTCTCGTCTTCCACTACCTGTGGATCTTGTATTCATTAATCTCGCATTTAGTCGATCTTGCATAAAATTTTTTAATATGCCATTTTCTATTAAAACAGTTTTTTCAGTTGGTGTCCCCTCATCATCTATTGTTAAACTTCCTCTTCTATTATGAAGAGTTCCATCATCAACAATAGTAACACCTTCACTGGCAACTCTTTGACCCATTAAATTATGAAATGCAGAAGTTTTTTTTCTATTAAAGTCACCTTCAAGGCCATGTCCTATAGCTTCATGGATAAGTATTGCTGGCCAGCCCGATCCTAAAACAACTTTCATTTCTCCTGCTGGCGCAGGTTTACTTTCAAGGTTTACAGAAGCAATTCTAAATGCTTCATCACATACTTTTTTCCAATTATCATCTTTAAGGTATTCATCATAAGATTGTCTTCCACCAATTCCATAAACTCCTGTTTCTTTTTTTCCATTTTTCTCAAGCATGACTGAAACATTAAAACGAATTAAAGGCCTAACATCTGTTAAGACCTCGCCTCCAGATCTTATAATTTCTATAGATTTATGTTCACCTGAAAAACTAGCTGTAACTTGCTGTACCATTCCACCTTTAGCTCTCGTATAGTTATTAACTTCTTTTAAAAGATCCAATTTAGATTGTAGTGATTTTTCTTCTATCGGATTAACATCTTTATAAAATTTTTCATTAATTTTTGGAATTTCATGATTGTAGGTACCCTTTTGAGATTTCAATGTTGAGCTTAGATTGCTAGCGGATTGTTTTAATGATTTTTTTGAAATTTCATTTGAATGTGAATAAGCTACAACTTCACCAGTTACAGCTCTTAAGCCATATCCTAGATCAGAACTATAACTAGAACTCTTTATTTTATCATCATCAAGTACAATAGATTCACTTTTAGAATTTTCTAAGTAAAGCTCACCATCATCACAATTATTTAATGTTTCAGAAATAATACTTTCTGCATCTTTTCTTGATAAATCAGTTTTGGTAAAAAAATCACTCATAGATAACAAGTAATAGTTATAATTATTTTTTCAATTGTCGTATTTCGCACATATACAATCTATCGGATTCTATATAATTTTAGTAATAAATTAAAAAAAAGGACAATATAATGAAAAAATTTGATGAATTAATGAACCTTTCTAACGAGATACAAAATATTTCGGTTGCTGAAGCCAAAAAAAAACTAAATGACCCAAATGTTCAATTTATAGACGTAAGAGATAAAAATAGTTTTGAATCTGAAACTATTGGCAATGCTGTAAATTTAGAAAGAGGCTTATTAGAGTTTTATCTTGCTGATGGTAGTCCTTTAGAAAACGAAATGTTTAAGAAAAATCCTGATAAAGAATATATAGTTTTTTGTGGTCTTGGAGGACAAAGCACACTTGCAACTAAAACTATGCAAGAAATGGGAATAAAAAATGTAAAAAATATGACTGGTGGAATCACAGCTTGGAAAGAAAAAAAATAAATTGTGAAAGTTTATTTTAATAATTCATGTAAAATTTGCCGAGCCGAAATAAATTTGTACAAAAAACAAAATATTAAAGACATAGAGTGGGTAGATATTACAAATAATAAATCAGCAGAAATAGAAACTCAAAGAAATGCCAAGAACCTTCTACGTAGACTTCATATTAAAGATGGGGAGAAGGTAATTGGAGGAGCAGAAGCTTTTTTATTGGTATGGAAAAAAATTCCTAAGTATAAGTTTCTTTATAGTTTTTTTAAAACTCCTATAATTTTTACTTTATTTTCATTTTTTTATGAAATTATTGCTTTCTTTTTATTTTTAAAAAATAAAAAACAACTTTTAAAATAGGTTTTTAATGTTGAGAAGAGGTGCTGAATAAAATATATTTTAGTTATGAAAATTTTTATACTATTTTTATTTATATTTAGTTTTATTTCATCTGCTCAGTCTTCTCAAAAAAATATTTTAAATAATCTTTTTGATCAACTTCAAACTATTAACGATTCTAAAAGTGCTGCTTTATTGGAACAAAAAATTTGGTCTATTTGGAATGAACATCCCGATGATTTTAAATTAACTGAAAAATTAGAATTTGGAACAGAGCTGATGCAATATGGGGATTATAATTATGCATTAAAAATTTTCAGCAATGTATTAGAGAGTGATCCTAAATGGTCTGAGGCTTGGAATAAAAGAGCAACTGTATATTTTTTAATGAGCCAGTTTACAAATTCGTTAAATGATATTGATAAAGTTTTAGATATAGAGCCTAGACACTTTGGAGCTTTATCAGGACAAGCAAGAATTTTCATAAAACTCCAAGAATATGAAAAAGCAATTAAAAGTATTGAGAACGCATTAAAATTCTACCCCTCATTTAAAAGTCGTGAACTAATACCTGAAATTGAAAGATTGATTAAGGAAGACAGTATCTAATTTAATCTTTTTTAGCTCTTTTTCTTGAAATTAACTGTGTTAATGAGTCAACCATTAGATCTGATGCTTTAAATATTTCATTTGATTTGAATTCATGAGAAGAATTTTTTTCAGGGTTTGATTTATCTTCAATAATTATTCCTTCGTCAGGAGAATTATTTTTTATATAAATTAATAGCAACCACTCTTCATCTGGTGCTTCGTCCCATTTAATAAATATTTCACCAGTTTCAAATCTTTGGTCAATACATCTAAAAATAGACATATGTCTAGTGATGTGTCGCTTGTTAAGTTGAAAAACTAAACTGCTTGCACTTCTATAAAAACTTTCAAGAGAAAGCTCAATTTTCTGCCTTGCAATTTTATAATCTTTCTCTTTTTGAAGTAAAGTTTCCCTGTCTTCATCACCTTGAATTTTTACTCCTAGAGCCTCTACTCTTTCTCTAATTTTTTGATCTCGTATAATTCTATATTTATTTTTTAATTTTTCTATTCTTGCCTGAAGACCAGCATAATCATCTCTTTTTTCTTTTAATGAAATCTTTTCAAGTTTTTCTAATTCTTTAATCTCTCTTATTCTAAATTTTTCTATCTGTTTTTCTAACTGTAATTGTTTTAGGAATTGTTTTTGTCTTTCAGCATGTTCAGCTCTAAGTAAGGCCTGCTCCTTACGCAAAAATAACTTTATGTCTCTTGCTCTTTCTTTTTCAAGTTTAATTTCTTCCTTTAATGCTTTTTCTTTAAGTTTGGTCTGTTCCTCTTCTTGTTTTACTTTTTGTTTTTGAATTTGTAATTTTTCTTTTTCTTTTTTTTCAATTTCTTCAAGTTGTCTTCTTCTTTTTTCTTCAGCTTTTAATGTCTTATATTCCAAGATTATATTGGCAATACTGTCAAAAAAAGCTTGAATATATTTTTCTAAACTAAAATTGACTTTGATATTAAACTCTGGTTTTAAAGAATGCTGAAGTTCGATTATTGTTGATATTAAGCCTGCTTTTTTTTTAACCGGCTTTTTTTTAGCTGACTTTTTTTTAAACGGCTTTTTTTTAGTCGGTATTTTTTTAGCTGACTTTTTTTTAAACGGCTTTTTTTTAGCTGGTATTTTTTTAGCTGATTTTTTTTTAAACGACTTTTTTTTAGTCGGTATTTTTTTAGCTGACTTTTTTTTTATTTTTTTCATACTTTAAGGAAGTTATGATTTATCAATATATTAATGATAAATATAGTCTCTTGTAATAGGTGTGGATGTATAACTCTTTGTTAGTTGGAATTGATACACAACCTGATCACCCCATTTGAAAGCAATTTCGCATCCAGCAAGGTAAAATTCCCACATTCTAAAAAACCTTTCATCATACATTTTAATAATTTTTTCCTTATTTTTTATGCAGTTTTCCTTCCAATATCTCAATGTATATGAATAATGTAGTTTGAGGACTTCAATATCAGATACTACTAACCCTGCTTTTTCTATTGGTGTGGTTACTTCACTTAAGCTTGGTGTATACCCACCTGGAAAAATATACTTTGTTATCCACGGATGTGGGTCTCTAGGTGGATTAACAGAACCAATGGTATGAACTAAAGAAATACCATTATTGCTAAGTAGTTTTTCTACTTGCTTGAAAAATTTTTTATAAAATTTTCTGCCTACATGTTCGAACATTCCAACGCTAACAATCCTATCAAATTTTTCATCTAATTCTCGATAATCCATAAGCTTAAATGTAACTTGATTCTCTAAATTAAGTTCTTTGGCTTTTTTTAAACAATAATCTAATTGCTTTTGCGACAGGGTAATTCCTGTTACTTCACAGTTTACAGATCTAGCAATATCTATAGCTAATGATCCCCAACCACACCCTATATCAAGAACTTTTTGATTTGGTTGTATATTTAATTTTTTGATTATGTGTTGTATCTTGTTATTTTGAGCGTCTTCTAGAGTGTCATTCTCATTTTTAAAATATCCACAGGAATATTGTCTTTTTTTATCTAAAAATAAATCATATAGATCATCTGATAGATCATAATGGTGAGAAACATTCATTTTAGATTTTTTTATGAAATTAAAATTTGTAAGATATCTGTATGAGCCACTCAGTTTATTTATAATATGACTAAAAAAATTTATTTCTGCTCTTCCAATATTCATAAGCGCTAAATCTAAAAATTCAGTTAGTGTTCCATTTTCAATAACAATATCTCCATCAGAATAGCCTTCTCCAAAATATAGATCAGGGCGATATAGTAATTTATAGTGAAGTTTCTTGTTTAAAATCTTAAGTGTAATTGGAGTTTTTTTTTGGGGAGTGCCTATAATGTAATTTTTTGAATTAGCATCAACCAGTATAAAGCCATCATTTTTAAATATGTTATTTAAAAATCTTGCTAATTGCATTTAAGCCACCTTTAAGGGTCCTAGTTTGAAGTTAAGTTTATTAAGTTCTTCTATTAATAGAAGTTTATCTTTTTCATTCAAAATACTGACAGGGGGCAGAACATTTTTATAAATTTTATTTTCATTAGACATAAAAGAATGTAACCCTGAAATTAGATTAAACTTTTCAAAAGTATTTCTAACATCGCATAGCATTTCATTTTTTGTTTGTTCTTTTTGTTCAATAAAGTCATCATAAACCTGTCGTGATAATCCTGCTGTTACATTGCAAGTTGCTGTAATAATTCCAGTACACCCCAATTCCAAGCCTTTTAAGAGTTTTGACTCTGATCCCGGTAGAACAGAAAAATTATCAATCTTTAAATTTTCATATAAGTTGTAAGAGCTATCTTTCACTCCTACTATATTCTTTGGAAATTTCCTAACAAGCTCTTCAACACATTCGATACTAAACTTATAACCGCACAACTTTTCAAAGTTATATAAGACGATCCTACTATCTGGTACAGCATCAACTACTCTTGAATAAAACTCTATTACCTCACTATCACCATACTTATAATAAGCAGGTGGCATTATTAAAAAATCACTAAAATTTAAGGAGTTGGCAACCTTCATTAAATTTATAGTTTCGTTTAAAGAATTAAGTCCAGTTCCAATTAAGTATTTTTCTTTATATTTACTTTCCGATAATTTATTTAATAAACCAATTTTTTCACCGATGGATATAAGTTGTGCTTGTCCTGTGCTTCCAAAAATAGCAACACCATGACAACCCATATCTATTATTTTTTCAGCATGATTAACTGTCTTTTCGATGTTTAGACTTAAATCGCTATTAAATACTGACATTGATGCCGCATAAATGCCTTTAATTTTACTCATATGCTAAACTTATATAAAATAAAAAATTTAGTAAAGATGATAAAGTATTAAATGAAAATTTTAGTAGTACAAAATAAAATGGGAATTGGAGATATGGTAATCTACTTACCTTTTATAGCCGCTATTTCTAAAAAATTTAATACACCCGTAAGCATTCTTGCTAAACAAAGTTCAAAAGTAGAGCAATTCTTAATAGACAATAAAAATATTGAAAAAATAATTATCCTTGAACAAGGTAACAATCTCAAGGGTGCTAGACATCAAGGCTTTAGTGGATTTATAAAATTAGTAAAAGAACTTAGGGAGCATAATTTTGATAAAATTTTTATTTTTAACTCGTCACTTAGGTTTTATTTAATTGCCAAATTTGCAGGTATTAAAGATATTATTCAATACCCCTTGTTTGCAAAAAAAAACCAGCCTGTAATTGATGCAGCAAAAAAATTTATAAATCAAAACTTAAATTTAATTGTTGAGAGTGATCCAAAGATTCTTATCAATGATAAATCTGTGCAGGATGTAAGATTAAAATTTAAAATCAATAATGATCAAAAAAATATTGTACTTGGTATAGGCGGGTCAGGACCAACTAAAAGAGTTTCGGCAACAATATTCATAAAGCTTATTCGTTTAATCTCTAATGCTTATAAGTGTAGATTTTTTTTAGCTACAGGTAAAAATAAAGAAGAACAAGAAATTTTAAAAGAAATACTTAATACAGAATTTAAGGCCAAATGTGTTCCTTTAGATAATTTAAGTATAAGTGAAACTTTACCAATAATTAAAAATTGTGATATTTCTATTTGTAATGATTCTAGTTTTAGTCACCTATCATCAGGGCTTGGTATTAAAACAATCGTCTTAATGGCAGATACGCCATTGCTATATGGGAATTATAGTTCAAGAATGTATCCAATTATCCCAGATGGGGAAATTACAGTAACACACGATACTTTAGGTAAAGATAAAATTAATCCTGATAAAATTTTTGATCAATTAAAAAAAATTCTTAACTAGGAAATATCTCTTAAAATAATCTCTTTAGCTTCATTTACAATCGTCGACAATCTTCCAGTCTCTGGTGAAATATCTGGATGTATTTTTTTCTGAATTTTTATATAGGCTTTTTTAACATCATCTTTGGTAATATTTTTTTTTATATCTAGATTTAAAATCTTGTAGGCTTCCTCTAAAGGTATTTTAGAAGAATTTTTAATATTTTGATTTTGATTAAATGAAAACCTACCTGAACTTCTAAGAGTTTGTATAAGTCTAAATAAACCAATTAATTGAAATATTGAAAATCCCTTTAACTTAACTAAAGCTAGGCTAATTAATGTAAGTGGTATACTTAGTAAAAACTTACCTGCAACCACAAGCAATATTGCCAAAATTATTAAACTCAAAAAAATTAATTTTCTTAAATGTTTTGATATTTTTTTTGATGAAGTGCTGGCTACTAATTTAAGTAAAAAGTAAATAATTCCTAAAAAAACTAGTGTATAAATGATAATATTCATATATTTAATTTGTATCCATGAAAATACCACAACTTAAAAAAAAATCAGAGATAAAAACGTGTCATAATATCAGTTGGGAAGATGATTATAGCTGGATACATCAAGATGATATCCTGGAGGTTTTAAAAGATAATAAAAAATTAAATCCTGAAGTTAGAAAATATCTTGAAGAAGAAAACTCTTATACAGATTTTCACTTATCAGATACCAAAAATATGCAAAAAAAATTATTTAACGAAATTAAGGGAAGAATAAAATTAGATGATGAGTCTCTACCTTTTAAAGATTTTGATTATGAGTATTGGTCAAAAACAACAACCAAAGGAAACTATTCTATCAAATTAAGAAAAAAAATTGGTACTAATATTGTTGAAGAAATTTGGAATGGTGATGAAGAAAAAGAAAAACTAAACGTAGAATACTTTGGTGTTGGTGATTTAGAGGTTAGCTTTAATGATAGATATTTAGGATATTCTTTAGATACTAAAGGTTCTGAATACTACACAATATACATTAGAGATATAAATACAAAAAAATTAGTTACTGATAAGATAGAAGAAACATCAGGTGGCATAACTTTTAGTTTAGATGATCAATATATTTTTTATTCAAAGCTTGATGAAAACCATAGACCAAGAAAAATTTATAGACATAAATTAGGAACTAAAGTTCAAGAGGATCAATTAATTTTTGAAGAAAAAAGTGAAGCTTTTACAGTTGGAATTGGTTTAAGCTCAGATGATAAATACTTTTTTATCAATTCTTCAGACCATAATACTTCTGAACAATATTACTTCGATGTTAATGAAAAAGACCCTAAGCCTAAATTAATAAAAAAAAGGCAAAGAGGAATTATTTATTCCGTTAATTCTTGGGATGGTAAATTTTATAATCACACCAATGAAAAAGCTGAAGATTTTAAAATAGACATTAGTGATAGTTTAGAAAAACCAGATTGGAAAACCTTTATTGCTGCAAAAGATGAAGTTCTAATTGGAGGGTTAACGTTTTTAAAAAATTGGATCATAAGATCTGAGACTTCAGATGCTTTAGATAAATTATTTGTAAAAAATATCTCAACCAGAATAGAAGAAGAGCTAATTTTTTCCGATGAAACTGTCTATGTTCCTGGCGCATCTTTAATGCAAAGGGATAAAAATACAGACGAAATATATATAAGTTATTCTTCACCTAAAACACAGTCTAGGGTTTATTCTTACAACTTAAGCACAAAAGAAAAAAAATTAGTTAAAGAACAAGAGATTCCCTCTGGTCATAATCCTGATGACTATATTGTTGAAAGAGTTGATTGTAAATCACACGATGGAAGAATGGTTCCTCTTACAATTACAAGGCATAAAAATACTAAACTGGATGGAAGTGCTCAATTACTACTTTATGGTTATGGCTCATACGGAAGTTCTATGAACCCTAGTTTTTCCACTACTAGATTTAGTTTAATTAATAGGGATATCATCTGGGTTACAGCCCATATTAGAGGGGGTATGGAAAGAGGTATGAAGTGGTGGAAAGAAGGAAAGCTACTTAATAAAAAAAATACTTTTGAAGATTATATTGCCTCTGCAAAATACCTAATTGAAAATAAATATACCTCAAAAAATAATATAATAGGTATGGGTGGCTCTGCGGGTGGTCTTCTTATGGGTGCCGTAGTTAATCAGGCCCCTGAATTATTTCTAGGAATTATAATGGCTGTACCATTTGTTGACTCTTTGACAACTAATTTAGATCACTCATTACCTTTAACAGTTGGAGAATTTGATGAGTTTGGGAATGCAAAAGATAAAAAAGATCATTTTGATTATATCTATTCTTATGCTCCCTATAACAATATAAAAAAAATTGATTATCCTCATATGCTGATCACAACAAGTTTAAGTGACAATAGAGTATTGTTTGATGAACCAGCAAAATTTACTGCCAAACTTAGAGAATATAAAACTGATAATAATTTATTACTTTTAAAAACTGAAATGAACGCAGGTCATGGTGGTAAATCTGGTAGAGATGGAGCTATAGAAGAAATTGCACTTGATTATGCATTTGCATTAAAAATTTCTGAAAAAATTTAGTCTCTAATTTATTAGAAACAACCATTTGAAACGAAACCAATTACAATCGAATTAGAATCTACTTCAAATCTTCTTTCACAAAGTATTCCATATTTTTTGGTATTGTAAACAAGCTCTAAGTTGCCCTTATCATTTTTAAAATCTTCATCTGGCTTACCCAATTCCATTTGCAAATTACTTGAAGTTTTTCCAATGTATTCACTTAACTTACTATTTTCTTTTTCAACAATTGCATCTGTTTTATCTTTAATTGTTTGACAGCCAGCAACAAAGGTTAAAAAAAATAAGCTTATAAAAATAAATTTTAATTTATGCATTCTTCAATGATAACACTCAAAATATGGCATAAATATAAACTTATAAGTTGAAATGTGTTGATAAACATAGATTTTTAAGAGTATTTTTCTGATTAATCTAATATTAGTCAATCTTAATCTTAGGAGGATCAATGTTAGAAAAGTATTTCGACTATAAAAAACACAAGACTGATTTTAAAACAGAAGTAATAGCTGGTGTTACAACATTTTTGACAATGGCTTACATTATGTTTTTAAATCCATTTATATTATCAGGTGAATTTGCTGGACCAGAAAAAGGGTTCTTTGAATTTGGAGCAGTATATACGGCAACAATTGTTGCAACGGCACTTGCTTGTTTCATAATGGCATTTTATGGAAAAACATGGCCAATAGGTTTGGCACCAGGCATGGGAATTAATGCATTCGTTGCATTCGGTGTTTGTGCTGGAATGGGCTATACACCTCAAGAAGCTTTAGGAGCTGTACTGGTTGCTGGAGTTTTGTTCTTAATCATTTCATTAACACCTATCAGAGCGTGGTTAATTAATTCAATTCCAAAAAGTTTAAAATTAGGAATTGGTGCTGGTATAGGACTATTCCTAGCAATAATTGGACTTCAAATCATGGAAGTTGTTGTTGATAATCCAGTAACATTAGTTCAGCTAGGTGACTTGAGTGATCCACTTGTTCTATTGGGTTGTGCTGCATTTATTTTAATGGTTGTTCTTGAAAAAATGAAAGTTAAAGGGAATATCATTATTGGTATTTTATTATTTAGTATTATTGCATGGGCTACTGGACTTGCTAAATTTAATGGAATTGCAAGCTCACCGCCTCCAATGACTTATCTATTTGATTTTGACTTATCAGCAGCATTAACAGCTGGTATGACAACTGTAGTATTTACATTATTGTTTGTTGATTTCTTTGATACTGCAGGAACATTAACTTCAGTAGCAAATGTTGCTGGTAAAGTTGGTAAAGATGGTAAAGTTAAAGATATTGAAAAAGCAATGATGGCTGACAGTGTTGGAACTGTAGCTGGTGCAATGATGGGTACAACAACTGTAACAAGTTATGTTGAATCTGGTGCTGGTGTAAAAGCTGGTGGAAAAACAGGAATGACCTCTCTAGTAATTGGTCTCCTATTTTTAGCTTGCATATTCTTTGCTCCTTTAGCAACAAGTTTACCTAAACAAATTGATGGTGCAGCTTTAGTATTTGTTTCTGTTCTTTTTGTTAGAAACATAACTGATATCGAATGGGATGATATTGGTGAAGCAGCTCCTGCTATTCTTGCAATGATTGCTATGCCGTTAACATATAGTATTAGTAATGGTATTGCTTTAGCATTTGTATCATATGCATTAATTAGATTATTTACTGGTAAGTTTTCTTCAACTTCACCAGCAATATGGGTTATTGCAATCTTAAGTGTTATCAGTTTTGCAGTTGCTTAAAATATAATTTTTAGGGCTGGAATTATTCCAGCCCTATTTATTTCTCTTAATTATTTCTTCCATAGACATCTCCTCGTAATGTTCGGTAGGTTGAACAATCCATGGGTCTGAATCTAGTTTTACTGGACAAAAATCTGGCTCAAATGTAGATGATTTTTTTTTCCATAAACATGCAGTTTTAACTTCATTTATATAATCTTTAGTTGGCTCATAATTTTTTAACCACTCAATACTTTTATTTAAAGTTAATCCAGTATCAGACAAATCATCTACTAATAAAACTTTATCAAAATCTTTATTCTCAGCTAAAGAGCTAATTTCTCTAGCAAACATCAATTGACCTTGTTTGTCTTCCATTCCTTTTCCTGTGTAACTTTGAATAACTATGTAGGCTATAGGTAATTTTAGAACTCTAGAAAGAATATCCAATATTGGAGCTGCCCCCCTCATAATGCCCACTAATACTGTTGGCTTATAATTGTTGTGAATTTCTATTGCTAGTTTTTCTACAATTTTTGTATACTGATCAAAAGTGATAATTAATTTCTCTGCCATAAAATTCATTATCATATAAAAAATTATTTAAAAAGGAGAAATAATGAAAGCCTACTGGATTGCTTTGTACAAAAGAATAGATAGCCAAGAAAATATAAAAAATTATGGGTCAAAAGTTACCGAAATAATAAAAAGTTATGGAGGAAAGCCCTTAGTAAGAGGCGGAAAATTTAAAACTTTAGAAGGTGAAACTTACCCAAGAACTGTAATCTGGGAATTTCCAAGTCACGAACAGGCTATGAAGTGTCATGATTCTAAAGAATATCAAGATGGATGGGCATTAGCAAAAGATACCACAGAACGAAACTTACAAATTATCGAAGGCTTTAGTACTGAATAGGTTCTGGATCTATACTTCTCCATAGATACCAGGTCGCAACTGAACAATACGGACTAAATCTTTTGCTTAGTAACTTCACATAAGATTCTGGTGGTAGATATTGTTTTTTATAATTTTTTGAAATTCCCCTTAAAAGGCCAATATCTTGTATGGGCCAAATATTTGAACGATTATAAGTAAACAATAATATCATTTCAGCTGACCATCTACCGATTTGTCTTAACTGAGATAAATAGATAATAGCTTCTTCATCTGACATTTTAGGAATTAACCTAGGGTTAAATGATTTATCCAATATTTGTTTCGCTAAACTTTTTATTCCCCTAACCTTTTGTCCACTTAATCCACAGCTTTTAAGTTGAGCAGAAGAAAGTTTAGAAATTGTTTTTGCATTAATCTTATCTTTGCATTTCTTTTTAAATTTCAAAAAAACAGAGTTAGCTGCAGCAACACTAATTTGTTGTCCAATGATGCTCTTGCATAATGAAAAAAATATATCTTTTCTAGAAGTAAGCACAGCCTCAGAAGGAGATTTATATTTATTGATCAACGAAGACATTACTTTATCTTTTTTAGATAGGTATTTTTTTGCAGTATTCCAATATTTTGGTTTTTTACTCATGTCTAGTAGTAGATGGTATTCTTTGTTTATGATAAATTTCTCTTCTAAAGATTATAAGAGAGGCAAGAACTACCAGAGATGCTCCTATTAGTGTTTTTACAGTTGGTATCTCATTCCAAATTAAATAACCAAAAATTATAGCGAATAGCAAAGCCAAATATTTTAACGGCGCAACTAAAGATACTTCGGAAAGTTTATAAGATTGAGTTAAAAATAAATTTGCAGAACCACCAGTTACTCCTATTAAAGCTAAAAGAATAAAATCTTGAAAATTTGGCATTATCCAGCCCATGGGTATTGTAGCTAAGCCTGCAATTGAAATTGTAATTGTAAAAAAAATTGAAATAAGCCAAATAGGTTCTGTCGTAGACAGTTTTCTAATTGTAATGGTCACAAAAGCCATTCCAATACAAAATATTAATGGTAAAAAATAAAGGTAATTCATACCCTTAAATCCAGGTTCGGCAATTATAATAACACCTACAAAACCAATCAAGACTGCCAACCACCTGAAAACTCCCACCTTCTCACTCAATAAAAAAATTGATAATACCGTAATAAATAATGGTGCCGCATATGACAGGCTAACAACAACAGCCAAGGGAAGTTCTCTTAATGCAATAACTATTGCTATTAAAGCCATTAAACCCATAAGGCATCTAAATAAATGCTCTTTTGATCTTTCGGTTGTGTAAAAAGTTTTGAGTTTATTTTTTGGTATTAAAAAATAAGTCGGTAATAGTCCAAAAAAGCCTCTAAAAAATAACACCTCTCCCGTTGGATAGTCACTTGACCACTTCACCAGTAAATCCATAACGGAAAATGTGCATACAGATAGAAACATATACAAAAAGCCTAGTTGATTTTTAGTTAACATAGCAATAATTTGTAGATCAAATTAAAGTATAATCAATGGAAATAGCAGTTTTAGGATTGGGATGTTTTTGGGGGCCAGAAATTAAGTTTAGTAAACTCGAAGGAGTTATCAAAACTGAGGTTGGCTATTGTGGTGGTGACAGCCAAAAAACCACTTACGAAGAGGTGTGTACCGGCAATACAAATCATGCAGAAGTCGTTAAATTAAATTTTGATCCTAAAGTTATTTCTTATGAAAAAATTTTAAACTTCTTTTTTGAAATTCATAACCCAACAACTCTAAATTCACAAGGTCCAGATTTTGGAACACAATACAGAAGTGAAATATTTTATTTAAGTGACAAACAAAAAGAAATTGCCGAAAATGTGATAGAAAAAATAAATTCAACTTTATCTGGAAAAGTTGTAACAAAATTTTCTTTATTAAAAAATTACTGCCCTGCAGAAGAATACCATCAAAAATATTTAGAAAAAAGATAATATGTCATTGGTCGATACAAATTGGTTAGAAAAAAATTTATATAAAGTAAAAATAATTGATTGCTCATGGCACATGCCTCAAACAAAGAGAAATGGTTTTGAAGAATATCAAAAGTTGCATATAGAAAATGCAATCTTTTTTGATTTAGATAAAAATTCTAAAATAGATACGGATCTACCTCACATGTTAACTGATATTAAGTCATGGGAGAAAATTATATCAAGTATGGGTATTAGAAATGAGGACCAAATAATAATTTATGATAATTCTGATGTAATAAGTTCTTGTAGATGTTGGTATAATTTTATTTACTTTGGACATGACCCAAGTTTAGTTCACGTGCTAGATGGTGGTTTAAAAAAATGGATTAATGAAAAAAAATCAACAGTTAATGATTTAACAAAAACTATTAGCTCTGATTATATAGCTAATGAAAAAAAAGAATTAGTAAAAGACAAAAACCAAATTGATGAAAATATTAATGTAAATAAGTTTAATGTTATTGATGCAAGAAGTTGGGAGAGATTTACAGGTAAGGTTCCTGAGCCAAGAAAAGGTTTAAGAAGTGGCTCTATAAAAAATTCTTTTTGCCTACCTTTTTCTGAGCTTATTAATGAAGATCACACATTCATTTCTAAAGAAAAAATCCTTGATAAATTTAAATTAATTAAATTCAAACTTGATGAGAATGTAGTATTTACGTGTGGTTCTGGAGTTACCGCATCAGTTTTGGCTCTTGCTTATTCTTTAATAGACATTAAATATATGCCAACAATTTACGATGGCTCATGGAGTGAGTACGGAAATAATTAAAAAATGAAAAGATCGACAAAAATTAGTACAGCAATCATTACTTTTTTTTTAATAATCACAATAGTGATTGTTGGAAGAGCAATGATAGGCAATCATTTTAAAAAAAAATTCAGTAAAAGACCTCCTCCTGGAATAATTGTTAAAGAGGTGGTTTTCAAAAGCTTTTCTGAAAATATTGAAAGCTTCGGTACAGCAGTATCAAAAAGAGCAGAATCTTTTAGAATTAGAAAAGATAATTTAACATCTGAACTAATCCTTAAGGATTATGTAAAAAAAGGTGATCTAATTGTTAAGCTTAAAGATAGAAACATTGTAGCACCTTTCGAGGGTGTTCTTG
This sequence comes from Candidatus Pelagibacter sp. Uisw_127, assembly GCF_047722515.1. Taxonomy (GTDB): domain Bacteria; phylum Pseudomonadota; class Alphaproteobacteria; order Pelagibacterales; family Pelagibacteraceae; genus Pelagibacter. Next base: position 1,112,860 of record NZ_CP159815.1, read on the forward strand.
GATACAGAGGTATTACTGGGGATATTCTTGGTTCAGATAACTCAATCATTATAACTTTAGATGATAACTCAATTATATATTCTGATCTAAAGATTCCTGAAACTTTTGCGGCATTCATAAAAAAAGATTTACCTATTAAGGCAAAATTCTCAGGTAGCAAAAATAAAACATACAGTGGAAAAGTATATGCTGTTTCAAGTAGGATCAGTGCTGAAACAAGGAGTTTACTTACAAGAGTTATGATTGAAAATGAAAATTCTGAATTAATTCCAGGCTCTCTTCTAGAGGTTGTTATTAATTATAACGAACGGAATTCACTTGCAATACCTGATACTAGTATGATGGTAGAGGGAAGTAAAACTTACGTCTATAAAGTTTTAAAAGACAATATTATAAATAAAACTGAAATAGAAATTGGAATAAGAGATGGTGGATTTATTGAGATAATTTCTGGTCTTAATGAGGGAGAGACCATTGTTGCCGAAGGACTAAAAAAAGTTAGGCCAAGAAGTGAAATAAAACCAATTAAAAAATAATGTTTATAACGGATTTAAGTATAAGAAGGCCGGTCGTTGCATGGGTAATGTCTCTTATATTAATCGTTTTTGGAATATTTGTTTTTTCACAATTGCCTGTAAGAGAATTACCTGAAGGCCTACAGCCTCCTGTGGTTCAAATTAAAGTAGACTACAAGTCGGCTTCAGCTCCTATAATTGATCAAGAGATAACACAAGTAATTGAAAAAGTGATTGGTGGAGTAGAAGGAGTAAAAAATATTAACTCAACTTCAGAAAATGGAAGTAGTTCAATTAATGTTGAATTTAATACCAACATTAACCTTGATAATGCAGCCAACGATATAAGAGAAAGAGTTGCAAGAATAGTGGATAATTTACCTAGCGAAGCAGATGCCCCTCAAATACTTAAACAATCAGCAGGATTTTCAACCACTATGTGGCTGGCTGTATCTTCTGCAACTTGGAGTGACTTAGAGCTTGGAGATTATGTTGAAAGATATTTAGTAGATCAATTTTCAAGCGTTAAGAATGTAGGAACCATTAGAACTGGTGGCTTGAGAGATTTGAGTGTTAGAGTTTGGATAGATCCAATTAAACTAGCAGCATACAATTTAACTATTCAAGAAGTTGAGGGAGCAATAAGAAAAGAAAATATAAGTCTACCAGCAGGTACTCTTGAGGCTAACAATATTGATTTAACACTAAACTTAGATAAATCTTACAACGATATAGAAAAATTAAAAGCGTTACCTGTAAAAAAGAACCAAAACAGCTTTGTAAGACTTTCAGATATTGCGGATATTGAGTTTGGTCCAGTTTCAGAAAAAAATCTTTTTAAAGCTCAAAGTAAGGATGCTTTGAATTTAAAAACTGTAGGAATTGGTATTTATGCAAAAAGTGGAGCTTCAACAGTTGAGCTTTCTAAAGAAATAAAAAAAAAAATAAATGAAGTTAAAAAAACACTGCCTGATGATCTTAATATAGAAGTCGCCTTTAATAGAGCAACTTATGTAGGTACTGCTATCAACGAAGTTTATAAAACTTTAATAATCGCTTTTATACTTGTGGTTATTATTATTTATTTATTTTTAGGGAATATAAAAGCAGTAATTGTTCCAGCAGTTGCATTACCTGTAAGTTTGATAGCATCTTTTTTAGGTCTTTATTTATTTGGCTTATCAATAAATATTTTTGTTTTATTAAGTTTTATTTTAGCAATTGGAATCATTACAGACGATTCAGTTATAATGACAGATGCAATTTATAGAAGAATTGAAAATGGAGAAAGCCCTTTAGTTGCGGCTCATAAAGGGTCAAAACAAATTAGTTTTGCAATCATTGCTACAACATTAATTCTAGTTGCAGTATTTATTCCTTTAATTTTTATAGATGGAATTGCGGGAACACTATTTAGAGAAACCGCAATAGCATTATCTTTTTCAATTGTAGTCTCCTCTTTTGTTGCACTTACATTGTCGCCCATGTTAGCAAGTAAATTTTTAACCAAAGAACCAAAACAAAATTTTATAGTTACTAAATTTGATAAGTTTTTTAAATCATTATCAAAATTTTATGAAGAAACATTGGGGTACTGGTTAAATAAGAAAAAAATAATAATTTCATTTATTATTTTTACTATTGTTGTCTCTGGTATTTTATTCAATTTTACCAAAAAAGAATTACTTCCTAAGGAGGATCGAGGAGTTTATCTTGTCCTTGGATTTACTGATGAGGGAAGTTCTTTTGAATATACTGAAAAAAGAGCACAAGATGTGGAAAAAAGATTAATTCCTCTTCTTCAAACGGAAGGTAGTCCTTATAAGAGATTTATAATGCGAGTTCCTGGATTTGGCAGCAATAAAAATTCATTTAATAGTTTCATAATAATCGCACTATTGGATGAATGGGCAGATAGAAAAAAAAGTTCACAAACAATAATGAGAGAGGCAATTGGAAAAATTGTGACAGTACCAGAGACTGTGGCTTTTCCAATATCACCACAATCTATTAGAGTTTCTAGCTTCAATAAACCGGTTCAAATGGTCATATTAGGCAGTACTTACGAAGAATTAGAAGAAATACAATCTAAAGTTATTAGAAAATTAAGGCAAAATAAAAATCTATCAAGAATAGAGTCTGATTACTCTAGAGACAAACCTGAAATCAAATTGGTAATAAATAAAAATAAAGCTAAGGATTTAAATATATCTACTGACTCAATCGGAAAAACTTTGGAAACTCTTTATGGTGGAAAAACTGTAACAAAATTTAATAGACTTGGTAGAGAATACCCAATTATACTACAGCAGTATTTGACTGATAGAAGATCTCAAGAAGGGCTTTCTAAAATATTTGTTAGATCAGAAAGTACTGGTAAGCTAATTTCTTTAGCAAATTTAGTTGAATTCAGTGAGCAAGGATCTGCTAAAAAATTAGCAAGATATAACAGACAAAGAGCTGTAACTATATCTGCAAATATATCAGAATCCTACACTCTTACTGAGGCAATAACATATTTAGAGAAAACCATGGAAGAAGTGAGCTCCTCTAATCAAATTGCATGGAAGGGTAAATCAGAAGAAATAAAAGAGACAAGCAATGAGTTATTTGTTATTTTTGGATTAGCCTTCTTAACTGCATATTTAGTAATGGCAGCAACTTTTAATTCATTTATCCACCCCTTTATTATTATGTTAACTGTCCCACTTGCTCTGTTTGGGGGGTTAGTTTTTATTCTATTCTTAAATAGTTCTATTAATATCTTCTCACAAATAGCACTTGTTATTCTAATTGGAATATCCACTAAAAATAGTATTTTAATTGTTGATTATGCCAATCAGCTAAGAACAGCTGGTAAAAATATTGAAGCATCAGTTAAAGAAGCTTGCCAATTAAGATTTAGACCAATAATGATGACATCAATAAGCACAATGATAGCAATGATGCCTTTAGTTATAGGTAATATCGGACCAGGTGCAGGTGAGGCCTCAAGATTAGCTGTAGGTGCCACTATTCTAGGTGGAATGATTATTTCAACATTCTTTACATTGTATGTAACTCCAACGATGTATTTGGTGTTAGCAAAAAATACAAAAAGAATAGATGCTGTTGATATTGAATTAAAAAAACAACTCCGTTAAAAAATAATATATTTATTTTTATTTAACCTTTTCTGACAATTTTGCAATTGAGACTTATATTTGTCAGATTGGTTTTTTACTTTTTTAGCTAAGCCGATAACTTTCTGATTATTCTTATAATTTTTATAACCACCCCACCCCTCATGATATGCAAGATATTGTCTAAAAGCATCTTTCTTGGAAATTTTTAAAAGAGACTCAGTTTTATCTGTGTACCAACCAATAAAATCTACACTATCTTTAAATCTTGCTCTTATTGCAAGTTTGTTACCTGTTTCATTTTTATATTGCTCCCACGTTCCTTTTACAGCTTGAGAATACCCAAAAGAACTTGAGGGTCGCTTAAAGGGTATAACTTTGAATAATTTTTTTCTCTGAGGTTTTGCTAACCAATCAAAATCAGATTCCATTTTAATAATAGCAAGCTGAACATAAATTGGCGTACCCCATTTTTTCTCAGTACTTTTTGCGTGTTTATACCAAAGATATCTTTCATTAAAAATTGAACAACTATTTGATGTATTTTTAGGTGTAGAGGAGCATGCTGAAATCAAAGTAATTAATATAATGAAAAAAATATTTTTAAACTTAAACATACTTATCTTTAACTTTATAAATAATTATTACAAACACAACTCCTACAATATTTCCAAATAAATCACTTATTTGAAACCCTCTATTTGGAATAATATAATGAAATAATTCTAAAATGATTGATAATAAAATAAGATACAAAATAAGAAATTTAATTTTTTTTGTACCCTTGTATGCAAATGTTCCTAATATGAAGAGAATAGTAAAAGCATAAAAATGATTAGAAGAAATTATAAAATCTCTAGTAATTTGAGGTTGTGTATTACAGTTATTATATATGAAGCATCCCGATAGACTCCCAGAGTATAAATAAAATATTATTAACATTAAGTTAACAGTGTGGAAAGCTGGAATTAAAAGATTTTTTATATGTTTCATAATAATTTTATTTATTTTATTCTTTTTATCAGTTATCAAAATATATCAAATGCCTCATTTAATATTAGTTAGACATGGTCAAAGTGAATGGAACCTAGAAAAAAGATTTACAGGTTGGGTCGATGTAGATCTTACTGGCCAAGGAAAATTGGAAGCATGTAAGTCTGGTGAGTATATTAAAGAACTAAAGCTAAATATAGATTATTTCTATTCATCATTTCAATTAAGAGCCATTAATACTCTTAAATTTATTCAAGACACAATGAGAGATAACAAAAAACCCATAAGAGCGTGGCAATTCAATGAAAGACATTACGGGTCCTTAACTGGTCTAAATAAAGATGAGATGAAGGAAAAACTTGGGGAGGATAAAATTCATGAATTTAGAAGGTCTTGGGATATAAAACCTGATCCTCTAAGTAGAAATAATCCATATCATCCGATAAATATTGATACATACAAAGCTATCCCTAGAGCGCAAATTCCAAATACAGAATCTCTTAAAGATACTTATGAGAGAGTAATGGAATATTATAATTCCAATATTCATAATAAATTATTAGATAATAAAAATATTTTAATTTCAGCTCATGGCAATTCTATTAGAGCTTTGTGTAAATTTTTATTTAAACTAGATAATAAAAAAATATCGTTTCTTGAAATACCAACTGGTAATCCACTTTTAATTAATCTGAATTCAAAGCAAGAAATTATTGCATGTAGATATTTAGATAAGGATAGAGCTAAAGATTTAATTATTTTTTAATAACTCTTTGTAAACTTCCAGATTAGTCAGGTGGTAAAAACTTTCTACACTTTCATAACCATATAATTCATTTTTGCTAACTAACCGATTCCAAACTTCTGATATAGAAAAATCACTAACTGAATGTGAAACAAATAAATCTTTACTCATTATCTGACAGCCGGTATAAATTAAATCATTTTGAAGATCTTTTTTAACTATATTCTTTAAAAGATTGAAATCACCTTTTAAATTTTTATCAAAACTAAGGTTTTTATTAACAAGTAAAAGTATATTTTTAATTTGATTAGTAAAATAAAAATCTTCCATGTTTTTAATCTTTTCTACATAGCCTTGATTCCAAACAGTATCTGGATTTAATATCAAAAAATCAGTATCATTTGAGGAATCCATCATATTTAAAATTCCTCCTCCTGTATTTAGAATTTTTTTTCCATCATTGATTATTTTAATATCTAAATCAAATTTTTTTATCTCAACAAAACTTTCAATTTTTTCTTTTAAATAAAATGTATTTAATATTATTTTTTTTATTCCTAAAGATTTAATTAAATTAATACAGTTCTCAAGTAATGTAATTTCATTAATTTTCAATAGTGGCTTCGGCTCTACTAGTGTTAGGGGGTTTAACCTCTTTCCATAACCAGCACACAAAATTAATGCAGTGTTAATTTTCATTTAAGGTTCCTTATTTTCTTTGGAAAATTATTATCCAGTAATCCTTTAAGGCCATTAAATATTTGATTATTTTCCATTCTAAGCTCTATTAATTTCCAAGCATAAGGTATTAACTTCAAATATTTCACTTTCTTATCCCTTGCTGCCAACCTTGCAAAAATCCCTATTATTTTCATGTTTCTAATCACTGATAATATTTCGAAGTCATTTAATAAAATAACCTTATTAATTTTATTTTTGCTTAATTTTAAATAATAGTTGTAAATATTATCTTTTAATTTTTTATTAGATTTAAACCTAACATCGTCAATTAAAGATGCTAGATCATATGCTCTATTACCTATTAGCGCATCTTGTGTGTCAATAGTTGCTAATTGTTTTTTATATCGCATTAAATTTGATACATGAAAATCTCGATGAACTAAAGTTTCATTTTTTAGTTTAAGATTTGATAATAAAAATTTTATCTGTTTATTTATCTCAATATTAATCGTTGGTAATCTTTTTTTAGATATATATTTTTTTGCATACCAGTCAGAAAATAATTTTGCTTCTTTAAATAATTTATTATTCTCATAAATTGGAATTTTATAATTTTTTCCTTTAAAATTTTTAATTTTTTTTTGTTTAATTTTTTGAATTTTACTAAGTAAATCAATAGATTTTTTATATAAATTAATTTTATTACTTCCACCATTTCTCAATAGCTTAAATACTGTATCATCACCAAAATCTTCAATTTCTATAAAATTTTGTTTGTAATTTTCTTTATATATTTTTGGCGCTAGAATCTGATTTTCAATCAACAAGTTATTTATAGCAGCATATATTAAGAGATTTTTTTTTTTTCTTTTGTGGCATACACAATAATTGAATTTTTTTTATTATTTGTTTTCCTATAAAAAGATCTAAAAGATGCATCACCCTTAATTTTTTTTAATGTTGATTTAATTGATTTCATTTAATTTTTCATTACCTAAACCTCTAATAGATAAAAATCTTTTGTTCATATCTTCTCCATATTCAAAGAATAGATCAATTTTATTATTGATTTTATTATCAATTTTTTCAGGCCATTCAATAAATGTTATGATTTCTTTTTGATTTTCTAATAATCCAATATTTTTTGTCTCATCACTACTTTTTAATCTATATAAATCATAATGTTGGATTACAAAAATTCCCACATCATATTCATTTACTAGGTTAAAAGTGGGACTTGTAACTTCTGTTGGGTTTAGATTATTATTTGTTTGAAGATGGTTTACTAAATGTCTTACAAACGTTGTCTTTCCAACTCCAATTTCACCATGGAAAAAAACTACATCACCTTTTTTTAGTATTTTTGAAAAATTTTTTGCTAGTTCAGCTGTCTTAACCTCTAAAGAGATATCTATTATTTCGCTATTAGTAGCGATATGCATCGGGCTTGAATGGACCTTCTGTTTCAACGCTTATGTAGTCAGCTTGGTCTTTTGATAATTTTGTAAGTTTTGCACCAACTTTTTTTAAATGAAGCATCGCTACTTTTTCATCTAAAAATTTTGGTAAAACATAAACTTTATTTTCATAATTTTTATGGTTATCCCAAAGTTCTATTTGTGCCATTACTTGATTTGTAAATGATGCACTCATTACAAAGCTTGGGTGTCCTGTTGCACATCCTAGGTTAACCAGTCTACCTTTTGCTAAAAGAATAATTCTCTTTCCATCAACTAATTCTATCTCATCAACTTCTGGTTTAACTTCTGTCCACTTATAATTTTTTAGAGCTTCTACCTGGATCTCGTTATCAAAATGACCAATATTGCATAATATTGCTCTATCTTTCATATCTCTCATATGATCTGCGGTGACAATATCTATGTTACCTGTAGCTGTAACAACGATATCTGCTTTGCTTATAGCCTCATCCATTAAAACTACTTCATAGCCTTCCATTGCTGCTTGAAGTGCGCAAATCGGGTCTGCTTCTGTAACCATAACTCTTGCACCACTTTGCCTTAAAGATGCGGCACTACCTTTGCCAACATCACCAAAACCTGCAACAATTGCAACTTTCCCTGACATCATGACATCTGTAGCTCTTCTAATTCCATCTACCAAACTTTCTCTACAACCATAGAGGTTGTCAAATTTTGATTTTGTAACTGAGTCGTTAACATTAATTGCCGGAATCATTAAAGATCCATCTTTTTCCATTTTGTTTAATGCTTTAATTCCTGTTGTTGTTTCTTCTGAAACACCTTTTATTTCTTTTAATAAATCTTTATAATCGCTATGCATCATTGCAGTTAAATCACCGCCATCATCTAATAGCATATTTGCTTTCCAATCTTTTTTTCCTTCAATTGTTTGTCTTATGCACCATATGGCTTCCTCTTCAGTTTCACCTTTCCAGGCAAAAACAGGTATTCCCACTTTAGCTATTGCTGCTGCCGCATGATCCTGTGTTGAAAAAATATTACAAGACGACCATCTCACTTCTGCCCCAAGATTTACTAGAGTTTCAATTAAAACTGCCGTTTGGATTGTCATATGAAGGCATCCTAATATTTTTGCTCCTTTTAAAGGTAGTTTACCTTCATACTCTTCTCTTAACGCCATTAGTCCGGGCATTTCACTTTCTGCTATGGAAATTTCTTTTCTTCCAAATTCTGCTAGCGATATATCTTTAACTTTAAAATCATCCATTGCTCGGTTTTATATAAGAAAAAATTAATTAATCAACTTATGATTAGACTTCTGGGAATGTAATCTCCACATTTGCACCCTTTTGTGTAATGTTATTAGAAGCATAAATAGTAGCACCATGTAGGTCTACTAAGTTTTTTACAATATTTAACCCTAAACCAGAATGCTCACCAAAATTATCAGGCCTATTACTATAGAATCTATCAAATATCTTTTTTGTGCTTGTTTCCTTAAAACCTTTTCCTTCATCTATAATTTTTAAAATTATTTTTTCTTTCTCATTTTTTGAGACCACAACTAGGATTTTTTTACTATCATCACTAAATGAAATTGAATTATCTAATAAATTTGCAATGATTTGTTCTATTCTATTTTCTATTCCATTAATAAAATACTCTTCTTGATTACTTGAATCTTTCAAAATTATTTGAATACCTCTTTTTACTTCGTAAATATTATTAAAATCATCAACTACAGACTTTGCAATTAATTTTAGATCAATTTTTTTCATTTTTTCCTTGCTTAGGGCAACTTCATCTTTTAGCATTTGAGAATAATCTGTAATTAGCCTTTCAATTCTTTGGACATCATGATTAAGAATATCAATTAACTTGGTTCTTTGTTGATGATCTGCTGTTTCATGCAATATTTCAGAAGCACTTTTTAACGATGTTAATGGATTTCTAATTTCATGAACTAAATCTGTTGAAAAGTTTTCAGCATGAGAAATTCTTTTTTGAAGTTCGCTTGTCATATCATCTAGTGAATTTGATAATGTGCCTAGTTCATCATTTCTGCTTTTAAGTTCGTTTATATTTATTTTTTTTCTGCTCTTTTCTTTGATTGTTTTTGTATATTCAACTAAATTTTTTATGGGTTTAAGAAAATATCTATTTAAAACAAAAGAAAATACAAAGATTACTATTCCAATAAAGATTGCAGTTCTTAAAATAAAAGTTTTTCTTTCATTAATTGCAGCTCTAATATCATTGGCATTTTCAGATATTGCTAAATAACCAATATTATTTCCGTCTAGTTTTACATTTTTTACAGTTGTTAATAAAAATTTATCATATCCCTCTTGCGCAAAAGTAAATGCCCTTCCATAGTCTTTTGACCATGAATAATTTGTCAAAATATCTTTTAAGGAAACAGTTTTTTCTTTATTTATATTTTTTCTTTCAATTACCTTATTCCTTGTTTCTTCATTTAAAGTTTCTAACTGCACTATATCTAGTCTATTGGAGAAAGATCTTGGATCTAAATCCAGTGTATCGGTGTCTCCAACTAAATTAAGTTGGTTATCAAATAAAATAACTCTGTCTAAATTTTGAAATAAAAATCTTGTTGAAAATAAAAACCTTCTAATATCCTCTTCTTCAAATTTAATATTCAACCTCAAAATATGTTCGATAGTATTATCTATTATTTGAATATGTTTATTTTTTTTATTTTTTATTAAATTAGGCTTAACATTACTAATATATAAAAGGGTTAAGCTACCAATGATTAAAAAAATTAATAAATTGATAAATAAAAATTTTTGTAAGATAGATATACTTTTAAGGAAATCACTGAACATTAACTAACATTCCACCTATATCCACTGCCATATCTTGTTTCTATTGCAGTAAATTCAGGATCGACCCTTTTAAATTTTTTTCTAATCCTCTTAACATGGCTATCTATAGTTCTATCTTCAATATCGGTGTCTTCCCTATAAGCAATGTCCATTAACTGAGCTCTTTCTTTAATTATCCCTGGCCTTTTAGCTAACTCTTTAACTATTAAAAATTCTGTAGTGGTTAGCTTGTCTGGTAACTGTTTACCATCCCACTCACACTCAAGTTGTGAGGGGTCAAGTTTAAGTTTACCATGAGAAATAATATTTTTTGTTTCTTCAAGGTTAACATTGATATCTTTTTTTCTAAGCTGAACTCTAATTCTCTCAATTAAAACTTTTATGGAGAATCCTCCTGATTTTTTCATAAAATCATCTGCACCTAATTTTAATCCTAATAGCTCATCTATTTCATCATCTTTTGATGTTAAAAAAATTACAGGGAGAGATGTTTTTTTTCTTAATCTTTTTAAAAGCTCTTCACCATCCATTTTTGGCATTTTGATATCAATGACTGCTAGATCAGGTGGTGTTCTAGTTAATCCTATTAATGCACTCTCTCCATCAATATAAGTTTGAACTTTAAAACCTTCTTTTTCAAGTGCAATACTTATGCTTGTAAGTATATTTCTATCATCATCAATCAGTGCTATTGTTTGTTTATGCATAAAGTACTTTAAAAATACTAAATTGTTCTAATTTAGGCAATGCTCTTAAATTAGTGAAGTATTCCCCAATTATTCCCTTTATTAATGTCTACCGTTAGTGGAGTTGAAAATGAATGTAAATCACTTTCTGTAACACTGGTCATTTCCTCACGAATAATTTTAGTTATAGTTTTCACTTCTTTTTCTGGAACTTCAAAAATTAACTCATCATGTATTTGTAATAATGTTTTTGATTTATTATTTTTTAAACTTTCAAATTTTTTATCAAGTCTAATCATTGCAAGTCTCATTATTTCTGAAGCAGAACCTTGAATGGGTGCATTTATTGATGCTCTTTCTTGAAAATTTCTTACATTAAAATTTTTATCATTAATTCCATTAAAATGAGACCTGCGTCCAAAAATATTATTTACATAGCCACTTTTTCTACAAAATTTAATAGTATCGTCCATATAAATTTTTATTTCAGGAAACCTTGAAAAGTAAGCGTTTAAAAATTCATCCGCTTCGTGATTTGAAACATTGATTTGTTTCGCTAGTCCATATTGAGAAATTCCATAAATAATACCAAAGTTAATTGCTTTTGCTTTTCGTCTCATATCTTGGTCAACTTTTTTTATATCAACATCAAATACTTGACTTGCCGTTAGTGAGTGAATATCTTCGTTATTTTTAAATGCTTTTTTTAATTCCTTAACATCTGCTAGATCTGCCAAGATTCTCATTTCAATTTGATTGTAATCAGCAGAAATTAATGTGAAACCTTTTTCAGCCGTGAATGCTTTTCTTATGTCTTTACCATCTTCTGATTTTATTGGAATATTTTGCAAATTAGGATTACTAGAAGCAAGTCTTCCTGTTGTTGTGGCTGCTAATAGGAATGAAGTATGAACTCTTTTAGTGTTTGGGTTAATGTGTTCGGGTAGAGCATCTGAATAAGTATTTTTAAGCTTAGATACTTGTCGCCAATCGAGAATTAATTGAGGAAATTTATGTCCTTTGAATGCTAAGTCCTCAAGCACACTTGCATTTGTAGCAAAGCTCCCTTTTCTGGTTTTTTTAAGTACAGCAATCTTTAGGTCGTTATAAATTATTTCACCTAATTGTTTTGGTGAAGCAATATTAAATTTTTTTTTTGAAATTTTAAAAACTTCTTTTTCTAATTTATTAATCTTTTTCTCAAATTTTTCAGACAATACTTTTAAAAATTTATTATCAATTTTTATACCTTCAATTTCCATGAACGCTAATATCTTAATTAAAGGTTTTTCAAAAATTGAATAAATATTAGTTAATTTTTCTAATTTTAAATTTTTACTAAATATTTTGTATAACCTGTAGGTAATGTCAGCGTCTTCAGCAGCATACTCCATTGCCTTATCCAGCTCTACATCACTAAAATTTATTTCTTTTTTTCCCGTACCAACAATTTCTTTAAATGAAATTGTTTTATGCTGTAGGTGAATCTCAGACAAGGTATCCATGTTATGTCTATTTTTTCCAGCATCCAATACATAAGACATCAACATTGTGTCTTCCATTGAATTCATGTTTATTCCTTGTTTAAATAAAACAATAAAATCAAATTTAATATTTTGACCTATTTTTTTTACACTCTTGTCCTCTAAAAGTGGTTTTAATTTTTTAATTACAGCTTCTTTTTTTAAGCATCCTTTAAATTTATGGCCTATTGGAATGTAACATGCCTTACCAATCTTAGTGCTTAATGAGATGCCAATTAAATCTGCTTGATGTGCGTCTAAAGAGCTAGTTTCAGTATCAATTGCCAGTTCACCAGCCTCTTCTGCTTCATTAATCCACTCATCTATTTCTTTTTCATTAGCAATTAAATGATAATTTTTTTTATTTATGTTTTGTTGTTTTTCCTTGGGTGCTATGTCTGTTGCAGTTTCTTCCAATTCGGGCGCTCCATATGTCGAGGTAACAGAACTAAGAAGTCTATTAAATTCCATTTCTCTTAAAAATTTATACAACTTATCCTTATCAATTTCTTTTAGTTGAAATTCTTCTATTTTTTTTTCAACTGGAACATCCTTCATTAGTGTCACTAATTTTTTACTAATAATTGCTTTGTCTTTATTTTCTATAAGTGTTTCTCTTCTTTTATTTTGTTTTATTTCATGTGCGTTATCTAACAACTTTTCTAGAGTACCGTATTTATTAATAAGTTCTGCCGCAGTCTTAACACCTATGCCCGGAACTCCAGGAACATTATCACTACTATCTCCAGCTAAAGATTGGACATCAATAACTTTTTCTGGACCTACTCCAAATTTAGTTAATATATCTTCTGGCGTTATAAATTTATTTTTCATTGGATCAAATAAACGAACATCTTTTTTATATAATTGCATCAAATCTTTATCAGATGAAACTATTGTTACCTTTGCTCCCTTTGATAAAATTTGTTCTGCATAGGTTGCTATTAAATCATCTGCTTCGTAATTTGGAAGATCGACAGATGGTAAATTAAAAGCGACTACAGATTTTCTTATATATTCAAACTGTGGTGCCAAATCATCAGGAGCTTCAGATCTATTTGCTTTGTAATCAGAATAAATTTCGTTTCTAAAAGTTTTTCTAGCCGCATCAAAGATTACTGCAAAGTGTGTTGGTTTTTGAAGATTTTCATTTGATTTTGAATCTTCTAGTAATTTAAATAGCATGCTGCAAAAACCACTAACTGCACCTACGGGTAGACCGTCACTCTTTCTGGTTAGAGGGGGTAATGCGTAATAGGCTCTAAAGATATAGCCTGAACCATCTATTAAATAAAAATGATCATTTTTTTTTATTTTATCCATTAAATAATATTATCTTAATTATTTTAAATATTATAAATGTATTAATGCATATGGAGCAAAAAAATATACTTTCTGTTAAAAACCTAAAAAAAATTTACTCTAGTAAACAGACTGGAGATAATCTTGCATTAAATGATTTAAACTTGGACGTGAAAGAAGGGGAAATTTTTGGTCTTCTTGGTCCTAATGGTGCCGGCAAAACAACATTTATAAATATTTTAGCTGGAACCGTAATAAAAACTGCAGGACAAGTAAATGTATGGGGTTTTGACTTAGATGAAAATCCTAGACAAGTTAGAGCTGCCGTTGGAATAGTTCCACAAGAAGTAAATCTTGATCCATTTTTTAGCCCAAGAAAATTATTGGAATTGCAGGCTGGTCTTTATGGAATTAAACAAAAAGACAGAATTACAGATACTATTCTAAAATTAGTATCTTTAGAAAAGCAAGCTAATAGCTACGCTAGAAGTTTATCTGGTGGAATGAAAAGAAGATTACTGGTGGCTAAAGCTTTAGTTCATCAGCCTCCAATAGTTTTTTTGGACGAACCTACCGCTGGTGTTGATGTGGAACTAAGACAGAATTTATGGAAAAATGTAAGATTGCTTAACGATCTCGGTGTAACTATTATTTTAACAACACATTATCTTGAAGAAGCTGAAGAGATGTGTGACCGAATAGCTATTCTCAATAAAGGAAATGTAGTCGTTTTAGATAGTACTAAAAATCTACTAGATAGAATTCAAACAAAAAAAGTAACTTTTAAAACGGATAAAATAATTGATATTAAAGATGAAGACATAGATTCTTTAAAAGTAATATCAAAATTAGATACTGAAATTTGTGTGTCTTATGAAAAAAGTAAAATTCACATGGAAGAATTAATTGATCTAATTAAGAGAAATAATGTCAAAATTATAGATATATCTACTGATGATGGTGATTTAGAAGATGTTTTTCTTAGACTAATAAAAAACTAGATTATTATAAAAATAAATAGTAAATTTATCGCTATGGATCTACTAAAAACTAATTCCATGCAAAAAGTTTTAAAAACATTCGTACTAATTTTTTTAGGAACAATGGCCTTAACTATTTCTGCTAAATTAAAGATACCCTTTTACCCTGTGCCAATGACAATGCAGACCTTTGTTGTTCTTTTTTTAGGGTTAGCTTTTGGTTACAAAATAGGATTTGCAACAGTAAGTATTTATCTTCTTGAAGGAATTATCGGAATACCAGTATTTTCTAATTCACCCGAAAAAGGTGTAGGTTTAGTTTACTTTACTGGTCCAACAATGGGTTACTTAATTGGCTTTTTATCTGCTGTATTTTTTGCAGGGTACCTAAATTTAAAAAATAATATTTTTATAATTTTCAGTAAATTGATATTTTCCGTTTCAACAATCTACTTATTTGGAGTTCTTTGGCTTGGAACTTTAATTGGATGGGATAAACCAATACTTGAATTGGGTGTTACACCTTTTTTATTAGCTGAATTATTTAAAATTTGTCTATTAACTATATTGGCTAAAAAGATTATTAATTTTAGAAAGTTTATTTAGGTGATCTTTTAGATAGAATTCTTTGTAAAGTTCTTCTATGCATTTTAAGCCTTCTAGCTGTCTCAGAAACATTTCTATTACATAATTCAAAAACTCTATGAATGTGCTCCCACTTAACTCTATCTGCTGACATGGGGTTTTCTGGTGGTTCAGCTCTCTTCTCAGGGTCTGCTAATAGTGCTTTTTCAACGTCATCAGCATCTGCTGGCTTTGCAAGGTAATCAATAGCGCCCTCTTTAATTGCTGCTACGGCCGTTGGTATATTGCCATAACCAGTTAACATAATAATTCTACTACTAGGATTAGAAATTTGTATCTGTTTTACTACCTCAAGCCCATTTCCGTCAGCCAGTCTAAGATCAACTACGGCAAAACCTGGTTTTTTCTCTATTACCGATTGAATACCTTTTTGTACACTTTCAGCTTGAAAAACTTCAAATCCTTTTTTTTCCATTGCTCTAGCAAGCCTGTCTCTGAAAGGATTATCATCATCAACAATTAACAAGGATTTGTTATCAAAATCACTTATTTTTTTTAAATTAACTAGTTCAACCATGCAGTAGATATGGTGCTTAATTTGATAATTTCAATGCCAATTATTTGCTTTACATTAATTAACTATTACCTTAATTGCATAATTTATATGAAAGTTTTTAAGTATTTAAGAACTTTTTTTTATTAAATTTTTTTTGAGGACATATAAAATGCAAAAATTTAAAACAGTTGATGAACTTATAAATCAACTAAAACCGGAAAAACCTATTTATTGTATTAGAAAAAAATCTATACAGTCAGCTTCTACATATTTTAGAAATAAATTTCCTGGTAAAGTGCTTTATGCAGTAAAAACTAACCCACATCCTGAAGTACTAAAAACAATAGTTGAAAGTGGGATTGAGAACTTTGATATAGCCTCTATTCAAGAAATTAAAGATATAAGAGCAATTAATCCTAATGCAAAATGTTCATATATGCATACAGTCAAAAGTAGAGAAAGTATTAAAGAAGCTTATTTTAATTATAATGTTAAAGCTTTTTCCCTTGATACTAAAGATGAATTAATAAAAATTATTGAAACAACTAACGAGGCAAAAGACCTTGAATTATTTGTAAGAGTAGCCGTTTCAAATGAGCACGCTGAAATAGATTTATCAACAAAATTTGGGGCGTCCATATCTGAGGCAACTGCTTTATTGAGATTAACAAAGCAATATGCAAAAAAAGTAGGTTTAAGTTTCCATGTGGGATCTCAATGCATGCATCCTATTTCATATACAAAAGGGATTGCAGACATTGGAAGTATAATAAAAAAAACTAAAATTATTCCAGATTATATTAATATTGGAGGAGGATTTCCTGCAATTTATCCAGATCTTGTACCTCAATCTTTGGATAATTATTTTGAAGAAATAAAAAAAGGTTTGTCAAATTTAAAGTTGGAAAAACTTCCTGAAATATTATGTGAGCCTGGAAGAGCATTAGTTGCAGAAAGTGGATCATCAATTGTAAGAGTAAATCTTAGAAAAAAACAAAAACTTTATATAAATGATGGGACATATGGAACTCTTTTTGATGCAGGTACACCAAACATAGTTTATCCTTCTCGTTTGATTAAAAGTGGAAAAGCAATATCAAAAAAACTAACTGCTTTTGATTTTTATGGCCCTACTTGTGATAGCATGGACTATATGAAAGGACCATTTCTACTTCCAAATAATATTAAGGAAAATGATTATATTGAGCTAGGTCAACTTGGGGCCTACGGTCTAACTTTCAGAACTCAATTTAATGGTTTTTATTCTAATGAAATTTATGAAGTAGAAGACGAACCTATAATGACGTTATATGGTAAAGAGAGCAATAAAGGTATATTAGTTGCTTAATGTCAGAAAACAAAAATTTAACTCATAATAGCAAAAAAAGCTTCTTACAAAATCCAGTTGAACACATCGATATTACTTCGTTTGATGCAAGGAAAATAATTTCCTCAATGGAAAAAATGTCCTTTGTTTCAAGAGAAACAGCAAATGCAGCCAATATTTTTAATGAAATGATTCAAGATAAGAATTGCACAATTTTTTTAACACTTGCTGGATCAACTTCTGCCGCAGGATGTATGAATATTTATAAAGATTTAGTTAAATATAATATGGTTGATGCAATTATTGCTACAGGAGCTTCAATAGTTGATATGGATTTTTTTGAAGCTTTAGGCTTTAAACATTACCAAGGTTCACAGTTTCAAGATGACACTGAATTAAGAAAAAATTATATAGATAGGATTTATGATACATATATTGATGAAGAAGAGTTACAGGAATGTGATCAAAAAATATGTGAAATAGCAGATACACTTGATCCAAGGAGTTATACATCAAGAGAATTTATTTATGAAATGGGAAAATATTTAAAGAAAAATTCTAAAAAAAAAGATTCTTTAATCGAAACAGCATACGACAATAATGTTCCCATTTTTTGTCCCGCATTTACAGACTCAAGTGCTGGTTTTGGATTGGTCACTCACCAAGAAAATAATCCTAAAAACCATATTACGATAGATTCTATTAGAGAACTTCGTGAATTAACTGAAATAAAGATTCAATCGAAAGGATCTGGCTTATTTATGATTGGTGGAGGAGTACCAAAAAATTTTGTTCAAGATACTGTTATCTGTGCTGAACTTTTAGGAAAAGAGGTTGAGATGCATAAGTATGCAGTGCAAATTACAGTGGCAGATTCTAGGGATGGTGCTTGTAGTAGCTCCACATTAAAAGAAGCAAGTTCTTGGGGCAAAGTAGATATTGCAAAAGAACAAATGGTTTTTGCAGAAGCAACTAGTGTCCTTCCTTTGATTGCAAGTGATGCTTATCATAAAGGTGACTGGAAAAATAGAACGAGAAAAAACTTCTCAAAAATATTTAAATAAAATTGAAATATCTTTCTAATAAAAACGGGTTTCTAGGAATTGACAATGATGTTAATTTTAAAGAAAAAGTAGTAGTTGTTCCATTTGGTTTAGAAAAAACTGTAAGTTATGGTGGCGGCACTCGTAATGGCCCTAAAGAAATTATCAAAGCATCACATCAAGTTGAATTATATGATGAAGAATTACATTGTGAACCCTACAAAAAAATTGGAATTAAAACTTTAAAACCATTTAAAATTGATAAAGACATTAAAAAAGCTCTTAAAAAGATGTCTGATATAAATCAAGAAATATTAGATAAAAAATTATTTCCAATCACTTTTGGTGGGGAACACTCAATAACACCCGGGTGTATTGCTCCATTTGTAAAAAAACACAAAGAAATATGCCTACTACATTTTGATGCACATGCAGATTTAAGGGAGAGTTATAATGGAGAAAAATTTTCTCATGCTTCAGCTATTAGGAGATGTCTTGATCATAAAAATGTTTCAATAATCTCATTTGGGATCAGAAATATATCTCAAAGTGAAATACCATTCTTAAAAAAAAACTCATCTAGAATTAATATCTTTTGGGCAAAAGACAAAAGTAAATGGGACTTAAAAAAATTTAAAAAAATGATAAAGAATAAAACAGTTTATTTAACATTTGATGTTGATGGTTTAGATTCAAGTATAATGCCCGCAACAGGTACACCTGAACCAGGTGGACTATTATGGGATGAAACTTTAAATATTATACGGATAGCTGCTAAGAACTCTAATATTGTTGGTGCAGATATAAATGAACTTTCACCTATAAAAGGTTTTAATTCTTACAATTTTCTTGTAGCAAAACTTGCTTATAAAATTTTATCGTACAAATTTTTATACTAAGCTTTTGAAGCTTTAAGAGTTCCCAATAATAATCTGAATGGAATTAACATTGCTAAAGCAACAAATATTTTAACCGCTAAGTCACCTAGAGATAAAGTAACCCATGGTATTCCAGTTGCGTAAAATGAGATAGAGAAGAATAAAAATGTATCAACAGTAGACCCAATTAACGATGAAGTTAATGGAGCAACAAACCATTTCTTTTTTCTTAAATAGTCAAAAATTTGAACATCCAGCAACTGCGCAACCATAAATGCTGTGCCTGAACCTATAGCAATTCTGACTGAAATTAAGTCTGCAAAATTTGTTGAAAAGAAAAGAGTAAATACAATCCCTATAATAAAACCAACATAAACAATTTTTCTAGCTACAACCTTGCCATAAAATCTATTTGCTAAATCTGTAATTAAAAATGCAACTGGATAACTAAAAGCTCCATAAGTTAATATTTCTTCCAAACCATAATGGTTGATCGGAAATTGTACTAAATAATTTGAAGTTAAAACAACAACTCCCATTATAAATGAGAGTAGTATAAAAAACTTTTTCATTAAGCTGATTTGCTAGGAGATACTTTGGGTGCTTTTTTTATAAATGGTGACTTAATTAATATGCTTTTTTTTAATTTTTTTAACCTTGGTGATATGTTTTTATTTTTTGCTGTCTTTAAAAATTGATCAAAAGTACCTTTTTTATCAACACATCTCATGCCTGCGTTACTTACGGTCAAAGTCAAACTTCTTTTTAAAAGTTCACTTGTAAATTTAGTTTTTTTCAAATTTGGTAAAAACCTTCTATTAGTCTTATTGTTAGCATGACTAACATTGTGACCTTTCATAGGTATTTTACCTGTTAATTCGCATTTTTTAGACATAATATTTAGTGACTATATAAGATGAGTTGATGATCTCGTCAAGTTTATTAGCCTTAATTAGACTGTTTCTTGCCTATTATTTCTTTAAAATTCTTAATCTCATCGGCTATTAATATTTCTTTAAGCTCTTTTTTTATCTTTCCTACAATATTTGGGCCTTGAAAAACCATGCCAGTATATAATTGGACATAGCTTGCTCCAGCCAAAAATTTTCTATGCGCACTTTCACCTGAGTCCACACCACCTACTCCAATAATTTCAATTTTACCTTTTAATAATTTATAAAATTTGCTTATTAACTTATTAGCCTCCTCTTCGAGAGGTTTCCCTGATAAACCACCTTTTTGATGCTTCAATATATCATTTAATTTTTCTCTGTTTCCTGCAGTTGTATTTGAAACAATTACCGCACTTACTTTATGATCTAACAATATTTTACTTACCCATTCAATTTGTTCCTCTGAAATATCTGGAGAAATTTTTACAACAATTGGTATTTCAGATTTAAGTTTAATTTTTTCTTCTTGAATTGAATTCATTAATTCATTAAATTTTCCTTCATCATGGAAGCTTCTTAAATTTTCTGTATTAGGTGAGGAAATATTAATTGTTATATAATCCGCAATATCATGAAAGGTTCTGAGGCCAATTAAATAATCATTTAGCCTATCATTGCTATCTTTATTGGGACCTATATTAATTCCCAATAAACCCTTATTTAAATTAGATCGAATTCTATTGCTTACATTTTCAGCTCCTAAATTATTAAACCCCAATCTATTTATAAGTGCTTGGTCTTCAACTAGTCTAAATACTCTTGGTTTTGAATTTCCATATTGTTTAAGCGGAGTGACCGTCCCTACTTCAACAAACCCAAATCCAAGTTTAAATAAAGAGTTATAAACTTCAGCGTTTTTGTCAAATCCAGCAGCCATTCCAATTGGGTTATCTATTTCTTTACCAAACAAAGTGGATTTAAACATTGAATCATCTTTATCTTCATCCATTAAATTTGGTGTCAAATTTAATTTTAAAGACTTAATTGCTAAATTATGAGCAATTTCAGGATCAATTTTAAAAATTAGTGATCTAAATTTTGAAAACATTATTTTATTTTTTCTATTATCAATTTTTTAGTTTCTTTAACTCCAAAGAAGCTTATAAAAAAACCCATTCTTGGACCATTTTCATCTCCAAACACAACTTCGTAAATTAATTTAAACCAATCACGTAGATTTTCAGAGTACCCGTTTTCTTTTCCAGTTGAATAAATTAACGTTTGAATATCTTCAGGCAACATTTCATCGCTACAATCATCAAGAGTCTTAACTAAGGCCTCTAATGCCATTTTTTCGTTTGAATCTGGTTTTTTATATTTTTTCTGTAGCTTGATTACATCGTTAAAATATTTAATAGCGTAGCCTATCAAATTATCAAAAATTAGATGATCTTTTTCTGAAATATCTTTTTTGTATTTTTTTACAAATTTCCAGAGTAATTCCTTAGAATTTGCATTACTTGCCTCTACTAAATTTAAAAGCATTGAAAAACTCATAATAGTATCTTCTTGTGGAATTACTCCATTATGAACATGCCAGACTGGGTTCATTAATAGCTGTAATTCATTTTGGTTTTTTGCTTTTTTCATAAAATCTAAATATTCATCAACCGTTTTTGGAACTATTTCTTTATATAATTTTTTTGCTCTTTTAGGATTTTGATACATATACAGTGAAAGACTTTCTGGAGATGCATACTCCAACCATTGATCAATAGTGATCCCATTACCTTTTGACTTGGAAATTTTTTCCCCTTTTTCATCTAAAAAAAGTTCATAAGCAAAACCTGATGGGTTTGTTTTTCCAATTAACTTAACAATTCTTGAGGATAATATTGCACTTTCTATTAAATCTTTTCCATACATTTCAAAGTCTATATCAAGCGCATACCACCTCATAGCCCAATCCACTTTCCACTGTAATTTACAGTGTCCGTCTAAAATACTTGTTTCAAGTTTTTTTCCATTATTATCAAAAATAATTTTAGATTTTTCTTTTAAGATTTCTAAAATAGGAATTTCTAAAACCTTTCCAGTATCTGGACATATGGGTAAAAAGGGACTATAAGTTTTTTGTCTTTCCTTACCAAGTGTTGGAAGAATTATATCCATAATACCTTGGTAATTTTCTAAAATTATCTGCAAAGTAGGATTAAAAAGACCACTCTTATAAAGAACTGAAGAACTTTTAAAATTATATTCAAAGTTAAATTTATCTAAAAAATCTTTAAGCATTTCATTATTGTGCTCACCAAAACTTGAAAATTTTTTGAATGGATCGGGCACTTGAGATAAAGGTCTATGAAGATTTTTTTTTAGTAATTCTTGATTAGGAACATTCTCAGGAACTTTTCTAAAACCATCCATATCATCTGAAAAGGTTATAATTTCCGTTGGTATATCGGTAAGCTGTTTTAGGGCATTAACCATCATTGATGTTCTAGCAACCTCACCAAAAGTACCTATATGAGGCAATCCACTAGGACCATAACCAGTTTGTAAAATAATTTTACCTTTTTTTTCAATAAAGGATTTTCTTTCACGCAACATTTTTTTAGCCTCCACAAAGGGCCATGCGTTAGTTTTATCTAAATTGTCTTTTTCAATCACTTTGTTTAATAAGAAATATCTTATATTTGCTGTTATTATTAACTCTTATAGAGTTGAAATTTATTTACCATAAAATAATGTTCTTTCAAAATGTCTAATTATAAAACTGTTTTTTTTACCTTGGGTATTTTGCAAATCATTCTTGGAATTTCCATGATGATTCCAATTTTAACCCAGCTTATTTATTCAGAAATGGATTCTTCTTTTATAGGAGCTTCAATAATTTCAATAATATTTGGTGTTTTGTTTTTTTTAACAAATTTAAACCATAATAAAAAATTAAATTTACAACAAGCTTTCTTGTTAACGGCTCTGTCATGGTTAAGTATTGCAATATTTGGCTCTTTACCTTTTATTTTTTCTGCTCTTGAATTATCTATTACAGATTCTTTTTTTGAAAGTATGTCTGGTATTACCACTACTGGATCTACAATTATTTCAAGCTTAGAAGATTCCCCTAGATCAATACTTTTATGGAGGGCTATGCTTCAATGGTTAGGTGGAATTGGTATTATTGTAATGGCAATAACTCTAATGCCAATAATGAATGTTGGTGGAATGCAGTTATTTAAAATTTCAAGCAACGACTCTTCTGAAAAATTATTACCAAAATCTAAAGAAATATCTCTTAGATTAATTTATGTCTACTTAACGTTAACAGCACTTTGTGCTGTTACTTATAAAATTTTTGGTATGAATATTTTTGACAGCATAACACACTCCATGACTACAATAGCCACAGGTGGGTTTTCAAATTATAACGAGTCCATAGGATATTTTAACAGTCCATCTATTGAAATATCATCAATGGTTTTTATCATATTGGGTAGTTTACCTTTTATTGCTTATATAAAATTTTTAAACGGTAATAAGAGAATATTTATTTCAGATGTTCAGATTAGATCATTTATTAAGATAATCTTTTTTTCAATTATTTTACTTTTTATTTATTCACTTTTTCAAAATAAAGATTTTTCTCAAATTAATATAAGAGCAATTTTTTTTAATGTTATTTCTATTTTAACTGGAACTGGATACGTCACAGGGGAATTTGATGGATGGGGAAATTTTCCATTAATTTTCTTTTTAACTCTAATGTTCATTGGTGGATGTGCTGGTTCAACAACCTGTGGAATTAAAATTTTTAGAATTCAAATTTTGTATTTATTTATTGTTAATCAATTAAAAAAAATTATTTACCCCAGAGGAGTGTTTATAATTAAATATGACAAAAATAGTGTGGATGATAAATTTATGGCTTCGATCATTTCTTTCATTTTTCTTTACTTGGTTATATTTTTTGTAATAACTGCATTATTATCTTTAAGTGGTTTGGATTTTGTTACTTCGATTTCTGGCGCTGCAACTTCAATTTCAAATGTTGGACCAGGATTAGGCTCTACAATTGGCCCTAGTGGTAATTTTTCTAGTTTACCAGAGATGTCTAAGTGGATTTTGAGTCTTGGAATGATATTGGGTAGATTGGAATTATTTGCTATACTTGTTTTGTTTCTGCCTTCTTTTTGGAGAAACTAATTATGATTGAAATAAAAAAACAATCTCTCTCTGAAACCTTTTCTGTCTACCTTGACAAAAGAATGCTTAGAATATTATTATTAGGTGCAATATCTGGTTTTCCATGGGTTTTGATTGGAAGTAGTTTAAGTCTGTGGCTTAAAGAAGATGGTTTAAGTAGATCGACAATTGGTTGGGCAGGATTAATATTTGCTGTTTATGCTTTTAATTATTTATGGGCACCTCTTATTGATAGGCTTCAAATACCATACCTAACCAAAAAACTTGGCCATAGAAGAGGTTGGATAGTTTTAATGCAAATTACAATTTTAAGTTGTCTTGTTACTTGGAGTTTTATTAATCCCACCGAAAATTTAGCACTATTAATTACAGTTGGTTTAATTATTGCTATAGCCTCAGCTACGCAAGACATTACTGTCGATGCTTTAAGAATTGAACAAATAGGTGAGCATGAAAGCAAATCAATGGCAGCTGGTGCTGCTATGGCGGTTGTTGGGTGGTGGAGTGGGTATAAATTGGGTGGTGTAATCGCTTTATTTACAGCAGAATATTTGGAGAATATTGGTGTTACCAATTACTGGCAAATTACATTTTTAATTTTAGGAGTTGTGGTAATTTTAATGAATGTAGGCTTAATGTTTGTTCATGAGCCCTTTTCTAGTGATAGACAACTAAAGCAAAAGGAAACTGATAAACTTATAGAAAGTAAGCTTGGATCAAAAAATATTATAACTAGTTTTATGGCCTCGATAAGCAGTACATTAGGTGGTCCTATATTAAGTTTCTTTAAGAAAAATGGATTTTCAGTTGCCGTTGGGATTTTAAGCTTTATTTTTTTATTTAAGATTGGTGAAGCCTTTCTTGGACGTATGTCTATAGTTTTTTATAAAGAAATAGGATTCTCCAAAGGCGATATTGCAATTTACTCAAAAACTTTAGGATGGATAACTACAGTTATCTTTACATTATTAGGTGGGCTTTTTGTAATTAGATCTGGAGTTTTAAAAGCAATATTTCTTGCGGGGATATTAATGGCTGCAACAAACTTATTATTTACCGTTCTAGCATGGAGTGATAAATCTGAGCTATTATTTGCTGTAGCAGTCATATTTGATGATATCGCAGCCGCTTTTGCAACAGTCGCATTTGTGGCATTTATTTCCTTACTCGTGGACAGAACCTATACTGCAACTCAATATGCGCTACTAGCTTCTATAGGAACAGCGGGCAGAACTACACTTGCATCATCATCTGGAGCTTTAGTAGATTGGTTAAATGGTGATTGGGGGGTATTTTTTATCTTTACAGCTATTATGGTAATCCCTTCTTTGATTTGCTTGTGGTTTATTAAAGATAAATTAAAACTCCGTGAATAATAATCATTTTTACAAAAAACCATTATCAAATATTTATAAGAAACCCTCAGAAGTTTCTGAAGTTACCTCTCAAATTTTATATGGTGAAAAATTTAAAATTTTATCTAAAAATAAAAATTGGGTAAAAATAAAAGTGTCATTTGATAATTATATTGGTTACATAAAAAACAAGAATTATACAAATAATTATAAACCAACTCATAAAGTGTTTACTTTAAAATCTAATATTTTTAATAAATTAAATAATAAGACAAAATATTTCTTACCTTTTGCTTCAAGAATTTCAATAATTCAAGAAAATAAAAAGTTTATAGAATTCGAAAAAAATAAATGGATAAAAAAAATTGATATAAAAAAAATTAGTCACATTGAAAAAGATTATTTAAAAGTATTAAAATTATTTTTAAAAGTTAAATATTTCTGGGGTGGTAGAACTTATAAAGGAATAGATTGCTCAGCTATTTTACAATTATTATATTATTATAATAATAAATTTTATCCTAGAGATACCAAAGACCAAATAAAATACTCAATAAAAAATGCTAAAAGAAAAATATTTAAAAAAGGTGATATTATATTTTGGAAAGGTCATGTTGCTATATGTATTAATTCTAAAAAATTAATTCATGCATATGGTCCAAAAAAAAAGGTTCTAATGATGTCTATAACAGAGACAATAAAAAGAATTGAAAGGACGGCAAAACTAATAGTAAAAAAAGTATCCTCTATAAAATATTAACTTCTACCAAAATCTGGCTTATTGATATCTTGTTTCAATTTAATTATTTTTTTTCTAACTTTTTTAGTATCAACTAATTTCTTAATAATAGATTTATTATTTTTAGATTGAATATCTCTTTTAAATGCACGTAAATTTTTAATAAATAAATCAATAACTTTTGAAATATTTTTTTGATTATTAAAAAATATATCTCTCCACATAATTTCATTAGATGCAGCAATTCTTGAAAAATCTCTCAAACCACCTGCGCTAAATTTAATTAGTTCATATCTTTGTTGTTTTTCAAAATCTGTTGCTGTTTTAACTAAGTTATATGCAATTAAGTGAGGTAAATGACTTGTCATAGAAAAAACAGTGTCATGTTTTTTTGAGTCCATAATTGCAACTCTAGAGCCTATTTTTTTCCAAAACTTAGTCAGTATCGAGAGGTGTTTTCGATTGGTATTTTTTTCTTTTATTAATATGCACCATTTATTAAGAAACAAGTTTTTTAGGCCATGTTCAGGGCCGCTAACTTCTGATCCAGCGATAGGATGACTGGATGTCCAAAAAATTCCTTTTTTTAATCTTCTTTTAATTAATTCCATAGATTTTTCTTTAGATGACCCAACATCTGTGATGATTGTTTTGGGTAGTAGGTGTTTATTTATTTTTAAAATTATTTTTTCATACTCCCCTAACGGTGTACAAAATATTATCAAATCTAAATTTGGGATAATTTTTTTTAAGTCATTTGTAACTTCACATGGCAGTTTTAATTTTTTAATTTTTAAAACATTTGATTTTGATTTTTCATAAATAAATATTTTTTTAGCTATTTTTTTATCAGCTATTGACCTTAATAACGAAGAACCAATTAAACCACAGCCTATAATTAAAATATTTTTCATAATTAATTAAATATAACCTTAATTTCTTTTATAAATTTTGCATTCTCTATTTTAGATCCAATTGTTAATCTTAATTTGTTTTTAATATTGTACCCGTCTTCTGTTGATCTTAATATAATTCCTTTTGATTGTAGTTTATTAAAAACATAATTAGCTGAAAATTTACATTTATCAAAATTTAGTAATAAAAAGTTAGCCGTCACCTCATTTGAAAAAATGTTTAGTTTTTCTAGGATGTTTTTAACTTTATTTGCTTCCATAATATTATGCTTCACAGATTGGTTAATAAAATTTCTATCTTTTAAAGCTTCTGTTGCTGAAATTTGTGCTAGTTGATTTACATTAAATGGTGGTTTAATTATATTCATTGCATTAATAATTTTTTTTGAACCATAACCCCAACCAACCCTCAAAGAAGCTAACCCATAAATTTTTGAAAAAGTTCTTATTACAACTACATTGTCTTTATTTTTAAATAGATCTAAACTTGATTTATAATCTTTGTTTTTCATATACTCAAAATATGCATCATCCATAACTAATAGAATATTTTTTTTTAATTTTTTTCTTAGTTCTAATAATTCTAATTTATTTAAATAAGTACCAGTTGGATTATTTGGGTTAGCAATAAAAACTATTTTTGTTTTTTTTGTAACTCTTTTAATTATCTCTGCTACTGAAACCTTAAAGTTTTTTTCTTTTGAAAAAATAACTTTTGCTCCAACAATTTGCGCATAAATTCTGTACATTAGAAAGCTATATTGAGGTACAATCACCTCATCTGATGATTTCAAATATAGCTGACAAATCATCTGAATAATCTCATCTGACCCTGCGCCACATATAATTTTATTAAAATCACAATTAAACTTATTTGAAATTTCTTTTCTTAAAACTTGCGCTTTACTGTCTGGGTATTTAGATAAAATCAGATTTTTGTTATTTAAAAGTCTTTTTACTTTCGGACTAACTCCTAATGCTGACTCATTGGCCGATAATTTTATAATATTTCGAGCTTTACCAATTTTAGATTTTCCTGGTTTATAAGCTTCTATTCTAAATTTTTTAAACTTTGGAACTGTCATTTTATTAATCTTATAAATAAAATATTAAACTTTCATACAGAATAAGTCATTTTTTAAAATATTTGACATAAGAAATACTATCTAGTACAAAAAAAGTGCGCTGATTTAACTGAATTGCGAGCGCTTAAAAAAAACCGCTAAATATGTTTTTTTCTCTCACAATTCAATTTTAGTTATTATTTATGAATAAAAATATAAACATAAAAAGTTTAATAATTGACAAACCATTAAAGTTAGATTGTGGCCAGACTATTAACAATTTTCCTTTAGCCTATGAAACATATGGTTCTCTTAATGAGAAAAAAGATAATGCAATTTTGGTCTTTCATGCCTTAACTGGTGATCAGTTTGTGTCTGGAATAAACCCAATAACTAAAAAAGATGGTTGGTGGTCTTATGCTGTAGGCCCAGATAAAGCTATTAATACAGATAAGTATTTTGTAATTTGTGCAAATGTAATTGGTGGGTGTTTAGGTTCTTTTGGTCCTAGTAATACTAACTCTGAAACAAATAAAATTTATGGAACCACCTTCCCCGTTATTACAATAAACGATATGGTAAATGCACAGCATAACCTTTTAGAATTTTTAAAAATTGAAAAATTATTTGCAGTCATGGGTGGATCTATGGGTGGCATGCAAGTTCTTCAATTTGTAAGTAATTTTCCTAGTAAAGCAAAAATAGCAATTCCAATTGCATGTACTTCAAGTCATTCAGCACAAAATATTGCTTTTAATGAACTTGGTAGACAGTCCATAATGGCTGACGCAAATTGGTTGGATGGAAGCTATGCAAATCAAAATAAAAACCCTGATAAAGGCTTATCTGTTGCAAGAATGGCTGCTCATATAACCTATTTATCTAAAAATGGCTTACAAGAAAAGTTTGGAAGAAAATTACAAGAAAGAGATGATTTAAAATTTAGTTTTGATGCAGATTTCCAGATAGAAAGTTATTTAAGGTACCAAGGAAGTGTGTTTGTAGATAGGTTTGATGCAAATAGTTATTTATATATTACAAGGGCTATGGATTATTTTGATTTAACCAAAGAATATAATGGAAATTTATCAAAAGCCTTTGAAAAAACTAAAACTAAATTTCTTTTGATATCATTCACTTCTGACTGGCTTTACCCAACTTCTGAAAATAAAGAAATTGTTATAGCTTTAAATGCCATAGGTGCTGATGTTGCCTTTGTTGAAATTGAGTCAGATAAAGGGCATGATTCATTTCTTCTAGATGTTCCTGAGTTTTTAAATACTTTAAAAGATTATATTAATAATTCCTATTTAAAAAATTAAAGATGAAACAAGAATTTAAAATAATTTCAGATTTTATTGAAAAAAATACAAGAGTTTTAGATGTTGGATGTGGAGACGGAACATTAATGGAGTTTCTACAAAAAAATAAAGAAATAGACATAAGAGGGATTGAGATTTCTAAAGTTAACTCTCAAAAATGCGTAAGCAAAGGTCTAACTGTAATCGAGGGAGATGCCGAAAAAGACCTTTATCAATTTCCTAATAGTTCTTTTGATTTTGTAATATTAAGCCAAACACTTCAAGCTTTCCTAAATCCAGAAATAGTTATTCAGGAGCTATTAAGAGTGGGGAAAAAAGCGATTGTTACTGTGCCAAATTTTGGGTTTTGGAAAGCAAGACTCCACCTGTTAATCAAAGGAACAATGCCAATTACAAAAAATCTACCTGATGAATGGTATAACACTCCCAATATTCACATGTGTACAATTAAAGATTTTTATAAGTTCTGCCATGATAGAGATATTAAATTAGATAAAGCATTGGCTCTTCACAATGAAAAAGCTTCTTTTATTAATGAGGCAAACCTTAATATAAAAAATTTATCAGCTGAGTTAGGAATTTTTTTAATTGAGAAATAAATGAAGATTCAAATAATACCCTGCTTGCAAGATAACTACTCTTATTTGATAATTGATGAAGAAAATAATATTGCTTGTGTGGTTGACCCCAGTGAAGCTGAACCTATTATTAAATACCTAGAAAATTCCCAAATTAAATTAAAGTTTATATTAAATACACATCATCATTATGACCATGTAGGAGGAAATCAAAAATTAAAAGAAAAGTATGGAGCAAGTGTTGTTGGATATGAAGGAGATAGGGAAAGAATTCCAGGAATAGATATACTAGTAAATGATCAAGAAACCTGGATACATAAAAACTTTGAAGCAAAAATAATTCACATTCCAGGACATACACTTGGTCATATATGTTTCTATTTTTACAAAGATGAATCTGTTTTCACTGGAGATACTCTTTTTTCTTTAGGTTGTGGAAAGATATTTGAAGGGACATATACCCAGATGTTTGATTCCTTGAAGAAACTAAAAAAGCTACCAAAAAATACAAAAGTTTTTTGTGGTCATGAATATACACTACAAAATTCAAAGTTTTGTATGGTTCACGATGAAAATAATGAAAATCTCAAAGTTAAATTAAATGATATAAAAATAAAATTAAAAGCTGGCCTTTCGACTATTCCATCTACTATTAAAGATGAATTGGAGTGTAATATTTTTCTTAGGTCAAGCAATATAGAAACCTTTTCAAAACTGAGGGATTTAAAGGACAATTTCTAGCTTATTCGGACTTGACTATAATAGGCTCCCGACTATATTGCTGCTTATAAAAAAAAGATTAAAATGTCATACGCAATCATACAAACAGGTGGAAAACAGTACAAAGTAAAAGCTGGCGAAATCCTTAAAATTGAAAGATTAGAGGATTCTAAGCTTGAAACTAAGATAGAATTTAAAGAAATCCTAGCCTACGGGGATGATAAAAATATTGAAGTTGGCTCACCAACAGTTGAGGGTGCAAAAGTTGAAGCAGATCTTGTTGAAAATGGAAAAAATAGAACAATATTAATTTTCAAAAAAAGAAGAAGACAAAATTCTAGAAGAAAAAATGGTCATAGACAGCAATATTCATTAATAAGAATTAGTAAAATATTTTCTAAAGATGGTAAAATTTTATCTGAAGCGGAAAAAATGGTTAAACCTACTAAAAAAATTGAAAAAGTAGAAACTAAAGTTGAAGCTAAAGCAGTAAATAAATAAATTAGGTAAATTATGGCTACAAAAAAAGCAGGTGGATCATCGAGAAATGGAAGAGATAGTGCTGGTCGTAGACTGGGCGTTAAGAAGTACGGTGGTGAAGTAGTAATTCCTGGAAACATAATTGTTAGACAAAGAGGGACTAAAATTTTTCCTGGTGAAAACGTAGGAATGGGAAAAGATCATTCAATTTTTTCTGTTGTTGAAGGAAAAGTTGTGTTTAAAAAAGGTAGATTAGATAGAACGTTCGTTTCTGTAAAACCCAATTAGTAGTACAACTAAAAAATCAACAGTTGTAATATGAAGTTTCTAGATCAAGTAAAAATTTATGTAAAGGCCGGCAATGGTGGGCATGGTTCTCCTAGTTTTCGTAGGGAGAAATTCATTGAGTACGGTGGACCTGATGGTGGCGATGGAGGTAAAGGTGGTACCATATTCCTAAGATCAGAAAGAAATTTAAATACTCTTATAGATTACAGATTTCAACAACATCACAAAGCTGGAAGAGGAGTGAACGGTTCTGGACAAAATCGTACAGGTCATGGAGGAGGAGATTTATTTTTAAAAGTTCCAATAGGCACACAAGTTTTTGAAGAAGATAATAAAACTTTAATTTATGATTTTAAAAAAGAAGGTGAAGAATTTATTGTAGCTAAAGGTGGTAAGGGTGGCCTTGGGAATACTAGATTTAAAAGCTCTACAAATAGGGCTCCAAAAAAATTTACAAAAGGTGCCATAGGTGAAGAATATGTGATTTGGCTTCAGTTAAAAACTATTGCTGATGTTGGTATTGTAGGTTTACCCAACGCAGGTAAATCTAGTTTGCTAGCAGCCATTACAAATGCCACACCTAAGATAGCAAATTATAAGTTTACAACTTTAAACCCAAACCTTGGTGTTGCAATTTATGATGATAAAGAAATAACTTTAGCTGACATACCTGGACTAGTTGAGGGTGCGCATGAAGGTGTGGGTCTTGGAATTCAATTCCTAAAACACATAGAAAGATGCAAAACATTAATGCATTTAATAGATATTACTGATGAAAATATTGAAAATACGTACCAACAAGTAAAAAAAGAGCTTGGTAGTTACAGTAAAAAAATTCTGGATAAAAAAGAAATAATTGTATTAAATAAAACAGACTTATTAGATAAAGAAGAAGTGGAAGAGATTGTGAAAAATTTTTCTAAGGATAAAGAATCTGAAGTGGTAACTCTATCAACGCTAGAGAAAGGATCTATATCAAAAATTAAAGCTAAATTGCTCTCATATGTATCTTAAGGACTCTAAAATAATTGTAATTAAAATTGGCTCCTCTTTATTAATTGATGAGAATAAAAAAATTAGAAAGAAATGGCTTTCTGAATTTGCCAAAGATATTCGTGAATTAATTAAAGAAAACAAAAAAATTATTATTGTAAGCTCAGGTGCTATTGCAATAGGTTGTAAAAAACTTAACTTAAATAAAAAAAATCTTAAAATTGATAAAAGTCAGGCTGTAGCATCTATCGGGCAAATTGGGCTTATGAATTTATTTTCAGAAACCTTT
Source organism: Candidatus Pelagibacter sp. Uisw_127 (assembly GCF_047722515.1). Lineage (GTDB taxonomy): Bacteria > Pseudomonadota > Alphaproteobacteria > Pelagibacterales > Pelagibacteraceae > Pelagibacter. Next base: position 1,145,931 of record NZ_CP159815.1, read on the forward strand.
GTTAAAGAAAAAATTAATATATCTCAAATTTTGCTTACATTGGAAGATACAGAACAAAGAAGAAGGGCATTGAATGCAAAAAGAACTTTTGATAATTTATTTCAATTAGGCTTTGTGCCTATTGTTAATGAAAATGATACTATAGCAACTACAGAAATTAAATATGGTGATAACGACAGACTAGCTTCTAGAGTAGCACAAATATCTGGGGCTGACTCACTGATACTTCTTTCTGATGTTGATGGTCTTTATACTCAAAATCCAAAAATTTATAAAAATGCACAACTATTAAAAGAAATAAAAAATATTGATAAAGATATAGAAAAAATTGCAACTAAGAGCGTTAGCGAATATGGGACAGGTGGAATGAAAACTAAAATTGATGCAGCAAAAATCTGTCAACTATCAGGATGCCAAATGGTAATAGCTAATGGCCTGTTAATGAGACCTATTAAAAAAATAATTAAAGATAATAACTGTACTTGGTTTTTGCCAAAAATATCCAAATTAGATGCTAGAAAAAAATGGATTATCAGTTCAATTTCACCTAAAGGAGAAATTATTATTGACGATGGCGCTACACAAGCACTTTCGAATGGTAAGAGCCTATTGGCAGCTGGAATTATAAAAGTATCTGGTAAATTTAAAAAAGGTGACCACATAAAAGTTTTAAATAAAAAAAATTCTGAATGTGCTAGAGGCTTAAGTTCATTCTCATCTGATGAGATATTAAGAATTATGGGGCACCAATCTAAAGAAATTGAAAAAATATTAGGATATGTTGCTAAATCAGAAGTTATACATAAAGATGATATGGTAGGGGTATAAAATGAGTCAATATATGAATTTAAAAGGACAAAATGCAAAAAAAGCAGCTCTTGAAAAAATTAATACTAAAGTAAAAAATAAAATTCTAACTAGATATGCCTCATTATTAGATAAAGAGAGGGATTCTATAATTAGAGCAAACACAAAAGATATAAAATTTGCTTTAAAAAAAGGATTAAAAAATAATTTAATCGATAGACTAACTATTAATCATAAAAAAATAGATAATATAAAAGACTCAATAAATAAAATTACTAAACTAAAAGATCCTATTGATAATACTCTTGAAAAATGGAGTAGACCTAATGGATTAAAAATTAAAAGAGTGTCTATACCCATTGGAGTTATTGGTGTTATTTACGAAAGTAGACCCAATGTTACTTCTGATGTTGCTAGCTTATGTTTTAAGTCTGGAAATGCTGTAATTTTAAAAGGTGGGTCAGAAGCAATAAACACTAATAAAATTTTAGCTAGATTATTTCGAAAAGCTCTCAAAGAAAATAAGGTTAATGAAAATTTTATTCAATTTGTAGACTCTAAAAATAGAAAAATGGTTGATTATATGCTTTCAAGAATGAAAGATTATATTGATGTGATCATACCTCGTGGTGGAAAAAATTTAGTAAAAAGAGTTCAAGAGTTTTCAACCGTACCTATTATTGGACATTTAGAAGGTCTATGTCACACCTTTGTAGATAAAGATGCAGAACTAAAGATGGCTATAGATATCATCTATAATGCTAAATTAAGAAATACCGGTATTTGTGGTGCTACTGAAACAATTTTACTTCATGAAAAAATTGTTAAAAAATTTTGTAATCCTATTTTAAAAAAACTAGAAGAAAATAACTGTAAAATATATGGGGATAGTTTTTTAAATAAACATTATAAAGGAAAAATTTCTATTGCTAAAGAGAAGGACTGGTCTACAGAATACTTGGCAGCAACAGTATCCGTAAAGACTGTAAAAAATTGTGAAGAAGCAATCAATCATATTAACAAATATGGAACCATGCATACAGATTCTATAATTACTAAAAATAAAAAGACTGCTAAAAAATTTTTAAAAGATGTCAAAAGCTCAATAGCTATGCATAACACATCAACACAGTTTGCTGATGGTGGAGAGTTTGGGTTTGGTGGAGAGGTTGGTATCTCAACAAACACTCTTCCTCCAAGAGGGCCTGTGGGATTAGGTCAGCTTATTTCTTACAAATATGAGATTGTTAGCAACGGTCAAACTAGAAAATAAATTGAAACCTGAAAAAATGAAAATTGGTATTTTAGGTGGTACATTTGATCCAGCGCATAAGGGGCATTTAGAGATATCGAAGCAGGCAAAAAAAAGGTTTGAACTAAAGAATATTGTTTGGGCAATTACAAAAAAAAATCCATTTAAAAATGAAAGTAAATCAAGCTTAAGAAGCAGAATGCAATTTGCCAAAAAATTAATAGGCAAAAATGATTATATTAAAGTAAAGTTTTATGAAGAAAAGATAGGCTCTAACAGAACAGTTGATTTAATTGAACATTTAAGCAAAGAGGAAAAAAACGAAATTTATTTCATTATGGGTGCTGACAATCTCATAAATTTTCACAAATGGTATAAATGGAAATCTATTATAAAAAAATGCAATATTCTAGTATTCGACCGTCAAGGGTATAAGGCTAGGTCATTAAAGTCAGTGACTTTTACTGGAGCAAATAAAAAAAACTTAACTTTTGTTAATTTCAATAAAGTTAATATTTCATCTTCTCAATTAAGAAAAGTTTGATAAGGTTTATTTAATAGATGAAAAAAAATACAAATCTAAAAAAAATTATATTAGATACGCTAGACTCCAACAAGGCATTAGACATAATTTCTATTGATCTTAAGAATAAAAGTTCAATGGCAGACTACATGATCATAGCGAGTGGAACTTCTTCAAGACATATTCAAGCCTTATCAGAACAGGTATTAGAAAAACTAAGAGCCAATGGGGTTAAAAATTCTAAAATAGAAGGAAAAGAAAGTTTAGACTGGAAGTTAGTTGATGGCATTGATTTGATCGTTCATATATTTAATCCGGATAAACGAAAATTTTATGAACTTGAAAAAATATGGTCTGAGCTAATTCCTAAAGAAAAAGTAATGATATAAAAATGATAAAAAAAATCCCCTTTTTTTTTATTATTTCCTTATTTGTTTTTGAAAAAAGTTTTTCTGAAAATTTTGATATATATAAAAAGATAGACTTATTTGGTGAGGTGCTTGAAAAAATTAATAAAGAGTATGTTGATGAAGTAGATCAATCTAAAAGTATGGATGCTGCTATAAATGGATTGCTACAATCTCTAGACCCCTATTCCGCTTACATGACTCCTGAAAGTTTTGAAGGCATGCAAACTGAAACAAGTGGTGAATTCGGTGGACTTGGTATTGAAGTTGGCATGGAGGCAGGTGTTATAAAAGTAATTTCTCCAATTGATAATACACCCGCCTCAAAAGCTGGATTAAAAGCTGGTGATTATATTGTAAAAATTAATAATGTGCAGGTGCAGGGAAAATCATTAATGGAAGGGGTTGATTTAATGAGAGGACCTGTTGGATCAAGTATTGAAATTACCGTTAGAAGACGTGGTGTCAAAAAAGCATTGATCTTTAATATAACAAGAGAAATTATTGAGGTTCAATCAGTCAAATCTGAACTTATAAACAATAATATTGGTTATATTAGGCTCACTTCCTTTAACGAAAATAGTAGTGAACAAATTAAAGAAAAAGTTAATAACCTAAAGAAAAATAAAGAACTAAAAGGATATATTTTGGATTTAAGAAATAATCCTGGTGGTTTACTTTCTCAGGCAATTAAAATTTCAGACTTCTTTTTAGAAAATGGTGAAATTGTTTCAACGAAAAGTCGAAAGGTTTCAGAAAACAGAAAATGGTTTGCAAAAAAAGGAGATATAACAAACGGTAAAACATTAATTATACTTATTAACTATGGATCTGCATCAGCATCAGAAATAGTAGCTGGTGCATTAAAAGACCATAAAAGAGCTATTATACTTGGGGAAAACAGCTATGGAAAAGGTTCCGTACAATCAATAATACCTTTAAGGAATAGAGGTGCTATCAGATTAACAATTGCAAAATATTATCTACCCTCGGGTAAATCTATTTCTGAAGTAGGTGTAACACCTGATATAGAGGTAGTAGAAGGTTCAGAGAATTTTAAATTTAATTCTGAAACAGATAATCAATTAAACTTTGCTTTAAAACTACTTGGTGGATAAATGACAAACCAAAATTTAGATTTACCTCTTAGAAGTGGGGTTGGAATTGTTGTATTAAATAAAAAAGATCAAGTTTTTGTTGCAAAAAGAATAGATAATCAAAAAAATTTTTGGCAAATGCCTCAAGGTGGTGTTGATAACGGTGAAGACTATTTAACTGCTGCTTATCGAGAACTAGAAGAGGAAACTAGCATTAAGAATGTAGGTCTAATTAAAGAACTGCATGGACTAATCTCTTACAAGTTACCTAAGGATTTATTGGGAATTATCTGGAAAGGTAAATATAGAGGTCAAGAACAAAAATGGTTTGTAATGAGATTTTTAGGACAAGATAGTGAAATTGATATTAAAACTAAAAATCCAGAATTTTGTGAATGGAAGTGGATTGATCTCGAAAATATAACCGACCTAGTTGTAGACTTTAAATTGCACGTGTATGAAGATGTTAAAAAAAAAGTAAAAGAGATTATTAATTAAGAGTTTTTAACACATCAATTTTTTGATCCACTAAATACTTATTTTGATCTGTAATTTCATTATTTTTTGAGTGTTCCTCTGCTTGCGTAAGCATCTCACTAATTTTATCTTTATCAATATCTTTAATATTAAAAATAGAGCTTGTTAGTACTGATAAATTATTATTCTTAAATTCAACAATTCCATCTTCAACATAATAATTTTCTTCTCCAGATTTAGAAAATATTTTAATAATTCCAGGTTTTAAGAATGAAATAATCGAGATATGGTCTTTTAAAATCCCCATTTCTCCCTCAAAAGCAGGCACAACAACTTCTGTTACATCTTCTTTTGAAAGAAAAGATTTTTCAGGGTTTACTATTTCTATTTTAAACTCTTCACTCATTATGCAGCTGCATCTTTCGCCATTTTTTCTGCTTTTTCTACAGCTTCTTCAATTGTTCCTACCATATAAAATGCAGCTTCTGGTAAATGATCATACTCACCATTACAAATTGCTGCAAAACCTTTGATCGTAGATTCTAAATCTACTAGTTTTCCAGGTGAGCCTGTAAAGACTTCTGCAACAAAGAAAGGTTGTGATAAGAATCTTTGAATTCTTCTGGCTCTTGCTACTGTTAATTTGTCTTCTTCAGAAAGTTCATCCATTCCTAAAATTGCAATAATATCTTGAAGGGATTTGTAAGTTTGAAGAATTTTTTGTACTTCTCTAGCAACCCTATAATGTTCATCTCCAACTATTCTTGGATCTAAAATTCTAGAAGTAGAATCTAAAGGATCAACTGCTGGATAAATTCCAATTTCAGCTATTTGTCTAGATAATACAGTTGTTGCATCTAGGTGAGCAAAAGATGTAGCAGGTGCTGGATCAGTTAAGTCATCTGCTGGTACATAAATCGCCTGCACAGATGTGATTGATCCCTTATTAGTTGTTGTAATTCTTTCTTGAAGGTTACCCATATCTGTTGCAAGTGTAGGCTGATATCCAACGGCTGAGGGAATTCTTCCTAATAGTGCAGAAACTTCTGAGCCTGCTTGGGTAAATCTAAAGATGTTATCAACAAAGAAAAGTACATCTTGTCCTTCTTGATCCCTAAAATACTCAGCTACAGTTAAACCTGTTAAGGCAACTCTTGCTCTAGCTCCTGGAGGTTCATTCATTTGTCCATACACTAGTGCTGCTTTTGACCCTGGTCCCTCAGGTTTAATAACTCCTGAATCTATCATCTCATGATAAAGGTCATTTCCTTCTCTAGTTCTTTCTCCAACTCCTGCAAATACTGAAAATCCACCATGTGCTTTTGCTACGTTATTAATTAATTCCATAATAAGTACTGTTTTACCAACACCCGCACCTCCGAATAAACCAATTTTTCCACCTTTGGCATATGGTGCTAATAGATCAACTACTTTAATTCCTGTAACTAGAATTTCCGTTTCTGTTGATTGATCACTAAATTCAGGTGCCGCTCTATGGATTGGCCACTTTTCTTTTGTTTTAACTTCACCTTTTTCATCAATAGGTTCACCTATTACATTTATAATTCTTCCTAAAGTTTCAGGACCAACTGGAACCATAATAGGAGAGCCTGTAGCAGTTACTTCGTCTCCTCTTTTTAATCCTTCTGTAGCATCCATTGCAATTGTTCTAACACTTGATTCTCCAAGGTGTTGCGCAACTTCCAAAACTAATCTGTTATCACCATTTTTGCATTCTAATGCTGATAAAATTTCTGGTAATTCTCCTTCAAATTTGACGTCTACTACTGCTCCAATAATTTGTGTAATTTTTCCTTTGCTCATAATTATAAACTTTCCGCTCCTGATATGATTTCAATTAGTTCTTTTGTAATAGCTGCTTGACGACTTCTATTATACTCAATAGTAAGCTTGTCAACCATTTCACCCGCGTTCCGAGTTGCACTGTCCATTGCGCTCATTCTTGAACCCTGTTCGCTAGCTGAATTCTCTAACATTGCTTTAAAAATCTGCGTAGATATATTTTTAGGCAATAAGTTGCTTAAAATCTCATCTTCATCTGGTTCAAATTCATAATTATCATCAGAAGAGTTTCCTTCTACTTCAGGAGTTTTTAAAGGTATTATTTGTTGTTCTTGGGGTATTTGAGTAATTACATTTTTAAATTTATTGTAAAAAATCGTACATACATCAAATTCTTTTTTTTCAAAATTTTCAATTATCAACTTTCCTATTTTTTCAGCATCTAAATAATTAATAGTTTTTGAATCTTTAAACGATATTCTCTCAACAATATCATCTTTGTAAACTCTCTTTAATTGATCATAACCCTTAGATCCTACGGTTATAATTTTTAAAGTTTTTCCTTCATTGGATATTTTTTTAAAATAAACCTTAGCTTTTTTAATAATATTTGTATTAAAACCACCACATAGACCACGATCAGATGTTAAAATAATGCATAAGTGCACCTTCTCTTCACCTGTTCCTGAAAGTAACTTAGGTGCATTTTCCTTATCAGAAATACCACTAGATAAATTAAGAATAATATTATTCATCTTTTCAGAATAAGGTCTTCCCTTTTCAGCATTTTCTTGTGCCCTTCTAAGTTTAGCAGCTGCAACCATTTTCATGGCTTTGGTAATTTTCTGTGTAGACTTTACACTTGCTATTCTTTTTTTTAAGTCGTCTAGCGTTGCCATATTTTAAGAATTAAAGTTTTTCTTGAGTTCCATTATTGTTTCCACTAATAGTTTTTCAGTATCCTCTTCAAGCTTACCTGAGCTTGAAACAGATTCGAAAATTTCAGGCTTTTCAGATTTACATTTTTCTATAATTTTAGATTCAAAAGCAGCAATATCCTTAAGCTCTACATCATCTAAATAACCTTTAACTCCACAAAAAACAGAAATTACCTGTTCAGCAACTGTCATTGGAGAATATTGTTTTTGTTTTAGAAGTTCAGTTAGCTTTGAACCTCTATTTAAAAGTTTTTGCGTTGATGCATCTAAATCAGATCCAAATTGTGCAAAGGCAGCCATTTCTCTATATTGAGCAAGTTCTAGTTTCATTGAACCAGAAACTTTTTTCATTGCTTTTGTTTGTGCTGCAGATCCAACTCTAGAAACAGATAAACCAACGTTAATCGCTGGTCTAATACCTTGGTTAAATAAATCTGTTTCAAGAAATATTTGTCCGTCAGTAATTGAGATCACGTTAGTTGGAATAAATGCTGATACGTCTCCGCCTTGTGTTTCAATTATTGGAAGAGCAGTTAATGATCCTCCTCCATGCTCATCACTTAGCTTAGCAGCTCTTTCAAGTAATCTACTGTGTAAATAAAATACATCCCCTGGGTACGCTTCCCTTCCTGGAGGTCTTCTTAATAAAAGTGACATTTGTCTATAAGCTACAGCCTGTTTAGATAAATCATCATAAATTATTAATGCATGCATACCATTATCTCTATAGTATTCACCCATAGTACAGCCTGTATAGGGCGCTAAGAACTGAAGTGGCGCTGCATCTGAAGCGGTAGCAGCTACAATTGTTGTGTATTCCATTGCACCAGCTTCTTCTAAAGTTTTTTGAATTTGTCTAACTGTAGATCTTTTTTGGCCTATAGCGACATAGATGCAATAAAGTTTTTGCTTCTCATTGCCAGATTCATTTATTTTTTTCTGGTTAATGATTGCATCAATGGCAACTGCAGTTTTTCCCGTTTGTCTGTCACCAATAATTAATTCACGTTGTCCTCTTCCAACTGGAACTAGACTATCAATTGACTTCAAACCTGTTTGCATTGGCTCACTAACAGATTGTCTTGGGATAATTCCTGGAGCTTTTACTTCAACTCTACTTCTTTTTGTTGCTTTATCTAAAGCACCTTTGCCATCAATTGGATTTCCTAATCCATCAACAACTCTTCCTAATAATTCTTTTCCAACAGGTGCATCAACAATACTTCCTGTTCTTTTAACAACATCACCTTCTTTAATTTTTCTATCATCTCCAAAAATTACAACTCCAACATTTTCACTTTCTAAGTTTAGAGCCATTCCTTTTGATCCGTCAGAAAATTCTACCATCTCTCCAGCTTGAACGTTGTCTAATCCATATACTCTAGCAATACCGTCTCCTACTGATAAAACTTGACCAACCTCAGTCACTTCTGCTTTATCACCGAATTTTTTGATTTGCTCTTTTAATATCTTTGTTACTTCTGATGGGTTTATATCCATTTATGCCTCTATCATCCTATTTTCGAGTTGTTGTAATTTATTTTTAATGGAAGTGTCCACCATTGTGCTTCCGACTTGCACAATCAAACCCCCAATTAAACTTGCATCATGTTTGTAGTTTAATTTTATTTTTGAACTAAAATTTTTAGTTAATTCTTCTTTTATATTGTTAATTTCATTTTCAGAAAGATCTTTTGCAGAAGTCAATTCTGCTTTTAATTCACCTCTTTTAATTGAGCATGTTTCAACAAAGCTTTTTAAAATTTTATCTACATAAAAGAACCTTCTTTTAGATATTAGAAATCTTAAAAATTTTGTTAATAATTCATTTAATTTATATTGTTCTGAAATTTTGCTTAGAGCATTAAGCTGATCTTCTTTATTATTTGTAGGATCTTTAATTAAAGACTTAAAATCTTCACTTGAAGCAATTAAATTAATAATTGAAGCAGAGTGTACTTCAACCTCATTTAACACATTAGCTTCTATAGCTAATTCATAAAGCGCCAGAGAGTATCTGTCAGCTGATGTTTCTGAAAAACCTTTATTTTTGCTCAATTTACTGTTCCTTATAAATAATTGAAGATTTATTAAAATTCTGCTTTAATTAACATATGACCATAAGCTCTTCAAGTCACACATTGTCTAAAAGTGTTGTTTTTGTCTATTAATTGAAGTTTATTGGATCAACATCAACCGTTAGTTTCATTCCAGTGGTAAATTTAAATTTTTGAATGGCTTTTGCTAGTGAATTTTGGACTTTTAAAGACTTTCGTCCCCTAATCAAAAGTCTCACTCTAAATCTTCTTTTTAATCTAAATATAGGTGCATTCACAGGTCCGAGAACTCTGCCATCCACAGCACCTTCTATAAAAGTTTTAAATTTATAAGCTTCTTTTTCAAGTTCTCTTTCATTGTTACCTGTAATTATTAAAGCAATAAATCTTTGAAAAGGTGGAAGATTATTTTCTCTTCTAATTTCAAGTTCTTTATCCAAAAAAATATCTGGATCCTTATTTGTAATATCTGTAATCATCTTTGTATCTAAATTGTAAGTTTGAAAATAAACCGTTGCAGGCTTTCCTGTCCTTCCTGCTCTACCTGAGAGTTGGTGATATAATTGTAAATTCTTTTCTGCACCTCTTAAATCATGACCTTGTGATGATAAATCGATGTCTACCACAACAATACAATTTAAACTTGGAAAATGAAATCCTTTTGAGATTAATTGAGTTCCAATTAAAATTTGGATTTCGTTATTTATAATTTTTTCTAAAATTTGTGATGAACTTTTTTTATTCATAGTATCGCTAGAAAAGATAGTTGTTTCCTTAGTGGGGAAAATTTTTTTGACTTCTTCTGATATTCTTTCAACGCCAGGCCCACTAAAAATAAAATCACATTTTCCTTCTTTTGAACAATCTCTATTTAGTAAAGCTTTATATCCACAGTAGTGACATAATAAGTTTTGTTTATTTTTATGATAAACCAAATTTATAGAGCAATTCGGGCAAGAATAACTGGTAAAACATTTTTTACACAACACATGTGGAGAAAACCCTCTTCTATTTAAAAAAAATAAAATTTGATCTTTTTTTTCAAGGTGAATCTTTACCTTCTCAATTGTTTCTTTTGAAATCCAGGATTGAGATTCTAATTTTGAGTTATTTAAATTAATAATTTCATAATTAGGTAATGATGCATTTAAATATCTTTGATCAAGTTTTGATAAACTATATTTACCTTTTTTAATATTATCATAGGTTTCAATAGACGGAACTGCAGTTATTAAATTAATTGGAATATTTTCAAAGGATGCTCTTGAAATTGCCATATCTCTTGCATTATATATTACACCCTCATCCTGTTTATAAGATTGATCATGTTCTTCATCAACAATAATTAATCCCAGTTTCTTAAAGGGTAAAAACAATGAGGACCGAGCACCAATTACAACTTTAATTTTATCATTAGCAATTCCACTCCATATTATTTCTTTATTTTTTTTAGTTATTCCAGAATGCCAAACAGCTGGTTTAAAGCCAAAGAATTCTATAAATTTATTTTGAAACTGACCAGTTAGTCCAATTTCAGGTAATAGAATTAAGCCTTGAAAACCCTTGTTAATTATATCCTTTAAGGCCTCAAAATAAACCATAGTTTTACCAGATCCTGTAGTGCCCTGTAAAACGTGTACTCTAAATTTTTGATTAGAAACATTCATTTTCTTCAAAGATTTTTTTTGTTCTTTTGAAAGAACAATTTTATTTTGCTTAATATCAATTTTAAATTGTTCATAAACTTCACTTGAAATCTCCTCTATGGCATTACTGCTTAATAATAAAAGCTTTAAGGCCATACCTTTTGGAATCATGTTGTATTCTGAGAACCAGTTTAAAAACTTAATAGTATTTTTTTTTAAAGATGGAACATTTAGTTTTCTTGCAACTTTTTTAATTGCAAAATTTTTATTTGTTTTTTTTTCAAACTCATCCCAAACTACCCCTGTAAGCTCAGATTTTCCAAATGGTACAACTACATAGTCACCTACTTTAAGTTTTAAATCAGAGTCATAAGTAAATGGGTGATTAAAAATATTTGGTATGAGAATGGGTATTTTCATATTGCTGAATGGTCTTATCTTAACTAGTATTAACTATACTTCAAAATAATTACGATAACTATTTTAATTAATTCTTATATTTTATCTTTTTTAAATAAATCTGAAGCATGTATTATTATTCCATGATTTCTCTTTCCAATTAACAAGGGCTTGTTTTATTTTCTTGAATTATTTAATTTGTCTAATCTAATAGTTTTTTCCTTATTATGTACAAATATTGATTCTAAAGTTTTTTTGCAGCAAAGATGGTGTCTGGAAAACAATTATTAATTACCTTCAGTAATCTTAAAAAAAATATGGCGCAGTTCAATCAAGGCAATTCTATAATTAGTATTAATTTTTAGATTAATATAAAAATTTTAGTATATTAACTTTATAATCCCAGAAAATTTATCCTGTTTAAATAAATTTGATGTATGTATTATTATTCCATGATTTCTCTTTGCAATTAATAAGGGTTTGTTTTCCTTTTTTAATTTATTATATTTGTTTAATCTGACATTTTTTCCATTATCATTTATAAATATTGGATCCAAAGTTTTTTTTGCAGCAAAGATTGTGTCTGGAAAATAATCGTTAATTGCTTTTAATGATCTTTTTAAAAATGATGAAGAAATACCATTAAAATCGTCACTACAAATCAGTAGATATTCTTTATCTTGTGAATATTTTAAAATTATTTTTTTATAATAATTTATTACATCCGAAAGATAGTAATCTTGATTTCTACTTTCTCCTATTTTTCTCTGATACATAAAATATTTATTATTCTTATTAATTTTTATATTATTGTTTATAAAAGTAAGAAATTTATATTTAAATTCTTGATTAATTGAGTCCAGGTTTTTTATAAGATTCTTTTTAGAAGCTTTATTGTGAATGTAGATAGGAAAAATATCACTTTGTTTTATTTGTAAATTATCTGAATGAATTCCAAAACTTTTCTTATTAAATAAAATTGTTTTTTTTGTTTTTATTAACCTTTCTGGAGTATTATTGTGATGTGAGCCATGGTAATGAAAAACTTTGCTTTCTGATGAGTAGTAAATAAGTTTTTTCTTCTTTTGCATTTCTGCAGCCCAATATCTGTCTTCTAAGTTTGTTATTGAGTTATTAAATTTATTATTTTTCCAGTCACTTTTTCTGATTATACTGCAAGCATTATTGAATTGAGGATCTATTTTTTGCAATTTACTTTCAGATCCATAAGTTAACATTAAATCCCGGATAGTTAAATCGTCACTAAAATTTAATGAAACTTGTCTTGCATAAGAGGCGCATATTTTTAGGTTATTTTTAAGACTTGTAACTAAGTTTTCGATTAAAAGGTTATCACAAGGAATGCAATGCGCACTTATAACCAAAACATATTCTCCTTTACATTTTGACATTCCAAAATTAAGCATCTTTCCAGGAATGTAATCTTCTTTATACTTAATATATCTAACTTTTTTTTTATCTTTCTTGACAATTATATCTGTTCCATCATTACTGTTATTATCTAATACCAATATTTCAAAAGGTTTTATTGTCTGACTTAAAATATTTTTTATACATAGATTTATCCACTTAGACTCGTTATAGCACCTGATTAAAACTGAAACTTTAAGTTCTTTCATCATTTATATTAATTAATATTTTTTGATTTATTGTAATCAATGTACCAATCAATAAACTTATCAATACCTTTTTTTAAATCTACCTTATATTTTAAGCTGTAATTTTTGATAGATTTTTCCATATTAGCATGTGTTCCATGCATGTCCCCACTTTGTTTTCCTATGTAATTTTTAGACGCTTTTATTTTTAATTTTTTTTCTATTAATTCTATAAAGAATTTTAATTTTTGTGGGTTATTACTACCTAAATTTAATATTTCAAATTTTTTATTTTCTTTTTTTTTAAGAATGGCTTCAATAAAATTAACAATATCTGTTATATAGGTAAAATCTCTGTAATGGTTTCCGTTATTAAAAACATTTATTTTTTTATTTTCAATTATTTTTTTTGTAAAATCAAAATATGCCATATCGGGTCTTCCCCATGGACCATATACAGTAAAAAATCTTAATAGTTTTACGGGTATATTGTACAAATGGCTGTATGAATGAGCTATTGCTTCCATCGAGATTTTTGAGGCAGCATAAAATGAAACAGGTGTAGCTGTTCTTTGGTCTTCCTTAAAATTTTTATTTTTTTGTAATCCATAAACACTACTTGAGCTTGCAAATAATATTTTTTTCGGGATTTTTTTTTTGCAAAGCTCTAAAATATTAGTTGTCGCTTGAATATTATTATCAATATAAGAATAAGGATTTTCTATTGAATATCTAACCCCAGCTTGTGCTGCAAGATGTATGATGTAATCAAATTTATGTTTTTGAAATATTTTTTTTAAACTATTTATATTACAGAGATCAGTTTTATAAAATTTAAATTTTTTTTTATCATTTAATATATCTTTTATTCTATCTTTTTTAAGTTTAGGATCGTAATAATTATTAAGAGAGTCAATACCTATAACATTTACATTTTTTTTTAATAAAAACTTAGTTACGTGGTATCCAATAAATCCAGCACATCCTGTTACTAAGTATTTCATTTATTTAGATATTTTCTAGCTTCTTTAAGTTCATTTAATGTGTCAATATTAACAAGCTTATATTTAATTACAACGAGACCGGTTTTTTTAGGCAAAATTGTATTTTTTGCAATAATAGATTTTTTAGATAAAAAGTAAGCCACGCCATTTGAGATATAGCAATTTTCCAAAGGCTGTCTACCTATAAATTTAGATCCATGTCTATCATTATAATGAAATAAATCATTTTTAGTTTTTAATATTTTAATTGGGTTAAATTTTGAGCTTATTTTTGTAACATTCCAATGACATCAAGTTTCTTATTTCTTAATTTTTTTAGACATTCACTTGAATGGGATATTTTTTTTTAGAGATGAGGTTGGCTGTAAAAGACATATGTACTGAAAATTAGTTTTATGAAATTTCTCATATCTTTTAAGTTCATATTTAATCACCTCAAGATCATTAACGTAATCTTTTGATAAATCTTTAGGTCTAAGATATTCTATTAAGGTTTTTTTTTGTAAATAATTTTTATAAACGTTTAGTCTGTGCTGACTGCTATTTTATCAAAAATATTACTTTTTTTGCAATATCGTAAGTATGTTCAATTAGAGATTTGCTATCAATTATTTTTAGTAAATTTTTATTTTTAATACTTTTGCTCACTGATCTCGAAGGTATAATAGCTAAAATTTTTAAAAATTATATTTAATTGCTTAATAATATAAAAGGAAGTAAATTGAATTTTTATGAAGCTATAATAATTTTAATTATCAAATAAAGAATGAAAAAAATAAAACTAGTAGCAGAAATAGGGTGGAATCACATGGGCAGTATTAGTTTAGCTGAGAAAATGATAACTGCTGCAAGTAAATCTGGAGCTGACTATGCAAAATTTCAAACATGGCAAGTAAAAAATTTAAAACCAGGTCCTTGGGACAAGGATGGAAGAAGAGAAATTTATGAAAAAGCAGAATTAAATAAAATAGATTATAAGAAACTAGCCAAAATTTGCAAACATCATAAAATTAAGTTTCTAACCAGTTTATTTAATCATAAAGATTTTGAGCTTATAAAAGATCTTAATTTAAAGGAAATTAAAATTCCATCACCAGAAAATAGAAACAGAAAGCTACTTCAATTTTGTTCTAACAATTTTAAAGATATTTATTTATCAACTGGAGCAGCAAGCATCACAGAAGTAAAAAAAAGTTTTAAATTATTAAGAAGAAATAATGTAAACCTTATGCATTGTGTTTCTGCATATCCGTGTGATCTAAGTTTAGTTAATTTAGATAGAATTAACTTACTAAAAAAAATTACAAAAAATGTTGGATTAAGTGACCATAGTGAGGGCATTTTAAGTGCAACATTAAGTTTACCTATGGGAGTAACTTTAATTGAAAAACATTTTACTACAAATAATAACCTTCCAGGGAGAGACAACAAATTTGCTATTTTGCCAAAGGATATGAAAAAACTTTCACAGAATATAAAAAACTTTTACGATATGTATGATTCAAAAAAACTAGGGTTTCTGAAGCAAGAAAAAGAGATAAGAAAAGTTTATACTGGTCGATGGATAAGCTAAAGAATACAACGATAAAATCTATTTCATCCAAAATACTTGCAGGAAGTTTTGGTAATGCTAAATATTTTGGTTATAAAGATAAAAAATTGATTAGTTTAGTTGAAATTCAAACAAAAGATGGCCTAATAGCGTACGGAGAAAGTTTGGTTGGGACATACTCTCCAACATTATACAAGAATAACTTAAAGTATGTATCTCAATTTTTTTTGAATAAAAATTTAGTTGAATCATTGAAGATTAGCCAAAAATTACAAATAAATAAATTTTTTTATTATTCGGGTATTTTAAAAAGTATTTTGGCTTCAATTGAAATAGCAATATTAAACTTAATATCTAATAAAAAAAAACAATCTTTAGCCAAAACAATAAATCAATTATACTTTGCATCAAAATCTAAAGAAAAAAAATTTATTAAAGTATATTCTAGTGCTGGATCTATAAAAGCAAATATACAAGACATTAAAAAAGATTTAAAAAAATCTAATTCATTAAATATTGATAATATAAAAATTAGACTAGATATAAATAAAGAGTATCGTTCAAAAATTAAATTACTACAAAATAACAATTTTAAATTTGCCATTGATTTAATTGCCAATACTTATGAAAAAAATAGAAATCACAGTAATCTTAAAAAATTTTTAAAATATATTCAAGAGTATAAACCTTTGTGGATTGAAGAATGTTTAAATGTAAATGATATTTATAAATTTGACGATATAAAAAAATTTAACAAAGGTATAAATTTTTCTTATGGAGAAAATTTCAATACAATTTTTGATTTTTTTAACTTAGCGCGTTATTATAAGTTTAAATATTTAAATATTGATATTAGCCACACTACAATATCAGATTTAGTAAAAATAATAAATTTAATTAAAAGTAATAATTTAAAGACAAAAATAATTTTTCATTGCTGGGGTGGGATAATAAATCTTCACACAAGTCTTGAAATTGCCTCTCTAATTGGTTCAAATATTGAAATGGTAGAATTCCCTATTGCAGATTTTTCATTAAATAATGAGTATGTTCAAAAAGTAGAGATAAAGCAGTCAAAATTGAATATTGATTCAATAGATAGAAAAAGTATAAACAAATTTTATTCAAAAGATTTAAACAAAAACAAATCAAAAAACTTCAAAAAGTATGAGTTCAAATTTTAATAGAAAAATAAAAATTCTTACTGATTTTAAATCAAAATTAGAAATGTTTAACTTAAATAAAAATGAAATAAATAAACTTAATAAAAAATTTCCAACAATAAAAATTGAATTTATCAACCTTAACAAAATAAAAAAAGAATATGATGCAGAAATATATTGGGGAACGAGAATTAATGATAAGATATTAAGTAAATGTCCTAATTTAAAATGGATACATTTCGGCTCTGTTGGAGTTGACAAGCTAAGTCATAAAAATTTAAAAAATAAAAAAATTTTAATAAGTAATAGTCCAGGTATAAACAGTGAATCAGTGTTTAATTTAGCTATTTTTTTTTTAATAGACACAACTAAAAAAGTTTTAAATAGAAAAAATCTAATTAATAGGTTGCAATATGAGAAAAATTTTAGTGAATGTAAGGATTTAGATAATCAAAAAATTATTGTACTTGGCTATGGAAATATTGCAAAAAAATTACAAAAATTTTCTAAGTTATTTAATCTAAATATAAATTTCTTATCGAGTAGAAAGCTAAAGATGAAAAATATTATAAATAAAATAAAATTTATAAGTAGTCTAAAAAATTATGATACAATAATTAATCTGTTAAAGTTTAATGAAAAAAATAAAAACTTTTTAACCAAAGATCTTTTTGATAAAATGAAAAAAGATATCAACCTTATATTAATTGGAAGATTAAAAACAACTAGTATTAAAGATCTATATAACTTTTTAAGAATAAACAAAAAAGCAACATGTTATTTAGATGCCTTGCCTGATAGACATAATAAAATTAATTTTCAAAAATTAAGGAAGCTTGATAATATTTTTATTACCCCTCATGTAGGAGGTTACTTTAAAAATTACTGGATAAATCAAATATCTATATTTGAAAATAATCTTAAGTTATTTATAAATGGTAAAAAAATTAAAAATATAATTTACGAATAAAAAGATAGATAATCAAAAATAATTAAAAGTTTTATTCAAAGCTTTGATTACTGCAATTTAAGTGATTTAACTGCTAATCATGCATCAATACAATCTTTAGATAAAAAAAAAGGGCTTTATATTAATAAACACAAATACTTTTTTTTAAAATTGAAAAAAATAATTTGAACTATGTAAATCTTATAGGATAATATGGGATTAAGAGTGTATTGCTCTTTTATCTACTGATAACGCTGCTTCTTTTACTGCCTCAGAAAATGTTGGGTGTGCATGACATGTTCTTGCGATATCTTCAGCACTAGCACCAAACTCCATTGCAACTCCAATTTCTCCAATTAATTCACCTGCATGAGGTCCAATAATATGTGCCCCTAAAACTCTATCTGTTTTTTCATCAGCTAGGATTTTAACAAAGCCTTCTGCTTCATCAATTGCTTTGGCTCTTGAGTTTGCCATAAATGAAAATTTACCAATTTTATATTTAGTATTTGTTTCTTTTAATTGTTCTTCTGTTTTCCCAATTGAAGCAACTTCTGGTGTTGTATAAACAACTCCAGGGATAATATCATAATTAACATGTCCTGATTGTCCTGCGATATTTTCTGCAACTGCAATACCTTCATCTTCAGCTTTGTGAGCTAGCATCGGTCCTTCAATTACATCTCCAATAGCATATACGTTCTTAATATTTGTTTGAAATGCTTTGTCAGTTTTAATTCTTTTCTTTTCATCTAATTCAACACCAATTGCTTCTAAATTTAAGTTGGTTGTGTTGGGTTTTCTACCAACAGATATAAGAACCACATCACAATCAAAATCTACTTTTTTTCCATCTTTGTCAGATGTTGAAACTGTAGCCCTATTAGTGCTTTTTTTAATTCCTTCTACTTTTGTCTGCATATGAAAATTAATTCCTTGATTCTTTAATATTTTCATAAATTCTGTAGATATTTCTCTATCCATACCAGGAGTAATATGCTCTAAAAATTCAACTACGTGAACTTCAGCACCCAATCTAGACCAAACAGACCCCATCTCTAATCCTATATAACCACCACCAACTACAACCATTTTTTTTGGAACTTCTTTTAAAGTTAATGCACCTGTTGAAGAAACAATTATTTTTTCATCAAATTCCATTCCTGGGAGTGATACAGGAACAGATCCTGTACTAATTACAGTTTTTTCAGTTTCTATTATAGTTTCTTTTTTTTGATCATCTAAAATAGAAATTTTATTTGCTGATTTAAAACTTCCTGTGCCTTTAAAATAAGTAACTTTATTTTTCTTAAATAAAAATTCTACACCTTTGGTTAAAACAGTAACTGCTTTATCCTTATTTTTCATCATTTTCTCAAGATTAAGTTTTACCTCGCCTACCTCTATCCCAAGTTTAGAAAAATTTTGCGCTTTATGATAATTCTCTGAAATATTTAATAAATTTTTAGAAGGTATGCACCCAACATTTAAACAAGTTCCACCTAATGATCCTCTAGATTCTATGCATGCAGTTTTAAGACCCAATTGTGCTAACCTTATCGCACACACATAACCTCCTGGACCTCCACCTATTACAACTGCTTGAAATTTATCTGACATCTAAATATTTAAAAATAACCTTCTTGGATCCTCTAAATTTTCTTTAACCATCTTTAAAAATGAAACTGACTCTTTTCCGTCAATAATTCTGTGGTCATAAGATAACGCAAGATACATAATGGGTCTAATTTTAATTTCTCCGTCAACCACCATTGGTCTTTCCACTATATTATGCATTCCTAATACACCAGATTGAGGTAAATTTAATATTGGAGTGGATAGCATTGAACCATAAACGCCTCCATTACTGATAGTAAATGTACCACCCTGAAGATCTTCTATAGTTATCTTTCCATCTCTTGCTTTTTCAGAAATTGTTTTAATATTTTTTTCAATATCAGCAAATGATAATTGATCTGCATCTCTTAATACTGGAACAACTAATCCTTTTTCAGTTCCTACTGCAAAACTTATATTATAATAGTTTTTATAAATGATTTCATCCCCATCAATTTCAGCATTAACAGATGGAAACGTTTTTAAAGCAGCAACACAAGCTTTTACAAAAAAGGACATAAACCCTAATTTAATATTATACCTACTTTGAAAATCTTCTTGATTTTCTTTTCTTATTTCCATTATGCTAGTCATGTCAACTTCATTGAATGTTGTTAGCAGTGCAGCATTTTCTTGCGCTTGTTTTAATCTTTTTGCGATTGTTTGTCTAAGTCTAGACATTTTAATTCTCTCTTCTTGACCATATTTAATTTTTCTTTCTGATGGTTTGGGATTTTCTCCCATCATGCTAATTAAATCACCTTTAAGAATTCTACCTTCTTTGCCAGATCCTCTAACTTTTTCTAAATCAATTTTATTCTCAACAACAATTTTTCTTACAGATGGCGAAAGTATTTCATTATTTTTATTTGAATAATCAGTTTTGTCTTTTTTAACTTCATTAATTAATATTAATGGCTCTTCTTCTTCAGGTTCTTCGAAAACTCTAGTTGTTCCTTTTTTAATTTCTAAATTGACAACATTGTTTTCTGTTGTTTTGGCTTCAATTTTTGTAATTACTTTTTTTTCAGATAGCTGAATTTCATTTTGACTTATCGTACCAAGTAGAGCTCCAACTTCTACGGTTGCACCATCCTTAGAATTTATTTCAAATAAAACTCCATCTATTGGAGATGGAACTTCCAGATTAACCTTGTCAGTTTCTAATTCTACAATTGCCTCATCTGCCTCAACAGTGTCACCTTCTTTTTTAAGCCACTTAGCAACTGTAGCTTCAGTTATGCTTTCTCCCAAAACCGGTACAAAAATCTTTTCACTCATTTTTATTCAAAAACCTTATTAATAATTTCTTGTTGTTGTGAAATATGTCTTTTTGCATATCCTGTTGCGGGGGATGCGTCTGGACTTCTTCCTATATAAAAAATTTCTCTATTATTAGCGTTAATAGTTTCTAATGTCCATTGTATATAATCCCTTACAGAAAACCATGCCCCCATATTTTTGGGCTCTTCCTGGCACCAATAAAATTTAGCATTTTCTGCATACTTTTTGATTTCTTTAACTAAACTTTTAACTGGGAAAGGGTAAAGCTGTTCAACTCTGTACAATACTACATCGTCTTTCTTTAATTTTTCTCTAGCATCCAATAGATCAAAGTAGACTTTTCCTGAACATAAAATCACTTTTTTAATTTTTGAACTTTCTTTTAATTTTATAAATCCATTTTCTTTATCTAGTGCATGATCCCATAAAATTCTGTGAAAAAATGTATCTTTATCAAAGTCTTCTATATTTGAAACACAATGTTTATTTCTTAATAAAGATTTTGGAGTCATTACTATTAGTGGCTTTCTAAATTCTCTATGCATTTGACGTCTTAAAGCATGAAAGTAGTTTGCTGGTGTTGTACAATTTACTACCTGCATATTATCATTAGCACATAATTGTAAAAACCTTTCTAGTCTTGCTGAAGAGTGTTCTGGTCCTTGACCTTCATATCCGTGAGGTAAAAGCATTACTAATCCTGATGCTCTTGTCCATTTTCTCTCTCCTGATGCAATAAATTGATCAATAACCACCTGAGCTCCATTTGCAAAATCGCCAAATTGTGCTTCCCACATTGTTAGAGTGTTTGGCTGCACCAAACTATAACCATATTCAAAACCTAAAACTGCTAATTCTGATAAAAAACTATCTACTATTTCATATCGTTTTTGATTTTTTGAAATATTATTTAATGGAACATATCTAGAGTTATCCTCTTGATTTCTTAGAACTGAATGTCTTTGACTAAACGTCCCTCTTCCTGAATCTTGACCAACTAATCTTACTGGATAGCCTTCTTCCAATAATGAACCAAATGCCAAAGCTTCAGCCGTTGACCAATCTATACTTTTTCCATCTGATACTGATGCTCTTCTAGAATCTAAAATTTTAATTATAGTTTTGTGTAAATTTAATTCCTCTGGTGTTGAATTAATCTTTTCTGAAATTTCTAAAAGTTTTTTCTGGTCAAAACCACTTATACCTCTTTTATCTTTTCCTTTTTCTGGTTTGTATCTTGACCAACTTCCCTCATACCATTCAATTTTTGGCTTATAATCTTTTGCATTTTTGTATTGATCATCTAGTAAATTTTTAAAGTCGGTTTTAAACTTTTTAAGTTCATCTTCCGAAAGTGTACTTTCATTTACTAATTTGCTTCCATACACTTCTACTGGTGTAGGGTGCGATCTAATTTTTTTATACATTAATGGCTGAGTAAAAGAAGGTTCATCTCCTTCATTATGGCCAAACCTTCTGTAACAAATTAGATCAACCACAACATCTCTATTAAATTTTAGCCTAAATTCAGTTGCAATTCTCGTCGCATAAACAACTGCTTCTGGGTCATCTCCATTTACATGAAGTATTGGGGCATCTACCATTTTTGCAACATCTGATGGATAAGGTGATGATCTTGCAAATCTTGGGCTTGTTGTAAAACCTATCTGATTATTAACGATAAAATGAATTGTTCCACCCGTATTGTGACCTGGCAAACCTGACATAGCAAAGCATTCTGCGACAACACCTTGACCAGCAAATGCTGCATCACCATGTATTAAAATAGGTAAAACTTTATTTCTATCTTTGTCTTGGTGAAAAAATTGCTTTCCTCTAGTTTGTCCTAATACAACAGGATTGACTGCTTCTAGGTGTGAAGGATTATCTGTAAGACCAACATGTATAGAGTTTCCATCAAACTTTCTATCCGATGATGCTCCTAAATGATATTTTACATCTCCCGCACCTTCTTCTCCTTTTGTTTGAACGTCTCCTGCAAATTCATTAAATATTCTTTTGTAAGATTTTTGTAAAACATTTGCTAACACATTAAGTCTACCTCTGTGAGACATTCCAATTTTAACTTCTTTGGCTCCAGATTGACCAGCAATTTTAATAATTTGCTCCAAAGCAGGAATTAAGCTTTCCCCTCCATCTAATCCGAATCTTTTTGTACCAACATATTTTTTGTGTAAAAATTTTTCAAAACCCTCAGCTTGAATAAGTTTATTTAAAATAGCTTCTTTACCATTTTTTGTAAATTGAATAGCATTTTCATCATGTTCGACTCGATCTCTAAGCCATTTTCTTTCAGTTGGGTTTGATATATGCATATATTCATAACCAATTGGTCCACAGTAAGTTTTATTTAAAAAACTTAATATTTCCTTTACAGTTGAGTGTTCTTTATTGGTAACACCGTCTAAATAAATTTTTTCATTATAATCTTCTTTTTTAAAACCGTAGTAATCAGGATGTAATTCATCTAGATATTCAGTTTTCATCATTCCTAAAGGATCAAGTTTTGCTAATAGATGCCCCCTTTGCCTGTAGGCTCTAATTAATGCGACAGCCCTGATTGAGTTAAGGTTACTTTTGATTAAATCTTTTGGTTCAATTGTTGTATTATCACTTCCTTTAGAGGGTTTTTTTTCATTCTCATCAATTTTTTTCTGAATTTGATCAAGATCAATTTTTTTTTTTAAACTCCATGATGGACCATTAATTTCTTTGGCAATCGTGCTTATATCTTCATCTATAGCCTCAAAATAATGTTGCCAACTTTCAGGAAGATCAGAATCTTTATTGATAAATTTTAGATACATTTGCTCTATAAATGCACTATTAGATTTACTAAGAAATGAAGTTTTTTCGAATTCTAGATTTTTTGATGATGACATCTATTTTAATGATATAATATTAGAAAAATATTTTTCAATTAGATAATTTATTAAATAGTGTTTTACCTAATTCAGATGGAGATTTAGCTATAGTAATCCCACATTCTTCCATTTTTTTAATCTTATCTTCTGCGCCACCTTTTCCACCTGATATAATGGCTCCAGCGTGACCCATTCTTCTTCCAGGGGGAGCTGTTATTCCAGCTACAAAGCCAACTATTGGTTTCTGTATTTTGTGATTTTTTATAAATTCTGCTGCCTCTTCTTCTGCAGAGCCACCAATTTCTCCTATCATAAGAATAGACTCTGTCTCTTCATCATTTAAAAATAAATCTAAACAGTCAATAAAGTTTGTTCCATTTACCGGATCTCCACCAATTCCTATGCAAGTAGATTGTCCCAGTCCATTTTCAGTAGTTTGTGCAACTGCTTCATACGTTAAAGTTCCCGATCTTGAGACAATTCCAACAGAACCCTTTTTATGAATATTGCCTGGCATAATCCCAATTTTACATTCATCGGGCGTAATTATTCCTGGACAGTTTGGTCCAATTAGTCTGCTATTTGAATTATTTAGTTTTTGTTTAACATGGAGCATATCTTGAATTGGTATGCCTTCGGTAATGCACACTATAAGTTCAACTGAGGCATCAATCGCTTCAATTATTGCAGCAGCTGCAAATTTTGCTGGAACATAAATCATTGTTGCATCAGCACCAACTTCTTGTTTAGCTTCTGCTACAGTATTAAAAACTGGACGATCAAGATGTTTTTGACCTCCTTTTTTTGGGGTAACTCCTCCAACAAGGTTGGTACCATACTCTATTGCTTGTTTAGAGTGAAATTCACCATGTTTTCCTGTAAACCCTTGGCATATAACTTTTGTATTTTTGTTAATTAAAACAGACATATTATTTTATAGCCTCTACTATTTTTTGTGCAGCATCATCTAAGTTTTCTGCTGAAATTAATTTTAATCCTGAATTATCTAAAATCTCTTTTCCTTCTTTAAAGTTAGTTCCAGCAAGTCTAACCACTAATGGAACACTTATGTTTATTTCTTTTGCAGCGTCTACAACTCCTTGTGCAAGAACATCACATCTCATTATTCCACCAAAAATATTTATTAGAATACCTTTAACATTTTTATCTGAAAGAATTATTTTAAGGGCTGCAGAGACTTTTTCTTTTGAAGCTCCACCGCCAACGTCTAAAAAATTTGCAGGTTCTTTTCCATATAATTTAATTATATCCATTGTTGCCATTGCTAAACCAGCTCCATTAACCATACATCCAATACTTCCATCAAGTTTTATATAAGCAAGATCGTGTTTGCTCGCTTCAATTTCTGCAGGGTCCTCTTCATTTAAATCTCTTAATTCAATAATTTCAGGATGTTTAAATAAAGCATTTGAATCAAAATTAACTTTTGCATCTAAACAAATTATCTTTTTTTCTTTAGTTAAAATTAAAGGATTAACCTCAACCATATTAGCATCAGTCCCAATAAACATATTATATACCGATTTAATTAGCAGTATTGCTTGTTTTTTTGCATCATCAGTTAAATTGTAAATTTTAATTATTTTTTCACAATTCTCATTTGAGATTTCATCTGTAATATCAATTTTTGTTGTTATAATCTTTTCTGGTGTATTATTTGCTACTTCTTCAATATCCATCCCACCTTGATCACTTGATATGAATGCAATTTTTGAACTAGCTCTATCTACCAAGCAAGATAAATAAAATTCTTTATCTATGTTTGACGACTCTTCAACATATAATCTTTTAACCTCTCTACCTTCGGGACCAGTTTGATGTGTTACAAGTATTTTTCCTAACAATACTTTTGCTGCACTACCCAACTCCTCTATGGTATTTAAAATTTTTACACCACCTGCTTTACCTCTTCCACCAGCATGAATTTGTGCTTTTAATACAAATTTTTCTGTTTTTAATAATTTTGCTTTTTCAACTAATTCATCAACCGTAAACGCAAAAAAACCCTCTGGTACAACTGCACCATATTTTTTCAAAATTTTTTTTGCTTGGTGTTCGTGAATATTCATTCTTATTTAGATAAATCTGGATCTATTTTTGATGCCACTTCCCACAATGTTTTAACAGCATCTATTGAGTGCATAAATTCTTTTTTTTCTTTTTCGTCTAAGTCTATTTGTTCTATTTTCTCAACACCATCTTTTCCAATTATTACTGGTACACCAGCATAAACATTATTAACACCATACTCTCCATTTAAATGAACTGCACATGGAAGTAATTTTTTTTCATCTTTTAAATATGCTTCTGCCATCTGTACTCCTGAAGCTGCTGGCGCATAAAATGCAGAACCTTTTTCTAAATATTTAACAATCTCCGCTCCACCATCTCTAGTTCTTTGATTAATTTCTTCTAATCTCTCTAATGATATTTTTCCTTTTTTAACCAGGTCTAATAATGGTTTGCCAGAAACTTTTGTAAATCTTGGCAAAGGAACCATTGTATCTCCATGACCTCCCATAACCGTTGCTTCAATTTCTTTTACAGGAACGTTTAACTCTAAAGATAAAAATAATTTAAATCTTGAGCTATCTAAAATTCCTGCCATTCCAACAACTTTATTGGCTGGTAAGCCTGAAAATTTTTGAAAAGCCATCACCATAACGTCTAGCGGATTTGTAATACATATAACAAATGCATTGGGTGCATTTTTTTTAATACCTTCTGCTACCTGTTTAATAATTTTTAAATTAATACCTAGTAGGTCATCTCTGCTCATACCTGGTTTTCTTGGTACACCAGCAGTTATTATTATTACGTCAGAATCTTTTATATCTTCATAATTGTCTGTTCCTGAAAATTTTACATTAAAACCATCAACAGAAGAAGATTGAGCAATATCTAAAGCCTTACCTTTGGCTATGCCGCTTGCAACATCAAAAAGTACCACTTCATCAGCCACTTCTTTAGTTCCAATTAAGTGAGCTAAAGTGCCCCCAATTTGACCTGCTCCTACTAAAGATATTTTTTTCATTTTTTCTCCTTATTTCATTGTTGGCATGACAAATTCTGCATTAGATCTTATTCCAGAAGGCCATCTTGATGTTACCGTCTTAAGTTTTGTATAAAATTTAATTCCTTCTGCTCCATGCATTGCACTGTCTCCAAATAGTGATCTTTTCCATCCCCCAAAACTATGGAATGCCATTGGCACAGGTATTGGAACATTAATTCCAACCATACCAACTTGAATTTTGCTAGCAAACGTTCGGCCAGTGTCACCGTCTCTTGTATAAATACTTACCCCATTACCATATTCATGATCATTAATTAGTTTTGTTGCTTCTTCAAAAGTTTTAACTCTTATGACTGACAAAACTGGCCCAAATATTTCTTCTTTGTAAATTCTCATATCTTTTTTAATGTGATCAAATAAACATCCCCCTATAAAGAAACCATTTTCATACCCCTGAAGCTTTATGTTTCTTCCGTCGACAACTAATTTGGCACCCTCTTCAACACCTAGATCAACATAACTTTTTACTTTTTCCAAATGTTCTTTGGTAACTAATGGACCCATCTCAGACGTTTTGTCCATACCAGGTCCTACTTTTAATGCTTCAGCTTTTTTTGATAATCGTGATACTAGCTCGTCACCTATATCTCCTACAGCTACTGCTACTGATTGAGCCATGCACCTTTCTCCAGCTGACCCATATGCTGCTCCCATCAATCCGTTTACTGCACCATCAAGATCACAATCAGGCATTACAACTAAATGGTTTTTTGCACCTCCTAAGGCTTGAACCCTTTTTTCATTTTTTGCAGAATTTTCATAAATATATTTTGCGATTGGGGTTGAACCTACAAAGCTTACAGCTTTAACATCTTTGTTCGTTAAAATTGCATCGACTGACTCTTTATCTCCATTAACGACATTAAAAACACCATCTGGCAATCCAGCTTCTGTTAGTAGTTCAGCAAGTCTTAGTGGGCACGATGGATCTTTTTCCGATGGTTTTAAAATAAATGTATTTCCACAAGCTATAGCTATAGGAAACATCCACATAGGTACCATTGCTGGAAAGTTAAAAGGTGTAATACCTGCAACAACTCCAAGTGGTTGACGCATTGACCAACTATCAACATTAGTTCCTACATTTTCTGAAAATTCTCCTTTAAGTAAATGTGGAATTCCACATGCAAACTCAACTACTTCTAGTCCTCTTGTTAAAGAACCTTTAGCATCTTCATAAACTTTACCATGTTCTGAAACTATTAATTTTGTAAGTTCGTCAGTATTTTTTTCTATTAACTCTTTAAATTTGAACATCACTCTTGCTCTTTGAAGGGGAGGTTTCTGTGACCAAGTTTCAAAAGCTTTTTTTGCTACTTCTACAGCTTGATCAAGGTCAGTTTTGCTAGCTAACCTTACTTCGGATTCTTGTTCACCCGTTGCAGGATTGAAAATTTTGCTTTTTCTATCAGATGAGCCTGAAATAAGCTTGCCACCGACGAAATGTTCTAATAAATTCATGAATGGTGTTATTTAAAGGTGTAATTAGCTTGTTGCAAGCATTTTTTTCAATTCAGCTATGGCTTTTGCTGGATTTAATCCTTTAGGACAAGCATTGGTGCAATTCATAATAGTATGGCATCTATACAGCTTAAGTTCATCAGCTACTTTTTTTAATCTCTCTTTTCTTTCATCATCTCTACTATCTACTATCCACCTATAAGCTTGAAGCAAAACTGCAGGACCTAAAAATTTATCCTCATTCCACCAATAGCTTGGACAAGAAGTAGAACAACAAGCACACATAATACATTCGTATGCACCATCTAATTTTTTTCTATCTTTTTGAGTTTGTATAATTTCTGTAGTTTCAACTTTTGTATTTGTTTTCAACCAAGGCTCAATCGACTCATACTGTTTGTACAGTCCACTTAAATCTCCAATTAAATCTTTTTTAACTTTTAAATGAGGTAGTGGATAAATATTTATATCTCCTTCAATTTCTGAATGAGGTTTTGTACATGCTAAACCATTTTTTCCATCCATGTTCATTGCACAAGAGCCACAAACACCGTGTGCACATGACCTTCGATAAGCCAGTGATGGGTCAATTTCGTTTTTAACTTTATTTAAAATATCTAATACTTTTGAAGGACAGTTATCCATATCTACCTCGTAAGTATCTATTCTTGGGTTTTCTCCATTTGATGGATCCCATCTATAAACATTTACTTTTCTAATATTTTTTGATCCAGTTTTATCGTGGTAATATTTACCTTTTTGTACTTCTGAATTTTTAGGTAAATTTATTTGAACCACTAGTAAACTCTTTCTTGGGGTGGAAAATATTGCACTTCATTTGTTAAAGTTTTTGTTGTAACTGGTCTATATCCAATTTTTGTAACTTTTCCATTACACCACGCAATAGTATGTTGCATAAATTTTTTATCATCTCTTTTTGGGAAATCTTCTCTAGCATGTGCCCCTCTACTCTCTTGTCTATTATAAGCAGAATCTACCGTGGTGATTGCCTGTCTTATCAAGTTATCAAATTCAAGTGTTTCTACTAAATCGGTATTAAAGATAAGAGATTTATCTTTTACAGAAATTGAATCCATTCCGTCATAGGTTTTTCTAATCTGATCAACTCCTTCTTTAAGTGTTTTTTCTGTTCTAAAAACAGCACACTTTGATTGCATAGTTTTTTGCATTGCAAGTCTAAGCTCTGAAGTGTTGTTTTCACCATTGGCGTTTCTTAGTTTATCAAATCGTTCTAAGCATTTTTCTGTTTCAGACTCTCCTATATCTTCATGTGGTGTTCCTGGTTTTACAAGTTCTGCAGCTCTTCTAGCTGCTGCTCTTCCAAACACAACTAAGTCAATTAAAGAGTTGGACCCCAACCTATTCGCCCCATGAACTGAAACGCAGGCAGCTTCTCCAATTGCCATTAATCCTGGAACTGTTTTACTAGAATCGTTTCCGGTGAGTACTTCAGCTTTATAATTTGTTGGAATGCCTCCCATATTATAATGGACAGTGGGAACAACAGGTATTGGTTCTTTGGTAACATCAACATTTGCAAACAATCTTGCTGCCTCTGTAATTCCTGGGAGTCTACTTTCAATGATACTTTTATCTAAATGACTTAAATGTAAGTGAACATGATCTTTTTCTTTACCAACACCTCTACCTTCGTTAATCTCAATTGACATTGATCTACTTACTACATCTCTAGATGCTAAATCTTTTGCATTTGGAGCATATCGTTCCATAAATCTTTCACCCTTTGAATTGACTAAATAACCACCCTCTCCTCTAACACCTTCAGAAATTAAAGTTCCATGTCCATAAATTCCTGTTGGATGAAATTGTACAAACTCCATATCTTGTAATGGTAAACCTGCTCGTAAAACCATAGCATTTCCATCTCCTGTACAAGTGTGTGCAGAGGTCGCTGAATAATAAGCTTTTCCATAACCACCTGTTGCAATTATTGTGCTGTGAGCTCTAAATCTATGAATAGTTCCATCGTTTAAGTTCCAGGCAATAAGACCTTTGCATTCACCATCCTTCATTAATAAATCTAATGCAAAGTATTCAATAAAAAATTCTGTATTATGTTTTAAGGCTTGTCCATAAAGGGTGTGAAGTATAGCGTGCCCCGTTCTATCAGCAGCCGCACAAGTTCTTTGAACAATTCCGTTACCATAATTTTTAGTCATTCCTCCAAAGGGTCTTTGGTAAATCTTGCCATCTTCTGTTCTACTAAATGGCACTCCATATTTTTCTAATTCTATAACAGCTGCAGGAGCCTCTTTACAAAGATACTCTATACTATCTTGATCACCTAACCAATCAGCACCTTTAACAGTATCATACATATGCCAACGCCAATCATCTTCACCCATGTTTCCTAAAGATGCCGATATACCTCCTTGTGCTGCGGATGTGTGACTTCTAGTAGGAAAAACTTTTGAAATACAAGCTGTCTTTAAACCAGCTTCACTTAGGCCAACAGCAGCTCTTAAACCTGATCCTCCTGCACCAAGTACGATAACATCGTATTCATGATCTATAATTTTATATGAACTCATGTGTTTAAATTAAATATTATTATAATTGTAATTAAAGGAATTATTATAGCAAATATATTCAAAGTTTTGTTTGCGGCATTTTTGATTTTTTCATCCTGTATATAGTCTTCAAATACCTCACTAATACTTAAGGCTGAAAAATAATAGGCAAAAACTAACAACAAAGAAACTAAAATTTTAGATGGCTGATTTGAAAAAAAATTAACAATATCAACATAATCTTTATTGAAAACTGACACTAAATTTAAAATAAACCATGTCATTAGTGGTATCAACACCACAGAGCTTACCCTCATTAATACCCATTTTTTAGTCACGTTATTCATGCTAAATAAATTGCTTTCCAATTAAATAAAATAAAATTGTTAAAAAAAATGAACCAATAATCACGATTAATCCCGTTATCTTTGTTACTTTTAATTCAAACCCATATCCTAGATCCATAATTAAATGTCTTATTTCACTTAATATCTGGAAACTAAATGACCATGTTAAACCTAAAATTATGAATTTTCCTAAAATAGAATTTAAAAATACCTTAGTAAACTCATAATTATTTTCACCTAGTAATAATGATGCAATCCAAAAACAAATTATTGTTATAGCAGCTATATTTATTATTCCTGTAATTCTATGTGAAATAGATACTAAAGAAGATATGTGCCATCTATAGATCTGAATGTGTGGTGATAAAGGATTATTATTTTCCATTAAGTTCATCTTTAATTAAAGTTTCTGCAATTTCAACAGCATTCAATGCCGCTCCTCTAAGTAAGTTATCAGAAACAATCCATAGGTTTAATGAATTTTTATTAGTTTTATCTTCTCTTATTCTTGAAACATAAGTTTCGTCTCTACCTTCTGCTTCGATTGGAGTGCTGTATCCTCCATCTTCTCTTTTATCATAAACCTCACAGCCTTCTGATTTACTAAGGGCTTCTCTAACTTTTTCTAAAGAAAATGGTTTTTCAAATTGAATATTTACTGACTCTGCATGAGAAATCATGACTGGAATTCTTACACATGTTGCTGTTAATTCTATTTTGTCACCAAGAATTTTTTTAGTTTCATTGGTCATTTTTAATTCTTCTTTAGTATAACCATCATCTGTAAAAACATCAATTTGAGGAATGGCATTAAAAGCTATTTGTTTAGTAAAATTTCTAGATTTAATTTCTTTATTTTCTAGAGATGATTTAGTTTGCTCTATTAGTTCATTCATAGGGTCTTTGCCACCACCTGAAACAGACTGATATGTCGAAACAACTATTCGTACAATATTAAATAAGTCATGTAGCGGTTTAAGCGCAATTACTAATTGAGCTGTTGAGCAATTAGGGTTAGCAATTATATTCTTTTTCATGCTCTTAATTGCTTCTGGATTTACCTGTGGAACAATTAATGGCACATCAGGATCCATTCTAAAAAAACTAGAATTATCTATAACTGTTGAATACTTTGCTGCTTTTGGAGCATATTGTTCTGAAATTTTTCCACCTGCCGCAAAGAAAGTAATTTGAATTTTTGAAAAATCAAATGTTTCAAGATTAAAGACCTCATGTTCTCTGCCACTAAAATTTATTTTTTGACCAGCACTTCTTGGTGAGGCAACTAAAAATAGTTCCTTTATAGGAAGTTTTTTCCTCTCTAGAACTTCGAGAATTTTTCTTCCAACATTACCTGTGGCTCCTACAATTGCTATATTCATGATGTTATTAGGCTTTTATACTAAATGAAGGGTAAATCACAAACTTTTCCATTAATAGTAGTATCATTTATTTGAATTTTAAAGGTTTGAGATGCTTCCCAGTGAGACTTTTGGATCATTGCTATTCCAATAACCATTTGAAAATGAGGTGAATAACAAGATGACCTTAATTCACCAATGATATTATTTTTCTCATCATATAAATTTCTTGATCCTGTGAGACTAATTTCTTTTATATCAATTTTAATACCTCTTAACTTCTTTTGGGCTCCTTTTAATTTAACTTCTTTTAATTTATTTTTTCCTAAAAAATTTATATCACTATCCAAGCTAACATATTGATCAAAACCACATTCAAATGGATTGTCATTGTTATCAAAATCATTTCCATAAGATAGTAATGCACTCTCAATTCTCTCTATTAAATTTGGACACCCAGGTCCTACATTAAATTCTTTTCCAACTTCAAAAAGGTGGTCATATAATTTTTGTCCTGACTCTGTATTTTGAACATAAACTTCATATCCACCTTGCTTAGACCATCCTGACCTTGCTATTAAATGTTTAATTCCATTAAAATCAAAATAATCAAATCCAAAGAATTTTAGTTCAGTAATTTTTTTTCCAAAAACTTTTTCCATTAATGCAAATGATTTTGGACCCTGTATTGCCATTATATCAACTACTGGCTCTACAATCTTAACATCAAACTTATGTCCAGATGCTAGACCTTTAGCTAAAAAGATTACATCCGAATCTGCAATTGATAACCACCATCTATTTTCATCCAGCTTTAAAACAACTGGATCATTAACTAGGTTTCCATTTTCGTCTGTTATTGGACAATAATAACATCTCCCAATTTTAGATTTTGATAAATCTCGACATGTCATCAATTGTACTAATACTGCAGAGTCTTTTCCTGATATCTCTACCTGTCTTTCCGCAGAAACATCCCATACCTGAACATGTTCTTTTAAGTGTTTATAGCTATTTTCTATTGATCCAAAAGCAGCAGGTAGCAACATATGATTATAAATTGTATATGCTGTAACACCTTGTTTCTCTATTCTTGAGGTATATGGAGTGCTTCTTAATCTTCTAGATTTTGCAATTGAAAAATTCGTCATTTTTTTATAAATTCAGAGATCTTTTCTCTCATTTCAAAAGCTTTTTCAAACATAATCATATGTCCACAACCTTTTATTGTATGTATTTTTGAATTAGGAATAAGTTCAGCAAATTTCTTACCTTTTTCAAGGTTAACCATCTTATCTAACTCACCAAAAATAAATAATGTAGGACAATTAATTGACTTTAGGGCTTCAGATCCATTTTTATAATTATTACAAGCTATAAGATCAATAGCTAAAATTTCTCTAATATCTCTTGAAGAATTAATAATTTTTTGTACAGGATTACCTCCAATAAATTTTTTAGAGTCCTCGTAACTCCATTTCATCATCAATTTAACTGCTTGATTATCTCCATCTTTAGCAAGGTCAATTAAGTCTTGATTAACTGGCATTCTATATGATCCGCCAACAAATACTAAATTTTTAACTCTTTTTGGGTATTTAAAATAATATTCAAGTGCCTCCAAACATCCTTGTGAGTGTCCGATTATTGTTATCTTAGAAATATTAAGTTTATTAAAAACTTTTTCTAACCAATCAGAAATTTCTTCTATTGATTTTAAACTTTTACCTTCAGAATTTCCATGCCCTGGTAAATCAATTGCTAGAACATTATAGTTTTGATTTGATAAATATTGTTCTGTTAAAGACCAAACAATATGAGAAAGGCCACTTCCATGAAGTAAAACTATAGTATCTTTATCTTTATCTATACCTTGACCTGCATCTGAAACAAAAACTTTTTTATCACCTATTTCAAGAATCAACTTAAGTCCTTTAATTTTTTTCTAAGCTCAAATTTTTGTATTTTTCCAGTTGATGTCTTCGGTAACTCACAAAATATAACTTTTTTTGGAAGTTTAAATCCTGCTAACGTTTCTCTGCAAAAATCTATGATGTCTTTTTCTTCTGCAAACTTATCCTTAATTAATTCAACAAAAGCACAGGGTGTTTCTCCCCATTTCTCATCAGGCTTAGCAACGACAGCTGCTAATGATACTGCTGGGTGTTTTGCGATTGCATTTTCTATTTCAATCGAAGAAATATTTTCACCACCTGAAATTATTATATCTTTAGATCTATCCTGAATCTTAATATACCCATCTGGATGCATAACTGCTAGATCTCCTGAGTGAAACCATCCACCTGCCATTGATTTTTCTGTTTCTTCTTTATCTTTATAATAACCTTTCATTACAATGTTTCCCCTAATCATAATTTCACCCATAGTTTTTCCATCTTTAGGAACTTGCTTCATAGTCTCAGGATTCATAACAGCTGCACCTTCGGTATTGGGATATCTAACACCTTGTCTTGCTTTAATTTCATTCTTTTTATCTTTTTCTAAAGTATTCCAATCCTCATTCCATGCACACTGCAACATATGACCATAAGTTTCTGTTAATCCATAAACATGCATCACTTCAAAACCAAGGTTTTCCATTTTTTCAAAGATAATACTTGGTGGAGGAGCGCCAGCAGTTAAAACATTTACTTTTCTTTTTAAAGCTTTTTGATCCTCTTTTGGAGCATTAACAATCATATTTAATACTATTGGTGCTCCACCAAAATGGGTTACTTCATATTTATCAATTAATTCAAACATCTTTTTTACATCAATGTTTCTTAAACAAATTACCCTTGCATGCAGCATCGCCAGTGTCCAAGGATAGCACCAGCCGTTACAATGAAACATTGGTACAACACATAAAAAATTTAGTCTATTAGGCATGTTCCAAGCTGTTACGCTACCTGTTGCCATTAAATATGCACCCCTGTGATGATAAACTACTCCTTTTGGTTTTCCGGTTGTTCCAGATGTGTACCCTAATGAGATTGCCTCCCACTCATCTTTAGGCTTTTTCCATTCATAATTTTCATCACCTGTATTTAAGAAATTTTCATACTCAAGTTCTCCTATTTTTTTGAAAGTACTTGTGTCTATGTCTTGGTCGTCAATATCAATAATTGTAATTTTATTTTTAACATTTTTTAAAGCTTTCTTGATTACATCGTGAAATTGTCTATCTACAATTAAAACTTTTGCATCACTATGCTGTAAAATATAACTTATTGTATTTGGATCTAGTCTTGTATTGATTGCATTAATTACAGCTCCCACCATTGGTATTGAATAATGAGCTTCAAAAATTTCAGGGGTATTGAAGGCCATTATAGAAACTGTGTCTCCAGTTTTCACACCTATTTTGTCTAATGCGCTAGCAAACTTAACACATCTTTTATAAACCTCTTTCCAAGTATAAGACCTACTTTCATAAACTAATGCTTCATAGTTTGGATATATATCATTGGTTCTTTCTAAAAATGTTAAAGGAGACAGAGGAACATAGTTAGCCTTATTTTTATCTAAATTTGTATCGTAATGACTCATGTTAATTGAATTTAAAATTCATTATGTAATCACTTCCTGATGTGGCAGTTTTAAAATGACTTTCAGCTCTTGGTAAAACTCTTTTGAAATAAAAATTTGCAGTTTGTATTTTATCATTATAAAAATTTTTATTTTGTTCGTAATCTATAAAACTTACCTCTAAAACCTTTATCCATGCATGAGCTATAGATACAAAGCCTAATGCTTTTAAATAGTCATTACATGCAGCACTTGCATCATCTTTTGAATCTTGTGTTTTTTCTTTAATCCAGGTAGTAAATTTTGATAAAATTTCTAAGTGTATTTTTAATTCTTTTATAAAGGGTTTTAATTTTTCATTTTCAGTGTTGCAATCATTCTTAATCAATTCCAAGTACTTATTAATTATGTCACCATTTTTATTTACTAATTTTCTAAAAACTAAATCTGCTGCTTGAACAGAATTTGTTCCTTCATATATTGGGGTAATTCTATTATCTCTATATAGTTGTTCTATTCCTTGGTCTTTTGTGTATCCATAACCACCATGAATCTGCATTGCTTCACTCGTTATTTCCATTCCCATGTCTGTAAACATTGTTTTGACTACTGGTGTCATCAAAGAAACAAGATCTGACGCTTCTTGTTTTACTTTTTCATCTGGGTGATAAAGACTAACTTCTGTTTGTTGTGATAACCAAAAACATAATGCTCTCTCTCCTTCAATAATAGATTTCATATTAAGCAGGGACTTTCTAATGTCTGCATGTTCAATAATATAATCTGCTCCATTTTCAGATTTACTATAATTTGTTTTTCCTTGTTTTCGCTCTTGTGCATAGCTTAGTGAGTTTTGATAAGCTATTTCAGAAATTCCTAGGCCTTGTATTCCAACAACTATCCTCTCTAGGTTCATCATAGTAAACATTGAGCTTAAACCTTTATTTTTTGGTCCAATCATATAACCAGTTGCGCCATCAAAATTTAAGACACAAGTTGCCGATCCTTTAATACCCATTTTACTTTCTATTGAACCTGTAGAAACTCCATTTCTTGAACCTATAGAGCTATCTTCATTAACTATAAATTTAGGAACTAAAAATAAACTAATACCTTTGGTTCCAGCAGGAGAATCTGCGGCTCTTGCTATCACTAAGTGAATAATGTTTTCTGTAAGATCTTGGTCACCAGAGGTAATAAAAATTTTTTGACCACTTATTTTATAAGTTCCATCAGGTTGCTCTTCTGCTTTTGTTTTTAATAAACCTAAATCAGTTCCACACACTGGTTCTGTAAGGCACATAGTGCCACTCCACTTACCTTCTACTATTTTTGGAAGATACTTATCTTTTATCACATCTGTTGCATGATGTTTTATACAATTATAAGCACCAATACTTAATTCGCTATAAAGCTTAAATGATAGACTTGCAGAAGAAAGCATTTCATCAAAAAAAGCACTTACTGTTTTTGGCATTCCTTGTCCACCATATTTGGGATCACAAGAAAGTGAAGTCCATCCATCCTCAATATATTTCGTATAAGCTTCTTTATAACCTGGCGGTGTTCTAACTACTCCATTCTCTAGGACTGTTGGGTTTTCATCTCCTGATTTTGCTAATGGTAAAATTAAATTTTCATTAATTTTAGCTGCCTCAACTAAAATATCTTTTACTAATTCTGAATTAACTTCTTTATATTTTTCAATTTCATTATAATTTTTATTGTTTCTTAGTTTGTCAAAAAGAAACATCATATCTTCCACTGGTGCTATGTAATTTGGCATTCTGAAACTCTAGAATAAATTTTTAATTATTGCAATTTTGAAATTATTGCATCACCCATTGCTGATGTTGATACCTCTTTCATGCCTTCTGAAAATATATCTTTAGTCCTAAGACCGTCATTTAATACGTCTTGAACTGCTTTTTCTAAAGCATCTGCCTGATTATCTAGGTCTAATGAATACCTTAATGCCATTGCAAAACTTAAAATTGATGCAATTGGGTTTGCAATTCCTTTACTAGCTATGTCTGGAGCTGATCCATGAATAGGTTCATACATTGCTCTCATTTCTCCATCTTTATTTTTTGCTCCTAGAGAAGCAGATGGCAAGAGACCTAAAGATCCAGTTAGCATTGAAGCTTGATCAGAAAGCATATCTCCAAACAAGTTGTCGGTAACTATTACATCAAACTGCTTTGGATTTTTCAATAATTGCATTGCACAATTATCAGCAAGCATATGACTTAATTCAACATCTTTATATTCTTTATCATGAAGTTCTTGAACTTCCTCTCTCCAAAGCTGTCCAGCTTCCATTACATTTGATTTTTCACAAGAAGTAACTTTATTTGATCTTTTTTTAGCTAAATCAAAAGCCACTTTAGCAACTCTAACTATCTCACTAGTCGTATAAGTATGAGTATTAATACCTTTTCTTTCACCATTTTCTATTGGCTTGATTCCTCTTGGCTCTCCAAAATAGATTCCACCCGTTAACTCTCTAACAATCATTATATCTAATCCGGAAACAATTTCCGGTTTTAGAGTTGATGCATCAACTAATTGTTCAAAACAAATTGCAGGCCTTAGATTTGCAAATAATTTTAATTCTTTTCTTAACTTTAATAGTGCTCTTTCAGGTTTTTTTGAAAAATCTAAATTGTCCCATTGAGGACCACCAACAGCTCCTAACATTACAACTTCACTTTCTAGCGCTTTATAAAAAACTTCATCTGTGATTGGTGTACCATGTTTGTCGTAAGAGCAGCCACCTGCTAAATCTTGATCAATTTCAAAATCTAAAGATTTATTTGAATTAAACCACTGAATAACTTTTTTAACTTCCTGAATAACTTCAGGTCCAATACCGTCACCAGGTAAAAGTAGAATTTTTCTTTTCTTAACTTTAATCATTAAATATCCATGGTTTATTGTTTTTTAAATTTTCTTCAAAGTTAGTAATTTTTTCTTTTTTTGCTAATGAAAGTGCAATATCGTCAAGACCTTCTAATAGGCATTTTTTCTTAAACGGGTCAACAGCAAACTTTATTTCGTTATTTCCAAAAATAATTTTTTCTTCTTTTAAATCTATTGAAATTTCCTCTTTTCTTTTTGAATATTCTGATAGTTCTTTAATTTTTTCTTCTGGTAAAATAATTGGTAAAATTCCATTTTTAAAACAATTACTAAAAAAAATATCAGCATAACTAGAGCTTATTACACATGTGATTCCAAAATCTAATAACGCCCAAGGAGCGTGTTCTCTTGAAGAGCCACAGCCAAAATTTTTTCCTACAATTAATATTTTTGATTGATTGTGAGGTTCCTGATTAAGAATAAAATCTTTAATTTCATTTCCATTATCATCATATCTCATTTCAAAAAATAAGTTTTTTCCTAATCCAGTTCTCTTAATTGTTTTAAGAAATTGTTTTGGAATAATCATATCTGTATCAACATTTACAATTGGTAAATATGCTGGAATACTTTTTAATGAATTAAATTTTTGCATTTTAATTTTGATACTTTCTAACATCATCTAGGTTTCCAGAAATTGCTGCCGCTGCTGCCATTCCAGGACTTACTAGATGCGTTCTTCCACCCCTACCCTGTCTTCCTTCAAAGTTTCTGTTTGAAGTTGAGGCACATCTTTCTTCTGGCTTTAACTTATCTGCATTCATTGCAAGACACATTGAACAGCCTGGCTCTCTCCATTCAAAACCAGACTCTATAAATATTTTATCTAGCCCTTCTTGTTCTGCTTGTTCTTTAACCAAACCTGAGCCTGGAACAACCATTGCATGAACATGGGATGCCTTCTTTTTATCTTTTAATATTTTTGCAGCTTCTCTTAAGTCTTCAATTCTACCATTGGTACAACTTCCTATAAAAACTGTATCAATTTTAATGTCTGTAGCTAGTGTGCCAGCTTTTAGACCCATATATTTTAAAGATCTTATTATAGAGTTCTTTTTATCTTCATCTTGTTCATTTTCAGGATTTGGTACTTTGCCATCAATAGTGATTACATCTTGTGGAGAAGTTCCCCAGGTAATCATTGGTAAAATATTCTCTGCTTCTAAATTAATTTCTTTATCAAATTTAGCTCCATCATCAGTTTTTAAACTTTCCCAATATTTCATGGCCTTATTCCAATTTTCATTTTTTGGTGACATTGGCTTACCCTTTAAATAATCAAAAATTTTTTCATCTGGAGCAATTAATCCTGCTCTTGCTCCTCCTTCAATAGTCATATTACAAATTGTCATTCGCTGCTCTACACTTAAAGATGATATTAAACTTCCTGCGTACTCAATTACAGAGCCTGTTCCACCTGCTGTGCCAATATTTCCAATAATTTGTAAAATTACATCTTTAGATGTGACACCAATAGGAAGTTTTCCATTAACATTAATTCTAAAATTTTTTGCTTTTTTTTGAACTAGTGTTTGTGTAGCCAAAACATGCTCTACTTCAGAAGTACCGATTCCAAATGCCAAGGCACCGAATGCACCATGTGTTGCTGTGTGACTATCTCCACAAACAATTACTGTTCCAGGTTGAGTGAAACCTTGTTCGGGACCAATTATATGAACAATCCCTTGTCTCTTGTCATCCATTCCTAAATATTGTACCCCAAATTCTTTACAATTGTTTTCTAAGGTATCTACCTGGATTTTAGATTCTGCATCTGCTATTCCTTTAGATCTGTCAGTAGTTGGAACGTTATGATCAGCAACTGCTAATGTTAGATTAGGTTGTCTAACTTTCCTATTTGAATTTCTTAACCCCTCAAATGCTTGTGGACTTGTTACTTCATGTACTAAATGCCGGTCAACAAATAATAGTGCTGTACCATCATCTTGCTGATCAACCAAATGATCATTCCATATCTTATCGTAAAGAGTTAAAGGCATTGAAAAAAATTATTTTTTTTCTTCAGAACTTTTTATTTTTGGTTCTACTTGAGTTTCAGGTTGCTTTTCAGGTTCTGCTGCAACTGGTGCTAAAGTTTCTTCAGCTACTTTTTCTGTTTTAACATCAACCTCTATACCAATTTTTTTTCTAATTCTTTCTGCAATTCTAGCTGATTTACCAGTTCTATCTCTTAGATAGTATAATTTTGCTCTTCTAACTTTTCCATGTCTAATAACTGTAATTGAATCAATTACCGTTCCATATAATGGAAACGTTCTCTCAACACCTTCACCAAATGATATTTTTCTAACTGTAAATGAAGAATTTAAATCTCTATTTTTTCTAGCAATACAAACACCTTCAAAATATTGAATTCTATCTTTTTTACCTTCGGTAATTCTCACACCAACTTTTACTATATCTCCTGGAAAAAAATCTGGAATTTTCTTCTCAGCTAATATTTTTTTAACGTTATGTTGGTTGATTTCCTCAATTGTTTTCATAGTAGTATTTATTAAATTAGTTTTTCTTATATTTTTCCCATAAATCCGGTCTCCGGACGCGTGTTATAGCCTCTGATTGTGATAAACGCCAGTCTTTAATTTTGTTATGATCTCCTGATAATAGTATATCTGGGACACTTTTTTCCTCCCAAATTTGAGGTTTTGTATACTGAGGATACTCTAAAAGTCCATTCTCAAAACTCTCGTATGTTTTTGATTGTTCATTTCCTAATACTCCAGGTAACAGTCTTAAAATACTATCCAATACAACAAGGGATGCTGTTTCTCCTCCTGATAAAATGAAATCTCCAATACTAATTTCTTCTATATTTCTTGTTGATAATATTCTTTCATCAACACCCTCGAAATGACCACATATTAAACTGATCGATTTTTCTTTTGACAGCTCTAGTGCTAATTTTTGATCAAGTTTTTTTCCCTTAGGGGATAAATAAAAAATTCTTTCCCCTTTTTTTTTATTTTGATCAATCGATTTTGCTAAAATATCAGCTTTTAACAACATGCCAGATCCACCTCCAAAAGGAGTATCATCGACTGTCTTATGCTTATCTTCTGCAGCATCTCTAATGTTTACAACTTTTAGATCCCAAATTTTATTTGATAATGCTTTTCCATAAAGCCCTTTACTTAAAGGGCCTGGAAAAATATCTGGATAAAGTGTGAATATCTGAGCTTGCCACATGAATCAAACTATTTAGCTTCTTCCTTTGGGGCTTCTGCTGCTGGAGCTGCTTCTGCTTTAGGAGCTTCTTCCTTTGGGGCTTCTGCTGCTGGAGCTGCTTCTGCTTTAGGAGCTTCTTCCTTTGGGGCTTCTGCTGCTGGAGCTGCTTCTGCTTTAGGAGCTTCTTCCTTTGGGGCTTCTGCTGCTGGAGCTGCTGCTGGAGCTACTGCTGGAGCTACTGCTGGAGCTGCCTCATCCCCTTCTTTTTTTCTTTCTTTTTTAGGAATAGCTTTGTTTGGGTTACTACCATTTGCAGGCATTGGAATAATATCATTTTCACCTAAAATTCTTGCAACTCTAGCTGTTGGTTGAGCACCTTGACCTAACCAATATTTAATTCTTTCGGCTTCCAGTCCCACTCTTTCTTTTTTATCTTTTGGTAAAAGGGGATTAAAGAATCCTACTTTCTCAATAAACCTTCCGTCTCTTGCACGACGACTGTCAGCTATAACTACTTTGTATACTGGTCTTTTCTTTGTTCCACCTCTTGATAGTCTTATTTTTATCATTTTTTTTCCTTTATTTATTTAAGTTGATTTAATAGCTCTGG
Source organism: Candidatus Pelagibacter sp. Uisw_127 (assembly GCF_047722515.1). Lineage (GTDB taxonomy): Bacteria > Pseudomonadota > Alphaproteobacteria > Pelagibacterales > Pelagibacteraceae > Pelagibacter. The sequence continues at coordinate 1,188,474 of NZ_CP159815.1, forward strand.
AGGTATTCCTTTATCAGACATACCTTTCAGGTTTCCTTTTGACATCTTCTTCATCATTTCAGACATCATTTTAAATTGCTTAAGCAATTTATTGATAGTGGCCGCATCTGTTCCAGAGCCATTAGCAATTCGTTTTTTCCTAGAACCATCAATGATTTTAGGATTTCCTCTTTCTTTTTTTGTCATAGATAAAATGATTGCTTCATTTTTAGTAATAACGCTTTCATCAATTCCCGAAGCATCCATTTGTGATTTCATTTTAGAAACACCTGGCATAAACGACATGATTCCTTCTATGCCTCCCATTTTTTTCATTTGTCTAAGCTGTGTTAAATAATCTTCCATAGAGAATTGTCCTTTTTTTAAATTCTCTTCTGCTTTTTTTATATTCTCTTCACCAAGATCTTCTGAAGCTTTTTCGACAAGAGAAACAATGTCCCCCATACCTAATATTCTATTGGCGATCCTATCTGGGTGAAAAACTTCTAAATTTTCTATCTTTTCTCCTACCCCTAAAAATTTAATTGGAACTTGTGAGACATACTTCATGCTAAGAGCCGCACCACCTCTGGCATCTCCATCAGCTCTTGTTAAAACAATACCTGTTACATTTACGGTATTCTTAAATTCTTTTGCAACTTCTGCAGCAACTTGTCCTGTTAAAGAATCTGCAACTAAAAATACTTCCGTTGGGTTAATTATACTTTCTATCTGTTTAATTTCACTCATCATCTGAAGGTCTATTTGTGTTCTGCCTGCTGTATCAAATAATATAATTTCAGCACCATTTAGGTTTGCAGCGCTAACTGCTCTTCTACAAATATCCGCTGGTAGCTGCCCTTCAATAATAGGTAGTGTTAAAATATCATTTTGTTCTCCTAATGATCTTAACTGTTCTTGTGCTGCTGGCCTATATACATCAAGACTCACCATCATTATCTTTTTCTTTTTATTTTTTTCTAAATATTTGGCTAATTTTGCTGTTGTTGTAGTTTTACCAGAACCTTGAAGACCTACCAGCATCATTGGGACAGGTGGAACTGCATTTAAATTAATATCAGTGTTGCTTTCACCTAAAAGACTAACTAATTCATCATAAACAATTTTAACAACCATATCTCCTGGAGAGGTTGATCTAATTATTTCTTGACCCATAACCTTAGGCTTAACTTTTTTTATAAAATCTTTAGTTACATCTAGAGACACATCGGCTTCTAATAAAGCTTGTCGAATACCTCTTAAGCCTTCGTCTACTTGATTTTCATCAAGTGAAGCTGCTTTTTTTAAAGAAGAAAAAATTTCTTCGAATTTATTTGTTAAGTTTTCAAACATATTTATTACGCACAGCAGTTTCGCACTAGTGGGCGAATATCGCTGACTAGTGTTGATCTCTTTGTTTCCAAAGACACCACAAATTTAACGTTTTTGTGGAAACGAAAACAACCTATAATAGAGGTTCAAAAAGTCAATAAATAAGTTAAATATCTATATATGGATATTAAAGCATTTAAAATGGATGGTTTAGGCAATGATTTTGTAATTATTGATCAACGAATTCATGATCTTAATTTAAGCAAAGATCAAATAATTAAAATATGTGATCGAAGTTTTATTGGATGTGATCAACTTATTCTAATTAAAAAAAATAGAGAAATAGATGCTGGTTTAGAGTTTTATAATTCAGATGGCAGTACTTCAGGGGCCTGTGGAAATGGAACGAGATGTATTGCCGACTTTTTATCAAAAGAAAATAATCAAAAAGAAATAACTGTGTGGACATCCTCTGGATTATTAAAATCTAAAATTTTAGGAAATAATTTAGTAGAGACCGAAATCGGTATTCCAAAAACAAATTGGGAAGAGATTCCTTTAAGTAGAAAATTAGACACTAAAGATCTTGGGATTGAAATTATAGACAAAAACAATAACAAGCATATTGGTGGAATTGCAGTAAATGTAGGAAACCCTCATATAATCTTTTTTGTAAATGATATTGAAAGTTTTGATTTAAAAAAAGTTGGACCTGAAATTGAAAATTACGAATTATTTCCTGAAAAATGCAATGTAACACTAGCTAAAGTTTTAAATAAAAATTTAATAAAAGTTAAGGTGTGGGAAAGAGGTGCGGGACTTACAAAAGCTTGTGGTACTGCGGCATGTGCAACCGCTGTAGCCGCTAACATCAAATCATTAGTAGGTAAAACTACAGATATAGAGTTTACGCTTGGAAAACTAACAATTTCTATTGATGAAAAAAATAGCATTCACATGAAAGGGCCTGTTTCTAATATTAAAAATATTGAGATTAAATTGTAATGGGGATTTTTGATAAATTTAAAATCGGTTTTAAAAAAACTGCTTCTACTTTTACATCTGGTTTAAAAGATATAATTGTCAAAAAAGAAATAGATGACAAAACATTAGATCAGATTGAAGAATATTTGATTCAATCAGATGTAGGTCTGACTGTTGCTGCAGAGATTAAACAAATTATTGCTCAAGAAAAAATTGATCCTAAAAATAATGTCATGAATGAAGTAAGCTTAATTCTAAAAGATTATATAACCACTTTAATGAGCCCTTTAGAAAATGAAGGCTTCTTTAATAAAAAAGAAAAACTAAATGCAGTTCTAGTCTCAGGTGTTAATGGAGTTGGCAAAACAACAACTATCGGAAAGATAGGTAAAATTTTAAAATCTAATGGTAGCAAAGTCATGTTTTCTGCTTGTGACACCTTTAGGGCGGCTGCAATAGAACAGCTAGAAAATTGGGCTAATAAAATTGATGTTCAGATTACTAAATCTACCCAGGGATCAGATCCTGCTTCTGTCGCGTACAAAGCTATAGAAGAAGCAATTAAAGGTGATTTTAATCATGTTTTGATTGATACAGCGGGAAGATTACAAAATAAGAAAAACTTAATGGAAGAATATAAAAAAATTGCAAACGTAACTAAAAAAATAGATCCAGATGCACCACATGATGTAATTTTGGTTCTTGATGCAACTTCAGGTCAAAATGTTATCAACCAGGTAGAAGAATTTAATAAAATTATTCCAATCACCGGCTTGATAATGACAAAATTAGATGGCACTGCAAAAGGGGGTATTTTACTAGCACTTGCTAAAAAATATAAACTTCCAATAATTGCTCTGGGTCTTGGTGAAAAAGAAGATGACTTACAAATTTTTAATGCAGAAAAATTTGCTGAAGCATTTACTCAAATTAGTTAATCAAATTGTTGGAGATTAAAGGTTTGTAATAGTTACATTTATAATTTTCCTTAAGATTCGAATGTCCACAATCTTTAGCAATCGATGAAATTATAAAATCAAACTTACCATTTGATGGATATCGATTCAATTTTTTATTAGCAATATCAAATTTAAAATTTTTATTAATATTTTTAATTGCACTAATCATCACTAATGTATTGTTATCTTTCAAAAGATAATAAGCAAAGTCTTCTGGAAAAACTGGATAATCATAACTTTCTAAAAGGTATTTTGCCTGAGAAGGAAACCATTCATACGATATTAAAGGAGATGAAATTTTCGTTTTATAATTATAAATATATAAATCCTGGGGAAAATCTGTAACATAGTTATAATCCTCACCTCTTGCTAGAACAGCTTTATCTCTTGTCTTAAAAAAAAGGGCAAAGTGTTTGTTGTAGGAGTTCATTTGACCTATATGAAAAAGACTATTTACTGAAGATTCTGTGTTTTCTGCAATTGCAGAATTTGAAATAAAGATTAAGGTAAATAAAGTTACAATTAATTTTTTCACTATCTACTTATAGAAATGAAATTTGTAAATTATTTGGTCGGATTGTGTCTTAATTTAAGCTCTTTAAATATTCCTTTAAAATTATTACCATCTTTTCATTGTATTCCATCATGTGATTGTCTTTTTTGGGAAAATAAAAATATTTTGGTTCATTAGCTAATTCATACATTTTTTTACCCATCCAAAATGGCACTATTTTATCTGCTTCTCCATGCATAATCAAAATTGGAGATTTAAGATTTTTAATTTTTTTATCACTTTCGTATTTATCTTTAAGTAAAAATCTAATTGGAAAATATGGATACACATTTTTTGCTGCGTCAATCATAGATGTAAATGGAGATTCTAGTATAACGCCTGCAAATTTATGGTTTTGAGCAACATGAGTTGCGATCCCAGTACCTAAAGACTCACCATACAGAATAATATCATTATCCTTAAGGCCTTTTCTTTTTAACCAATTAATTGCACTTTCACCATCTTCATATAGACCTTTTTCTGATGGTTTACCTAAGTTTCCACTAAATCCTCTCCAAGAAATTATTAGAAAATTTACATTCATGTCTTTAAAATGATTAATTTTATGTATTCTATTTTCCAATGTTCCTGCATTGCCATGGAAGAAAACTATAGTTTTAAAATTGCTAAGATCTTTTTCATGAAACCATGCAAGTAATTCAAAATTATCACTCGTCTTAATTTTTACTTTTTCTATTTTAACTTTTAATTCGTCACCAAAGTAATTATTTTCTTTTGGCTCGTATAATAAGTTTCGTTGAAATATAAATATAATAAAAAGTAAAGAAAAGTATGCTATCGGTATAATTAAAATTATTTTCAATAAATACCCTTTAATTTTTCTTTTCATGTTTACTTTTTTTTTTAACTAAATAAACTCCACCAAAAACTAAGACAGTTCCTAAATAATGATAATACTCTAACTGCTCATTAAAAAATAAATAACCATAAATAGCACTGTAGACGGTAAATATATATAAAGTGAAACCAGTAATTGATGCTCCAAGACTTTTCTGGGCCATTGTATATAACGTGAAAGCTATAATTCCTGGTGAGATAGCTGCAAATAAAACCCACATAAAAAAGTCTGAATTAAAAACAGTTCTTACAAAGAAAGTCTCTTCTATTAAATAAAATGGAAGCAAACTCACTACACCGAAAAAAGCAATCAAAGTAAATCTATCAAAAATTTTTAAATTAGTTTTCCAGTAAAATAAGTAAATAGAGTATAGAGCCCACCCAATAGAAGAAGCTAGCATCCATAAATCACCAATTGTAAATTTAAGGCTAATTAACATGGATAAATCACCTTTAATAATGATAGCAAAAACACCTATTAAACAAGAAACCAGACCAACAATTCTAAGAAAATTTATTTTTTCCTTAAAAAAGATGCAGGAGATTAGAATTATAAATATTGGAGATGATGAATAAATAATTCCCATATTAGTAACAGTCGTCGTTTGTCCTGCTAAAAATGGAAAAGCTCCACAAACACCACAGCCCATTGATCCAATAAAAAATATTCTTTTGTATTCTTTTTTTACAAATTTAAAATTTTTTTTTAATGAGATAAAAGTAAAAGGGAGCAACATTAAAAAGACAGCTGCCCACCTCCAAAAAGCTAAAGAAATTGGTGGTACATACTCAACTCCTCCTCTTGCAACTATCAAATTGCTAGCCATAAAAATTGGTTGGATAAATAATAATAGAAAAGGTAAATAATTATTTTTAGAATTATTCACTACAAGTAGAAAATTAGTTTTTGTCGAAAAAGGCTTCGTAGACCATCATAAAAATTGCAATAGCCATCAAAATAAATACTGGCAATACATCCCAAAAACCTATCATTGATGATCTTGTCAATGTAGTCGCTAAACCGATAAGAAAAATTGCAGCAAGAAAAGTACCTAGAAATTTTGTTATATTATTTAGCATATTTTTTACAATTTTTTTCTAACCAATTGGCTACACCTAAAAATCTTAAATCATCTAGTTTGTCTCCAATTAACTGAACTCCTAATGGTAAATTATTAGCACCTGTAAGTAAAGGTAATGAAATAGAAGGTAAACCCATATAAGTCCAAGTAGTGCAGAATTCTGGGCTGCCTGTACTCTTTAAACCCTTAGGTGCAACCCCAGTTGTGGATGGGCTTAATACACCATGATAGTCCTCAAACACTTCTTTAAAAGATTCGTAACTTCTTTTCATAAAGTCTATTGCTTCAACATAATCTTTTGCTGAGTATTTTAAACCTCTTTCAATAGCACCAACCATTTCTTTAGAAAGTTTTTTCTTAGATTTTTTGTAATAACCTTGAAAATTATTAGCCATATCCGTTTCATGAATTATTTTATGGTATTTTGGAATATCATCAAAATATGAAGGCGTATCAAATACTTCAATATTTTTTTTGAATGTTTTTATAAAAAACTCAAAAGACTTTTGGGATTCTTTATCTACATTTTTCCAATTTTTAGTTTTATAAAAGATAAATTTTGGTTCGTATAATGGTCCTTTTTTACAAACTTTTAGCATTTCATCAGATGAATAATGAATAGTTGAGCTATCGTATAAATCTTTTTTAATTAATGATTTTGTTAATAAGGCAACATCCTCAACTGTTTTTCCAAAAACACCAATATGATCTAACTTGTCTGACTGTTTTAAAACTCCACTTCGAGAGATTAGTCCATAAGATGGTTTATACCCAACAACCCCACAATAAGAAGCAGGTCTAATAATTGATCCATTAGTTTGTGATCCAATTGATAGTGGTGCCATATGAGCTGCAACTGCAGCTGCAGAACCACTTGAAGATCCTCCAGGTGTTCTTGAATTATCGTGTGGGTTAGTAGTCTTTCCTGGGTGAAAATATGCAAGTTCTGTAGTTACGGTTTTTCCCATAACTATTGCTCCTGCAATTTTAAGTAAATTAACAACTTCAGAATCTTGAGAACTTGGCATTTTTTTTCTTAATGGAGTTCCACATTCAGTAGGCATTTCAAAAGTACCTATTATATCCTTAACTGCAATTGGTAGTCCGTGTAAAGAACCTAGAGGCTTTCCTGATTTTCTGTGTTCATCCGCTTCTTCTGCTTTTTCTAAAAGTTTTTTTTTATCAAAATATTCCCAAGCATTGATATCTTTTTCAAATTTTTCAATTCTTTCAATATATTGTGTACAAACTTCTACAGAGGAAATTTGGCCTGTTTTTAAATGTTCTACTAACTTATTAGTTGTAAGAGAAAATATGTTCATAATTTTAAATTACCTAGTTTGCAAATAATGTTTCTGGTAGCCACAAAGCAATACCTGGAAACATATACATAAGGAACATTGCAAATATTACTATGGCCAAGAATGGCATAATTCCTGCAAATATTTCCATCAGCTCAACATTGTTTTTTTGTACACCTTTTAAATAATAGGCAGACATGGCCATGGGTGGTGTCAAAAAAGATGTTTGTAAATTAAGAGCAATCAACATTGCAAAGAAATATGGATTAACATCAAATACCTCAAGTAACGGTAAAAATATTGGTACAAATATAATTAAGATTTCAGTCCATTCTAACGGCCATCCTAAAAGAAAAATTATTATTTGTGTAATAATTAAGAATTGCCAAGTTGTTATTTCTATTGATTTGAAAAAATGCTCAAAAATTTCATGACCACCTAAATAAGAAAAGACTGAAGAGAAAGTCCATGAACCAATAAATAACCACATAATCATTGCTGTAGTTTTTGCTGTTAGAAAAACAGATTCTTTAAAACTTTGCCACTTAAGAGTTTTGTAAAACCAGGATAAGAGTATTGCTCCAAATGCTCCTGCTGCTGCAGCCTCAGCTGGCGTAGCTATGCCTGCTAAAATTGTTCCAAGTACTAACATTATTAACCCAAAAAGAGGGACAAAAGAAACTAATACTTCCTTTAAAATCTCTGCTCTTGGTGGAATGTCCGCTGCATCTGGCTTGGGTGCAATTGATGGATTTATCCAAGCTCTGATTACAACATAAGCTATATATAAACTTGCAAGTAAAAGTCCTGGGAAAATTGCTGCAGCAAATAATCTTAAAGGTGATAATTGTGCGATCACTGAATATACAATTAACATAATACTTGGTGGTATTAAAATACCCAGACATCCCCCAGCACAAATTACTCCTGATGCAAATTTTTTATCATATCCTGCTTTAACCATTGCGGGCCAAGCAAGTAAGCCCATTAAAGTTACAACAGCACCAATAATTCCAGTTGCTGTAGAAAATAAAGTACAAGTTATTAATGCAGCTACTGCCATTGAAGCTGGCAATCTATGAGCTGCAAGTCTTATGGCAAAAAATAATTTTGATACAATTCCAGCTCTTTCAACTAAATACCCCATAAATAAAAAGAGGGGGACTGCAGTGAGGACATTATTATCCATAACTGTGTAGGTATTTTTTACAAATAATGAAAATATTCTATTATCAAAAATATGATCCATTAAAACAGGATCATAATAAGCGTAATATCCAAAGCCTATTCCCATTGCCATTAGAGTAAATGCAATTGGAAAACCTAATAGTACTGCAAATAAAAATATCCCCATCATGAAGATAGCTACTTCCGGATTTGTTAAACTAAATAACATCTTTTTGATCCCCGTCCTGAGCTGTTCTCATTAAAATTTGTTCTGTTTCTTCTGCAACAACCATTCTTGCAGGCCAATGTCCCGTTTGAATACAAATGATTGATCTAAATACTTCAGCAACTCCTTGTATGGTTAAGAATACTCCTGCTGCTGGTATCAAAGATTTTGCCATATAAATATTAATCTGTGCTGGGCTACTCCAGCTAGTTTCTTTTATCTTCCAAGCAAGTGCCGCATATTCAAATCCATAAAATGCTAAAGCTATTACGCCAGGAAAAAAGAAAATAAAATAAAGTATTAAATCAATCCAACCTTGTGTTTTTGGTTTGAATAATCTGTAAATCACATCTCCTCTAACATGAGATTCTGTTGCCAAACAATAAGCACCTGACATCATCAGTATTGCACCATACATTTGCATGCTAAAGTCAAAATTCCAAAGTGTTGGTTTGTTAAATATATATGCCATTGTTACTTCGTAACAAGTTCCACCCATTAAAATGACAATACACCAAGAAAAAGCCTTCCCTATTGAAGTGCTTAATGTGTCAGCAAATTTTATGTAGGCTCTCATCATGATTTAAATAGAATACCCTAATTTTTTAAAAACTGTACTATAAAAAAAGGGGAGCCTAAACTCCCCTCTTTTAAATTATTTAAAAGCTAATTAGATTTTAACTTTTCCAATTGGACCAAACTCATTTTCATAAGCTAGTTTGTAATTAGGCTGATTCATCAGCAAGTACTTCATTACTTTCTTAGCATATGCTTTTTGAGAATCGATAACCTTCTTGAAGAATGCATCTTTTGCAGAGAACTCTCCAACAATTTTATCCCAACCTTTTAACTGCTCAGCTAAAATAGCATCAGACGTTTGGTAAACATTAACCTTATGCTCGTTCATCAACATAGCTAAACTGTCAGAATATCTAACAAGTGCTTTGAAGTAGTTATCTGTATTCGCAGCATAAGCAGCGTTTTTTAAGATAGCTTGATGAGCAGGTGAAAGGCTTTTTAGTCTCTTTGTGTTCATAGGAATTTCAAACATCTCTTGAGATTGGTGGAAACTTCCTAAGTGATAGTGTTTAGAGACATCTTGCATTCCAAACTGTGAGTCTGATGTTGGGTTGTTAAACTCTGCAGCATCAATCAAACCAGTTTTCATTGCTGGTTGGATCTCACCACCTGGTAATTGTCTTACGACCATTCCCATAGCAGTTAAAACGTTAGTCGCTAGACCAACTGTTCTATACTTCATACCTTTAACATCAGATACTTTAGTTACATTCTTTTTGAACCAACCGAAAGGTTGTGCTGGCATAGGCATATGAAAGAATCCAGTGTAGTTATATCCAACACTAGCTACTGCTTCTTCATATAGTTTTCTTCCACCACCACGTTCCATCCATCCCATAACTTCTTGAGATGACATTCCGTATGAAGGACCAGTTCCAAAAAGTGAAGCTGCAGCGTTTTTACCATACCAATATGCTGTCACCCAGTGACCCATATCAACTATTCCATCACTTACCGCTGCTCCAATTTCTGAAGTTTTAACGATTGAGTTAACAGGTTGAAGATCAATCTTAAGTGATCCACCAGACATGTCACTAACCATGTTACAGTAGTCTTGCGCCATTTCAAAAAAGATGTTTGCGCCTGACGGCCAAGCAGCTTGCATCTTTAATACAGTAGCGTGAGATCCTGCAGTTGCAATATTAGGCATTGCTACAGCTGTTGCTGCTGCTGCACCTGTGACTGCTGCCGCTTTAAAGAACTTACGTCTTGAAGGTGTTGTAGCCTTCAAAGATTTTTTATCTTTAATCATTATTTCTCTCCCTTATTATATTAGTTAATTAACTATACTTATATTACCCATAGTTAGATGTGGCTGTCTACGGAATACTTAACCCTAAGTTGTGCCAAATAGACCTACTTTACATCTAAAAATTTAGCTAAGGACAAAAATGTACACAACCAAAAAGTGTATATAAGTATTTTATTTTTTTATAACTAGGCTTGCCCATAGACTGAACCAATCTGATTTGAATTTAAGTTTTTGGAAATAATTTGCTTTATTTAGCTTAACAGCACTTAATAAATAAGTTCTATTTTCAATAGTTTTTATTTTTCCTACTCCATTTGAATTGGTTTTGATCTTTTCTTTATAAGTATTATTTTCATCTTTACTAAAAATAGTAATTTGCCAGTTTCCTAATGGCTTATTTTTTTCAAAAAGTTGAAATTCAAAAAAACTATTCTTAAGTTTGTAAGGTGTGCTCAAGGCAATAATTTCAAAATCTAATTTTGATTTTTGAATAAAAAAACCTTTATTTCCATCAGTAATTAATACTTTTGCAAACCTTCTATAATTTTCTGTAGGAATTTTATTTCTATCAAGCTTATCTATAGTGCTTTGAAGGCCCTGTTCTTTTACAAAATCTTCGAACTTTTCAACAGAGTCATACTTTAAGAATTCATTATTAGTTTCATAGTTTAAAACATGAAATCCTTGCTCTGAAATTAACATTTGAATTGCTGGAAAATCTCCATCCCTCTGTGATATTTGTGTTACTTTATTTCTATTTTCTAAATATAGATTTTTTTTATTTGGGCTATAAAACCCAAAAGGAGAACCCATAAAATTTTGACCAATATTAATATTAGTTTTAAATAATTCCTTGTTATTAAAATTAAAATTAATTGGTTCAAGCCATAGCTCATGAGCATATACTTTAATTTTTAAAAAAATTACCAAAAATATGATTACAAAAAGAAATAAAATCTGCTTTAATAAATTAATGTTTTTTAAGATATTTATATTCATACTATTCTTTATTAAATCATCTTATGCTCACGAACTACGTCCAGCAATTGCAAATCTTAATATTTATGAGGAAGATAATATCACAAACGCAAATCTATCAATTCAATTAAATTTAGAAGCTATTATTGCAGGCATAGAAACAAAACATTCTAATACAGAGGATTCTCAAAAATCTGAAGAATATAAGGATTTAAGGAGGATGAAACCAGTAATTTTACTAAATCAATTTAACTCTAAGATCAAAAATTTTGGTAATAAAATTAATTTAACATCCAATATTTCAAATTTAAACTTAACCTTGATAAGCGTAGTCATACCAGAAGTGGGTAATACTGACATAATTAGAGACACTATTGTTACTTTTGATATTCAAAATATTAAAGAAGAACGATTTAAATTTTATTGGGATAAAAATTTAGGATCAATTATTTTACGTATTAATTCAATTCATAATAAACCTCTCTATACTGAATTGATTGAGGAGGGTAAACAATCTAAATGGTTTAGTATAAAGAATAAAATAGAGGTGGGACTTTTTCAAAATGTTAAAGAATATACCGTGCTAGGATTTAAGCACATTATACCAAAAGGTTTGGATCACATTTTATTTGTACTAGCGCTATTTCTTTTATCTCCAAAACTGAGGCCTTTAGTTTTACAAGTTTCAATTTTTACTTTAGCTCACACAATTACTTTGTTCTTGGGTGCACTAAAAATAATAACAATTCCAGCAATTATTATTGAACCAATCATTGCTCTATCTATTTGCTTTATAGCAATTGAAAATTTGTTTACTGAAAGTATAAGAAGAACAAGACCCTATATAATTTTTATTTTTGGTCTACTTCATGGTTTGGGTTTTGCGGGAGTTTTAAATGAAATTGGAATTTCAACAAACCTATTTATTTCAAGTTTAATTTCTTTTAATGTTGGAGTTGAGCTTGGTCAAATCAGTGTAATTATTTTGTCATATATTTTAATTGCACTATTATTCCAAAAAAAATCATGGTACCAAAATAGAGTTACTAAACCGATTTCAATAATTATTGCATTTATTGGCTTTTATTGGTTTATCCAAAGATTATTTTTTTAATATTATAGGTAAAAAATTACTGTAAATAATTCAAGTTTTTAATGTCAACTTTTTTTAGTAAATAACACTTAATTAATATTAATAAAGACCCTTTAAAATGTTATTGGGTCAGTTTAGAAACTGACCTTTTAATAAAAAATAATTATCTATCTTTTAATAAAAAATAATTATCTATATTGTCTTGCAAAATGTTCTAACGAAGTGACAATATCTATATTCCAGTTTATAAATTCAACAGTAATATCTTCTGAGGGTCTAATGTTTCTTATTTTTAAATCATGTTTTTCTCTAATACGTGGAGGTAATTTTATGAAAAATCCTTTTTCTAACCCTTCATCAACAATTTGAGCAATTGTTTTGTAAGAATATTCGGGTAATTTATTGGATAAACTTTCTTTATAAATTTCATTTCCAATTTCGTTTGCTTCAAATATTAATAAAAAAACTTTAAATTTTTTTATTGTTGATAGACACCATGTCATACCAGGTTTATCATTTTGATACTTAAAACTTTGTCTAAGTTCCTGCATCATGTCTATGTACATGCTACAAAAGTCATTTACGCCTATTTTAAAAGGAAGTTTTTGTAAATTTAATCTCTTAACTATTCTTTTTTCTCTGCTCAGGCTTTCTGAGTTTAGGGTTTTTAAATACATTTTTTGATCAAAGTAAATGTATTATTGAATTATTTAAGTTTTTACGCTTCATAGATAATACTATAAAAATTTCAAATAAAATAATACGGGAAAGAAGCACTGTAAAATATATGTTTTTTTTTACAATATGGGTTTTTATTGATCTATCTCGAAAATTAGGCGTTTCAAGAACAGCTATTTATAAGCATATATAAAAGATTAGTTTTTAAAATTTTTTACTAAAAAAAATAGATAAGAGAAAAAAGATGTTATTAATATAAACATCATTCCAGCCTTAAAGGCTATAACTTCCGAAAAACCTAAACTAACTGAAGAATCAATTATAATTCCAATGATCCATTGCAATGCAAATGCTCCTATAAACAATAATAAATTAAAGGAAGTAAGGGCCTTACCAGCGTTAGAAAGTGAAAAAGCCATTCCTACAGCTGGCTGAGTTAAAGACAAAAATACAGAGCTTACTGCAAAAAATGCCAAGTGAAATGCGCCTGCTTTAGGACCCAAATAAATTATATAGGTTAAAACTAACAAATTTAATGGTGCCCCAAATTTTAATAATCTTATGGCATCAGAAACACTTTTAGAAATCTTTGGTACAAAATATCCCCAACATAAGAAAGATAACAAGAGTGAAAGATAGATTATGAAAAGACCATTCGCACTTTCTTCAGCTGTGTATCCAGAAACTTTAATCATCCAAGGTCCTGCCCAAAGAGTTTGAATTGCAAATAAGCCTCCATAGTTAAAAAAGCCCATTGGTACCAAGCTTTTAAAAAAGTTATTTTGCCAAATCTCTTTTAGTGACCCTTTATCCTCTGAATTTTTTCTATTTTCTTTTTGATCCCAATTTGGAATAAAATAGATAATTAAAAAAATAGTTAGCAAAGTCAATAAGGCTAATACTCCAAATATTGCTCTCCATCCTATAATTGGTAAAAAAAATTGAACTGGAAGACTTGATGAAAGCATTCCTATTGCGCCAGTCATTAACATCCATGAATTAGCTCTTTGTTGTGTTTCATCTTGAAACCAAATTCTATAAGCAGTTAGGGGGCCCATTAAACAAGCGCCAACACCCACACCAATTAAAATTCTTGATAGTAGAAGTATTGTAAAATTTTTTGATAGAGCAAAAGAAACCATTCCCAATATTGCTATAAGTAAAAAATATGAAACTATTTTTTTTGGTCCCTTACTATCCAAAAGATAACCTAATGGGATTTGAACAGAGGCAAAACCTAAAAAATATCCTCCTCCCAATAAACCCAAGTCTCCTGCTGAAAGATTAAATTCAGATACAAGTTCTGGAGAAATTGTTGCTGTAATTGATCTTAATAAATTAGAAATATAATAACCTAAAGCAAATACTAAAAAAATTGTGATTGCTTTATGTTTTGGTAAAATAACCTTATGCATTAATTAAAATATATTAGTAAAACTAATTTACTTTATTTTTACAATTTCCAGTTTTTAGAAACTCATCAATATTATCTATTGCTAAATTAGCCATTGCTGTTCTGGTGTGTTTGGTGGAGCTTCCAAGATGAGGTAAAATAAAAGCACTTTTTGTTTTAAGATAACCAGGATTTAAATTTGGTTCACCTTTGTAAACATCTAACCCTGCTGCATAAATTTTTCTTCTATTTAGTGCATCAATTAAAGCTTCATCATCGACAATATCTCCACGAGCTACATTTGTAATAACCGCGCCTGTCGGAAAGTATTCTAATGTCTCTTTATTAATTAAGTTTTCCGTTTCTTTGGTTGCTGGGCAACAGATTGACAACACATCTGAAACTTCAAAAAGACCTTTAATACTGTCATGATAGATAGCACCTTGTTCTTTTCCTTCACTTAATTTAGATCTGTTGTGATAATGAATAATCATACCTAATGCTTTAGCAATTTTAGCAATTTTTTGCCCTATTCTTCCCATTCCTAAAATCCCAAGTCTTGAACCAGTTAACTGTTTTCCTATCAAAAAATCAGCAGACCATTTCCAATTACTTTCTTTTGCATTTTGAGTTCCTTCTGGAACTCTTCTGCAAGCACCAAGTATTAATAAAATTCCAATCTCAGCTGTAGCATCTGATAAAACTTCAGGTGTGTTAGTTACTGCAATTCCTCTTTTTTTAGCTGCTTCTAAATCTATATTTCCAAAACCAACTGCAAAATTTGAAATAACTTTAATACTGCTTGGTAATTTATTTATTGTTTCTTCATCCATCTTATCTGTTAAAGACGTTAGGATTGCATCATAACCTTCGCTTAATTCAATAAGTTTTGATTGAGAATATAATTCGTCATTACCATTAAGTTTTGCATCAAATGTTTTCGAAGCTTTTTCTTCAGATTCTTTTAGAAGTCTTCTCGTAATTATAATCTTTTTCATAGTTAATTTCTTTGTAATATTTTTGGTTTTGGTCCACCAGTATACCAATCTAATACTTCTATAGTATGTAAAATTGGTGTTTTTGTTCCATTAGATATTTGAGTAATACATCCTATGTTTCCTGTTGAAATAAAATCTGGATTTAAACCCTCAATATTATTTACTTTTTTCTTCAGTAATTCTTTGGCTATTTCAGTTTGTAAAATATTATATGTACCAGCTGATCCACAACAAATATGTCCCTCTGGAATTTCCATGATTTCATTTTCTGTTTTGTTTAATAACGACATGGGTTGGTCGTGCACTTTTTGTCCATGCTGCATCGAACAAGCTGAGTGGTAGGCAATTTTATATTTCTTATCTTTTGGTTTAAAATTTAATTTTATACTTTCACTTAAATATTCTGAAACATCTTTTGTTAATTCAGATATTACCTTGGCTTTTTTTTTCATTTGTTCATCATCTTTAAAGATAAATCCATAGTCTTTCATTGTAGTGCCACAGCCAGATGTGTTAGATAAAATTGCATCTAAATTACCTTTTTGATGTTCATCGTACCAAGTATTAATATTGTTTCTAAAATCTTGATGTGCATCATCTTCTTTGCCTAAATGATGATTTAAAGATCCACAACACCTTATTTTTTTAGGCACAATTACTTCAACACCATGTCTGTTTAAAAGACGAATAGTTGACTCATTTATTTGAGGAGAGATTTCTTTTTGAACACATCCGGTTAAAAGTGCAACTCTTGCAATCTTCTTTTGGCCAGTCACAGAATAAATTTCTTTTTGTTTTAAAGTTTTTTTAGGAAAACTTGTAGGCATTAAATTCATCATGTCTTTTATTTTTAATGGCATTAGAAATTGAAGGGGTTTTGCTAATTTTACCATATAGCTAGCCAGTCTAAAATATCCTGTATTTGGTAATACTACTGATAAAAAACTCCTAATTGTTCTATCGAAAAAAGATCTTTCATAATTTTTTTCAATGTATTTCTTGCCATGATCAATAATGTGCATGTAGTTTACGCCAGAGGGGCAAGTGGTCATGCAACTATAGCAAGATAAGCATCTATCTATATGTTTTACTGTCTTTGCTGTTGGTTTCTTTTGATTTTCCAACATGTCTTTGATTAAATAAATTCTACCTCTTGGTCCATCTAATTCATCACCAAATATTTGATAAGTAGGACAAGTAGCATTACAAAAGCCACAATGAACACATTTTTTAAATATTTTTTCAGTAGATGCGTTGTCGTCATCTTGTAATTGTTTTTCTGTAAAATTAGTTTGCATTAAATTCCTCTATACATCTTTCCAGGATTAAAAATTCTTTTAGGGTCAAAACTTTTTTTAATTTTTTCTGATATTAAAAGTCTTGTATCATCTACGGTAAAGATCGTCTCTTCATAATCGTACTCATTTGATGTCTTTATAACTGTTAAATACCCACCAAGTTCTTTAATTAAATTTTTAATCTCCCCCACCTTAGTGTTCTTCTTAGACTGAACTTCTATCCAGTATAATGAACCACACCAATCAATATAATATTTATACTTATTACCCAGATATTGCATTAGCTTTTTGCCTTCTGAAGGAGGTATTACTACCCTCAATAAGTTATTTTTTGTTTGTGTAAATAACTCAAGGTTATTTATTTTTATCCAAAATGGGGTTGATTGATGAACATCTAAAATAGTTGTACTTAATTTATTAAGTTCTAATTCATCAGTTAAAGCTTTTATTTTTTCATCTATTGATATTTTATCTCCATCTATTCTTAATGCTACAAATGAGCCTTTATTTTCTAAATCATTAAATTTAAAAACCATTTCTTTGTTATGATCATAACTTTCATCTTTTGGCTCCTCAGGAATATAAACTGCTCCTGAAACTTCGCTGCTAGAACTTGAAATTTTTTCAAATAATTCATTAACTAATTTTTTATCACCAGTATTAATTATAATTGTATTAGATGATTTTTTTTTAGGTAAAACTTTTAATGTAATTTCAGTTAATGCAACTAGGGTTCCAAAAGATCCTGTAACAAGTTTTGACAAATCATAACCTGTAACATTTTTTACGACTGTTCCACCTGATTTAATTATATCACCTTTACCATTCACGCCTCTAAAGCCTAAAATGTGATCTCTTATACTGCCCACTTTAAACCTTCTAGAGCCAGCAAAATTACAAGATAAGTGACCTGCTATAGTTCCTTTGTTTGATTTTCCAGATTCAATAAATCCAAAATCAATAGGCTCAAAGGCTAGCTCTTGATTATTTTTTTCTAATTCTTTTTCAACCAGCTCTAATGGAGTATTTGCTTTAACTTTAATATAAAGCTCTTCAGGTAAATATTCTATTATTCCCGATAGCTTAGAAAGAGATAATTTTTTTGCTGACTGAATTTTATTACCAATAAAACTTTTTGAACTTGTGCCTACTAATTCTGTTGGTTGGTTTTTTTTATAGAGCTCTTTAACTACACTTGAAACTTGTAGTTCATCTTCAGGATAATAAGTATTATTAGAATCTTGGAAGATCTGGGAATTTTTCTTCATTTCTGTGGACATGTACCCTTCCTTCCTCTGCACATTTTCTCAATATTGGATAAACTTTTCCTGGATTTAATAAATTTTTTTCATCTAGTGATGATTTGATATCTAGTTGTTGTTGAATATCATCATTATTAAACATTTCACACATTAGTTCTCTTTTTTCTATTCCCACACCATGCTCTCCAGTAATAACTCCTCCTAGTCTGACACAGGCCTTTAAAATTTCAGCACCAAATTCTTCTGTTTTTCTTAGTTGTTCTTTATCACTTCCATCAAACATTATTAGTGGGTGTAAATTTCCATCACCAGCATGAAAACAATTTGCTACTGGTAATTCATACTTTTCAGATAGTCTTTTTATTTCTAGTAAAGCTTCTGTCAGTTTTCCTCTTGGAATAGAACCATCCATGCAATAATAGTCTGGCGCCATAGCTCCACATGCTGGGAATGCTGCTTTTCTACCTGCCCAAAATGAAAGTCTTTCTTTTTCATTTTTGCTTAATTTTAAACTTGAGCAATTATTTTTTTTACAAATGCTACTAACTTGCTTTAATAATTCATCTACTTCAGATTCTGTTCCATCTAATTCAACAATTAATAAAAGTTCAGCATCTCTTGGATAGCCTGCTTTACTAAAATTATCTGTTGCTTCTATTAAAACTTTATCCATGATCTCCATGCCTGCTGGAACAATTCCACTAGCGATAATTTCTGAAGTTGCATTCCCACCTTCTTCGATTGTTGGAAAGCCTATTAATGCTGCTTTAACTATTTGTGGGTTTTTTAAAATTTTAACTGTCACTTCAGTAATTACTCCTAGTAATCCTTCTGAACCACATATTAATCCCATTAGATCGTATCCCTCTTGATCAAGAGTTTTTCCACCTATTTTACAGATAGTTCCGTCCATCATAACCATTTCAACACCTAAAATATTATTAGTAGTTGTTCCATATTTTAATGAATGAACACCACCAGAATTTTCAGCAACATTACCTCCTATCGAACAAGCAAGTTGGCTAGATGGGTCAGGCGCATAATAAAAGTTTTTATGTTGTACAGCATGAGTTATTCCTAAATTTGTCACACCAGGTTGAGTAACCACACATTTGTTTTCAAAATCGATTTCTATAATTTTATTAAATTTTCCAAGGCTTAATAGAATTGCATCGTTTAATGGTAATGCTCCACCTGAAAGACCTGTACCTGCTCCTCTTGGCACAACTTTTATATTTTCTTTATGACAAAATTTTAAGATATTGCTTACTTCTCCTGTATTTTCTGGCATCACAACTGCTAACGGTGTTTGTGTGTAAGCTGCCAGCGCATCAGTTTCATACGGCTTAATCTCATCCGCGTGACTTAAAACATTTTCTGGATTTATTATTTTTGCAAGATTCTTAAAAATATATTCTTTTTTAGAAATCGTTTCTTTATTAATCTTTGGTAAAACTAATTCACTCATTAGTCTTAACCTAGCATTTTTTTAATATTTTCCAATGCGTTAGATATGTTGTCCTGAGAGGCTGCGTAACTAAATCTTACATAATCCGTAGAAGTTTTACCAAAAGCTGTTCCTGGGACTATTGCTACTCCTGCTTCATACATACATTTTTTTGCAAATTCTGAACCATTCATCCCAGTTCCTATCACTTTCGGGAAAACATAAAATGCTCCCTCTGGAAGGCTGCATTCAATACCTGGTAAACTATTAAGGCCTTCGTGAATTAATTTTCTTCTAATATCAAATTCTTTCATCATTTCATGAATAGCATCATCTGGCCCATCTAGTGCGGCAATTCCTGCAAACTGTGAGGGTGCATTAACACATGAAACACTATTGATAATTAATTTATTTACATGAGGTATTAATTCTTCAGGCCATACACTCCAACCCATTCTCCAGCCTGTCATGGAATAAGCTTTACTCCAACCATCTAAAACTATTAATCTATCTTGAAGATCAGGGTAGTTAAAAAATGTTGGCATTTCCTTTCCATCATAAATTTGTCTACTGTAAATTTCGTCACTAAGGATTACTACGTGTGGATGCTTTTTAAGTCCTTCTGCTAATATATCTATCTCTGCTTTTTCTACAAAACTTCCCGTTGGATTGTTAGGATTAATTAAAATTAACAATCTAGTTTTGTCGGTAATTAACGATAAAATCTTTTCAGCATTAAACTTTAGATCTTTATCTTCAGTTAAATCATAAGGCACAGCTGTTGAGCCTGTATAATTAATCATAGACTCATAAATTGGAAATGCTGGTGTTGGGTGTATAATTTCTGCACCTGGCTCACCAAAACATTGTATTGCATAATACATTGTTGGCTTTCCACCTGGCATTATCAAAACTCTTTCTGGATTAATATCTTTATTATAAAGTTTTTTAATTTTTCTGGTTACAGCTTGTCTACATTCTAAAATACCGTTGGACATAACATATCCATGATGACCATCATCTAAAGCTTTCTTCGCAGCATCTACTACATGTTGTGGAGTTTTAAAATCAGGTTGGCCAAGACCCAGGTGGATCATTGGTTTGCCTTGAGCTTCTAATTTTTTTGCCTCAGCTAAAACACTAAATGCTGATTCAGTTCCCAACCTTTCTAAATTTTTAGCTAATTTCATTAATAATTATACTGTTAATATTTTTTAATTTAATTTATTTCTTTTATAATTAATTTATATAAATAAAAATTATTTTCTATAGATTATTTTTGACACATCCAGCTCCTTTAAAGTCTTACAGCCCATCAATACCATGTTTCTATTAATTTCATCATGCATATTTTGTAATAGACGTTCAACACCTGGTTGGCCCCCAGCGCTCAATGCAAATAAAAACATTTTTCCAAAACTACATGCTGTTGCACCTGCTGCTAAAGCTTTTAAGACATGAGTTCCTCTTCTCACACCACCATCTAAAATAATTTCTAACTTATCTCCGACAGCCTCTCTAATTGCATTCACTTGATCAAAGGGTGATCTTGATCCATCTAATTGTCTACCTCCATGATTTGAGATCATAATTGCAGTGCATCCAATATCTATTGCTCTTTTTGCATCTTCAACTGACATCACTCCCTTAAGAGCAAATGGACCATTCCATTTTTTTACACAATATTCTGCGTCTTTCCAGTTCATGGCTGGATCGTATTGCTCATTAATATATTCAATAACTGATTTAGAAATATTGGTTCCTTTATCTGTTTTATTTTTAACATTAGATAATTCAAATTTTTTATGAGTAAAATAATTAAATACCCATTCAGGTCTCATAGCAAAACTCATTAAACTTTGAAGGGTAAGTTTTGGAGGTGTGGTAAATCCAGTTCTATGATCTTTTTCTCTATTTCCAGCAACCAATGTATCAACTGTTAAACACATACCATTAAAGCCAGAAACTCTACATCTATCGATTAGATCATCTGTTATTGATTGATCTTTATGAACATAAAGTTGAAATAATTTTGGGCCATTTGAAACGGCTGAAATTTCTTCAATTGTATTATTAGCCATAGTAGACATGCTATAAAAGGTTCCAAATTTTTCAGCAGCTCTTGCAGATGCTTTATCTCCTTCATGATGATAAAGTCTTTGCATTGCAGTCGGTGAAAGAAAAATTGGCATATCAATTTTTTTTCCAAAGATAGTTGTTGATAAATCTGGTTTTCCTACGCTAGCAAGAACATTAGGAATTAAATCACAATCATTGAAAGATTCTGTATTTCTTCTTAATGTTGACTCATCATCTGCTCCACCGTCTATGTAGTGAAAAATTGGAGAAGGTAATCTTTTTTTTGCTAATTTTTTAAAGTCACTAAAGTTATAACAGTTTTTTAAATTCACTATGTTTAATTTAAAATGATTTAAAAAAATTAAACATGTAGCTATTTGCCCCAGGATTCTTGGTTCCTAAGCTAGCATTGGAAAGGTGGTTATAAGAAAAACCAAGTTGGCTGTTACTAAAAATATCTAGAGAAATTTGAAGCTCACTTTTAAATTCTATTACATGTCCAAGATCTTTTCCGTTACCTTTACTATAAAGTCCCGGAGTAAAACTCGGGATAAAATTAATTTTACCCAATTTATATTGTGCTTGTACACCTGTATAAACATATGCTGCAGAATCTGCCGTAACTAAAGCACCCGTTATTGGGGAAAAATTTCCTAAAAATGTATCTCTATTTAAATCTTCATTTTGATGTTGAAAACCAATCAATGTTGATTTTTTTCCAGCATCACTAAAATCAAACATTCCTGAATAAACATTGAATTTAGAATTATTTTCTTCAGAATTTACTATCGAAGAAAATAGAGCAAAAAAAGTGATAAAAAATAATTTGAATGTTAATTTATAATGCTTCATTTAAATTTTGTTATTTTTACTTATTGTTTTTTTATATATTATTGCACCACCAAACAAAAATAACAACAATGGTAATAACCATAAAACATAGGTGTTTTTGTTTAATTGTGGATTGTAGATTACCCAATCACCATACTTTTCTCTTAAAAATTGGTATATTTGCTCTTCCTTTAATCCTTCTTCAATTTTTCTATCGACAATTAGTTTAATACTAAAGGCAAATTCTGATTCTGAATCATAAACAGATTGCCCTTGACAAATTAAGCAACGAATATTTTTTAAGATTTTACTTTTCAATACATCATTTTTTTCATCAGATTTAAGATGTGAAAAACCTATGGATAAAAATAAAATTATAAATATCTTTAAAATTTTCATTTAATAATCAATTTAATTTCTTCTACTATTTCTTTGTTAATTGGACCTATAAATTTTCTTATAATTTTTTTATTTTTATCAATTATGAAAGTTTCTGGTACACCGTAAGCTCCAAACTCAACACTCAAAGTTCCCTCATTATCAACTATAATTTGAGAATATGGGTTTCCAAATTCATTAATAAATTTTTTAGCGTTATTAATGTTGTCTCTATAATTTAACCCAATTAATTTAACTGATTGATTTTTACTCAATTCCATTAATAAAGGATGTTCTATTCTACAAGGGACACACCAAGAGGCCCAAATATTTACAATATAAAAAACGTCTTCTTCAAAAATTTTTTCTGATTTTAGATAAGCACTTGAGTTAAAATCTTTTGCTTCAAAAATAGGAATATTCTTTTTATCCTTAATTTTAGGCGCATAAATATTTGGATTATTCAATCCTTTGTAAAAAATAACAAAACAAAAACTTAAAACTGTAATTATAATAAATAAGCTAAACTTTTTTTTCATATCTTTTTTGAAATAAACTCATTGATCCACCAAGGCTTAATAACAAGATTGAAATCCAAATCCAAATCATAAATGGTTTCACTTGATATCTAATATTAAAATATTCATTACCTTTTACAAGATTCATTACTAAAAACTTATCTTCTAGTAGTGTTGTTTTTATATCTGCTTCACTGGTAATAATTACAGGCTGATCATAAATTCTAATCTCAGGATTTAATTCAATAATTTTCCCTTTTTCATCTTTGATTTCAAAATAAGCAATGATGGAATTAAAATTACTTTCTTTTCTTTCCTCTATCTTTTTAAAGAAAATTTCACTTTTTTTATAACTATATTTTTCACCAATCTTTATGTTAGTTATAATTTCTGACGATAAAATGTTGTTAAACAAAATACTTAATATTAACAAGCTGAAACCAAAATGTGCTACAGTTTGAGAAATATTATTAAATTTTTTTATAAATAATTCTTTCAAAGTTGTAAAAAATAGAAAAAAAGCTGCTGAAATCAGAATAGTGTAAAAAAGTAAGTCAGTTGTCAAATTTTTAACTATAAAAAATGTTAACATTACTGAAATTATAAAGGTAATAATTAGCGATTTTTTATTCTCAATTTTTGATTTGATCCATTTAAGTCTTGGTCCAACAGACATGAATAAAAGAAATGGTATTAAAAAAGGGGCTATTAATTTTTGATAAAAAGGAGGTCCTACTGATATTTTTTCACTAGATATTACGTCTAGAAAAATTGGATATACTGTCCCTATTAAAACAACTGATAAAAAATACATCATAAACCAATTATTTATTAAGATAGAAGTTTCTCTACTAAGCCAGAAAAAATTATTTGAGTCCTTATTATTCTCTTTGTGAAAGAAAAAAAATATTCCCAAAGATAAGGTAATTAAAATAAATAAAAAAATTAATATAAAAATTCCTCTTGTAGGATCATTTGCAAATGTGTGTACGGAATTTAATATTCCAGATCTTACCAAGAAAGTTCCACACATGCTTAGTGTAAATGTTGTAATAGATAATATAACTACCCAGGATGTTAATGTGGCCTTTCTCTCCAATACCAAAATGCAGTGTAATAATGCCGTTAATGTTAGCCATGGCATTAAAGAAACATTTTCAACCGGATCCCAAAACCAAAAACCTCCCCAACCTAGCTCATAATACGCCCAAATTGATCCAAGCATAATTCCTATGGTTAAAAAAATCCAGGAAATCAAAACCCATTTTTTAATATGTTGGCCCCATTCCTTCGAAATATAATTTTGTGTTACGGCAGCAAGTGATGACGAAAAAATTATTGAAGTGCCGACATATCCTAAATACAAAATTGGAGGATGGATCGCTAAAGCTGGATCTTGTAAAATTGGATTAAGACCAAGGCCTTCATTGGGAATTGGAAATAAATAATTAAAAGGATTGGATGTCATCAATACAAATAAGAAAAATCCAATAATTATTATTTGCTGAAATAATAAAGTTAAAATTCTATATTTTTTAGGTTGTTCTTTTGATTTAATCAAAAATAGAAAAATAAATAAAGTTAGTACCAATAACCATAGCAATAAACTTCCCTCATGATTTCCCCATGTTCCTGAAATTTTATAAAATAATGGTTTGGTTGTGTGAGAATTATTAAAAACTGTCTCATTACTAAAGTCTGAGTTTATAAAAGACAAAATCAAACTCAAGAAACTTACAATTACGAAAACCAACTGCAGAAATGATAAAGATAATACATTTGGGTTAATTTGCTTATTGTTACTATTAAGGTCTTTAATTGAAACACCACAGAGCAAAACTGAAAGCAGTAACCCTAAAATTAAAGAATAATAACCTATCTGATTAGCTAGCAATTTATTTATCTCCTATAGCTTCTTTAACTTCTGGGGGCATATAATTTTCGTCATGTTTTGCCAAAATTTTAGTAGCTAAAAAATAATTTTTATCCTTTAAAAAACCTTCAGCAACCACCCCTTTTCCTTCAGCAAATAAATTTGGAACAGCTCCTGAATAAGTAACATTAATCTCATTTTTAAAATCAGTAATAATAAAATTAACTTCATTAGAATTGATAAAAACAGATTGCTCTTTAACCATCCCTCCTACTCTTATCTTCTTTTTATTTAATTCTATTAAAGACTTTATTTCGGATGGAGACTGGAAATATACAACGTTTTCTTTTAATGACTGTAAAATTAGAAAAACTGCCAAAATTACTGAAGCTAAAATTAAAGTTAGAAATAAAACCCGTAATTTAACTTTTTTACCATACATGGTTTATTAGTTAAATATTTGAAGTATTGGATAATATTTCTCTATTAATATTTTGTGATCTTGCAGCTCTAGCTTTCTCTACATTTAGAGAACCAAATTTTGAAGCAAATCTTTTTTGCTCTTTTGAAAGTTGTAATTTAGTTACAAAATATAAAGTTGTAAAACTAATCAATGTAAATGAAAAAGCTGACCATACATAAGCCCCATATCCATTCATTGAAATTATTTCATTTATCATAATCTATCTAATCCTTTATTTTTAACTTTTATCAGTTCAGTATTATATTTCATCAAAAAAATGAGTAGCGAAAAAAGGGCAAATGCCGCAGTCATAATGCCCAAAGGGATTAGCATTGATATGTGAATTGCTGTGTTGGTTGATAAAATATCAATTGAAGCTGGTTGATGAAGTGTGTTCCACCAGTCTACAGAAAATTTAATGATAGGGACGTTTACCACTCCTAAAATTGTGATCAAGGAAGTAATTTTTATTACTTGCTCTTTATCTTCATAAATTCTCCAGGCTAATAAATACATTCCATAAAACAAAGCTAAAATTAGCATAGAGGTTATTCTTGCATCCCAAGCCCACCAGGTACCCCAAGTAGGTTTGCCCCAAATTGATCCTGTAACTAATGCAATAATATTAAAAACAAATCCAGAAGGTGCTAAACTTTTAGCAATTAAAGCAAAATTTTTATTTTTAAAAACAAAACTTCCAATGGACAGCAAAGCTAAACTTGAAAATATTCCAAGAGATATCCATGCGGCCGGTACATGGACATACATAATTCTTACTGCATCACTTTGTTTATAATCTTCCGGAGATAAAACGAGCGCTTCAGTTAAGCCAATTGTTAAGACAACAATAAATAAAAACAAAACATATTTTGGTGCCTTAGATGTAATTGCAAAAATTTTATTAGGCTCAAAAGATTTAAACATTTTTAAATTATATATTAAAAAAAGATAATTTAATTCTTATTATGGAAGGTTATCCTGATCAAGAATGCAGAGGGAGTCAATAATGATAAAAACGTTATTTAACACTCTTGATCAGAACATAATTAAATATAACTACAATCTGTGTCTAAGATTTGAGCTAATTGTGTTAGAAAAAAGAATTAATTAGAGGGCTTGAAGTAGCTAGAGCCTTTTCTACCAGAAAAAATCTCTTCAATTAAAGGGTGTTTAATAGGGTCTTCTGAATCGTCCATCAACAAGTTTTGCTGAGAAACGTAGGCCTCATAGGTAATTTCATCATTTTCAGCAAGTAAGTGATAAAAGGGCTGATCTTTTTTAGGACGAACATTTTTAGGAATGGATTGATACCACTCTTCAGAATTATTAAATTCGAAATCCACATCATAAATTACACCCCTAAACTCAAAGTGTCTATGTTTTACAATATCGCCTATTGAAAATTTTGCTTTTTGAATTGCCATTACTATTAATATGGGGGTTTAAAAATAAAAATCAATAAAAAAAATATAAATGTTTTTTTATTATGTTAATATCTGTCAAGTGAATAAATCATTTCTTAAATTTGCAACAGACTTTGGACCTTTAGCTATATTTTTTTATTATTATTACAATAATGACAAAAACCTAGCAGTTGCAATTCCACCACTTATAGTTGCAACATTAATAGCGCTAGTTGTAGTTTGGTTACTTGAAAAAAAAATACCTATGATGCCTTTATTAAGCGGTATTTTAATCACTTTTTTTGGTGGTCTGACAATTTATTTTAATGATCCAGTTTTTCTTTATGTAAAACCAACAATCATAAATATTTTATTTGCTCTTGCTTTATTTTTTGGAAAATATTTTACCAATGAGCCTGTTCTTAAAAAAATTATGGGTAAATCAATTGCCCTAACTGATATTGGTTGGGAATTATTAAATAAAAGATGGATGTATTTTTTCTTCTGCCTTGCGTTTTTAAATGAGTGCGTCTGGAGAACACAAACAGAAGAGTTTTGGGTTAACTTTAAGGTGTGGGGAATGCTACCAATAACTCTTGTCTTTACAGCATTTCAGGTATCATTGATTAATAAATACAAACTTGATGAATAGAAACTTAAAATTAGTTGTTAACAACCCTCACAATCAAATAGAGGAAAGACAGTTTTTTGAAAAAAATGAGCTTAAGGTTATTTTAGACCTCTATGCAAAAATGGTCTCAGCAGGATCATGGAAAGATTATGGTTTAAATATTTCTAGCAGACAAGTAAGTTTTAGTGTTTTTAAAAATGCTGCTGAGAATGCTTTATATAAAATTTGTAAAAACTTTAAGCCAAGTAATAAAAATCTAAAATATTTAATTACGGATTCTAATGGTAAAGTTTTAAAAAACTCTTTTAAACTAGAGATTTTACTTAAAAATACTAATTGGAAAAACCTAAAGAAATAAAAAGACTATCGTCTTTGACCGAATAATCTTAACAGCATTATAAATAAATTTATAAAGTCTAGGTAAAGAGTTAGAGCGCCCATTACAGCTTTTTTGCCCATCAACTCACCTGTATCACTTGCTACATACATGTTTTTAATTTTCTGAGTATCATAAGCAGTAAGGCCTACAAAAATTAAAACACCTAGGATTGAAATAACAAAATCCATCATTGAAGATTTCATAAACATATTAACAACTGATGCTACGATAATACCAATTAAACCCATCATTAAAAAAGATCCTAATTTTGTAAGATCTCTCTTAGTTGTGTAACCATACAAGCTCATTGCACCAAAGGTAATTGAGGTAATAAAGAATACTCTAGTGATGCTCGCTCCAGTATAAGTTAAAAATATTGAAGATAAAGAAATTCCCATTAACGAAGCAAAAACCCAGAAAGTTGTTTGAGCAGTAGATGCTGCCATTTTATTAATTTTCGCACTCATGTAAAAGACAACTCCAAGAGGCGCCAACATTACGATCCATTTAAAACCTGAAAGAAAAATTGTGTTTCCTATACTTGTTAAGGCAACAATAGATCCATTAGCATCTGTAACTACTGATAATTTAAAGAATACTAAAGATACAAGTCCAGTTAATAAAATACCAGAAGCCATATAGTTGTAGACTTTTAGCATGTAGGCTCTTAAGCCCTCATCCATTACTACTGTTGATTGTTGGGCTTCTTTTACTTTATTTAGCAAATTTTGTTTATTGAATATCATGACCTATATATAATAGCCTTTTACTATTATTTCAAGATGTCTTAATAAGATTAAAATAATTATGAATTACAAAAAACTAGGAAATACAGATTTAAAAGTAAGCACTATTTGTCTAGGCACTATGACTTGGGGCGAACAAAATACCCAAATTGAAGGCTTTGAGCAGATGGATTATGCTTTGGATCAGGGTGTAAATTTTTGGGATACTGCAGAGATTTATTCTGTTCCTCCTAGAGAAGAAACCTTTGGTCATACTGAAACTATTATTGGTAACTGGTTTGAAAAAACAAAAAAGAGAGACAAGGTAGTCTTGGCCTCTAAAGTTTGTGGCCCAATGAGAGAATATGTACGAGGTGGTGGTAATCAGTTTGGAGAAAAAAATATTACAGAGGCACTTGAAGGAAGTTTAAGAAGATTAAAAACTGATTGTATTGATTTATATCAACTGCATTGGCCAGAAAGAAAAACAAATTTTTTTGGAAAATTAGGATATGAGCATGATGATAGTAATGAGTGGACTCAATTTGAGGATATTCTAGGAAATTTAAAAAAATTTATTGATCAAGGAAAAATTAAACATGTGGGTGTGTCCAATGAAACTCCATGGGGATTAACTGAATATTTAGAATTATCAAAAGAACAAAAGCTTCCGAGAATGCTTTCTGTTCAAAATCCATATAATTTACTTAATAGAACTTATGAAGTTGGACTTGCAGAAATTTCTATTAGAGAACAAGCAGGATTACTAGCCTATTCGCCTTTAGCATGTGGGTATTTATCAGGAAAGTATAGAAACAAACAATTACCAAAAAACTCTAGAATGGAAAGAGATGGAGATTTTTGGTCTAGATACAATAATCAAAATGCTGAAAAAGCTATTGATCTATATTATGAAATATCAAAGAAACACAACCTGGATTTAGCACAGATGTCATTAAAATTTTTAGAAATTCAACCTTTTGTAACATCCGTTATTATTGGTGCTACGACAATGGAACAGTTGAAAACTAACGTGGAAAGTATAAATATAAATTTAACTGAAGAAATAATTAAAGAAATAAATGAAGTACAAACAATTTACCCAAACCCATGTCCTTAATTAAAAATTTTATAATCCTACTTTTTATAACTACCTTTGCAGGTCAAGTTAATGCTCAAGAGGTGAAAAAAATGGGTACACACAAGGACTGGGAAACATATGTAATGAATGATGAAAAAGGTAAGGTTTGTTATGCACAATCTAAACCTGTTCTACAAGCACCAAAATCTAACCCTAGAGAAGCAAGATTATTTATTAGCTTTAGACCAGGAGAAAATATAGCTAATGAAATAAGTGTTACTAGTGGCTATGAATTTAATAATAAAAATTTGGTTAAAGTAACTTCTGGAAAAAATATATATGAATTTGACATTATGCAGGATGGTTTTGCTTGGATGACAGATAAAGAAAATAAATTAGAGAAAAAAATGATCAAAACTCTGAAAAAAGGATCTAGAATAATGGTTCAAGGTTACACTCAAAATGGATCTCAAACTATTGATCACTATTCATTATTAGGCTTTACCAAAGCATACAATGCTACCAAAGCAAACTGTGGCTAAATAAATGAAATCTAAAAAAAAGATTGTACTCGCATATTCTGGCGGACTAGACACTTCTATTATTTTAAAATGGCTTCAGGAAAATTATGATGCAGAGGTTATTTGTTACACTGCTGATGTAGGACAAGAAATTGATAGAAAAAAAATTATAAGAAATGCAAAAAAATTAGGAGTTAAAGATATAATCATTGAAGACTTAAAAGATATTTTTGTAAAAGATTATGTTTTTCCAATGCTTAGAGGGCACGCTATTTATGAAGGTGTGTATTTATTAGGAACTTCAATTGCAAGACCGTTAATTGCAAAACGTCAAATTGCTGTTGCTAAAAAGTTTGGTGCTTATGCTGTGTCCCATGGATCAACTGGAAAAGGTAATGACCAAATAAGATTTGAATTGGGTTATCATTATTTTGGTCCTAAGGTAAAAATTATTGCTCCCTGGAGAATATGGAAATTAAATTCCAGAACAGATTTAATTAAATATGCAAAAAAAAATAATATTCCAATTCCAACAGATAAAAAAGGTGCACCACCATTTTCTATTGATGACAATTTATATCACACTTCAACTGAGGGAAAGGTTTTAGAAAATCCAAAAAATGCAGCACCCGAGTTTCTTTTTCAAAGAACAGTGTCTCCTGAAAAAGCACCTAACATAGCTTCATTTGTATCTATAGGTTTTAAAAATGGAGATCCTATAACTGTTAATGGTGAAAAATTATCACCTGGAAACTTGTTAGAAAAACTTAATGAGGTTGCAGGTAAAAATGGAATAGGTAGAGTTGATTTAGTTGAGAATAGATTTATTGGAATTAAATCAAGAGGTGTTTATGAAACACCTGGTGGGACACTGCTCATGTCAGCACATAGAGCAATTGAATCAGTTACTTTAGATAAAGAAACTATGCATAAAAAAGATGAAATTATGCCAAAATATGCTGAACTTATCTACAATGGTTACTGGTATTCAAAAGCAAGATTTAAACTTCAAAAAATAGTGGATCTTAAAAAAAATAAAGTAAACGGGTCTGTTAAGCTTAAATTATACAAAGGTAATATCACTATAATGTCTAGACATACGAAAAGTACTGCCTACTCAATGAAAAAAGTTTCTTTTGAAGAAAATAAAACCTTTAATAAATCAAACGTAGAAAGGTTTATTAACTTTCATAAACAAAAACTTCGTTCATAAATTTATGAAAATAAAAGTATTCGCCGACACAATTTGTGGGTGGTGTTTTATTGGTCAGACAAGACTAAATAAAGCATTAAAAGCTTTTCCTGAAACTGAGTTTGAGATAGAGCATGTTCCGTTTCAATTAAATACTGATATGCCCAAAGAAGGAATTGAAAGAAGTAAGTATTTAGAAATAAAGTTTGGTGGTAAAGATTTTGCTCAACCGATGTATGATAGAATGACAGAAGAGGCCAATAAAGAAGGTCTTAATTTTAATCTAGATAATATAAAAAAAACACCCAATACAGTATTTTCTCATTTATTAATAAAATTAGCCGAACGATCCAATGTACACAACGAAGTTAAAGAAAAAATATACCACTCATATTTTGTTGAGGGTCTCGATATTGGAGATAAAGAAATCTTAATTAATATTGGAAAAGAATTTAATATTAATGCAGATGTAATTAATGATTTTTTTAATTTAAAAAATATTGAAGAAGTTAATTCATATACTTCAGTTGCAAGAGAAAAAAAAGTTAGTGGAGTACCTTTTTTTGAAATAGGAACAGATTTTATTTCAGGAGCCCAGAGCTCTACAAATTTGGAAAATGCAATAAAGTCCAATTTAAGCTAAAAATTAAAGGACACTTTATCCTTTGCCTTTAACGTATAAATATCTATTCTGGTCATATGGAAGCACTAAAAAATTGGATGATAGATGCAGCAAATATTTTATTTGATGACAGTAAAAACGACCTAAGATCTTTGCCAAGATCTGTGAGATTACAAATTTTATTAGTTCTAAGTTTCGTTTGGACAACAGTTTTTAGTCTATATATATTTTCCTATACAACATTTGCATTTGGTTGGGCTGGTCTCTACATTGCGCACGTTGGTTTAATATTTGCAGTCTATATGACGTTCAAACATTTTCATAAAGCAGAGGCACAATCTAGTAGTGTATTCCAAACTAAAAATTTTGATCCATTTAAAATCATGGTTATTGTTTTTGTCATTGTTTTTATCTTTGTATTTTCTAAAGGAATAGAGGTCTTAACTAGCCCCAACCCTAGCTCTTATGCAATCCCATATGATGGTCCATCAAAATCAGTGTTTGAAAAATGGCTACCATTTAGTAAAGATAAGTAATGGAAAAAATAGCAAAAAATTTACAGCTAGCATTAATGTGCATTATTTTAGTAAGCACTGTAATTGCTGTTGGTATGGAAATTAAGAATATGATTCTAAATCAATCAGTTACATTGGCTGATTTACTTTTAATGTTTCTTTATTTAGAAGTTTTAGCAATGGTTCGAGTTTTTTGGAATCAACAATCAATTAGTATAACTTTGCCTCTTTTAATTGCTATCACTGCCCTAGCTCGATTTATTATATTGCAAGGGAAAGAGATGGATCCATCAGCATTAGTTTATGAAGCTGTAGCTATAGTTCTAATTGCATCCGCAATAGTTATTCTTAGATTAAGACATAGTGATAAATTGGGTCTAAAGAAAAGAAAATCTAAATAGTTTAAAATGATTTTTGAAGCTTCAAGGGCTAAAGCCGTTGATCAATTAAATAATTTTATTGAACAAAATCTTTCCAATTATTCAAAACTAAGAAATTTTGATTTTGGGCCAGATAATATATCTAATATTTCTCGTTTATCCCCCTATATAACTCACGGAATAATTAATGAATTAGAAGTAATTAATAAATCCCTTAAAAAATTTTCATTTGCAAAAAATGAAAAATTTATTCAGGAAGTTCTGTGGCGTGTTTATTGGAAAGGATGGTTAGAATTAAGACCTAATGTTTGGTCAGATTACTTAATAGAATTAGGTAAAGTTAAAGATGAATTTAAAAACAATCAAAGTTATTTGGATGCAATTGAAGGAAAGACAAATGTAGATTGTTTTAATCAATGGACAATTGAACTTAAAGAAAACAATTATCTTCATAACCACACAAGAATGTGGTTTGCGAGTATTTGGATTTTTACATTAAAATTACCGTGGCAATTGGGGGCTGAGTTTTTTATGCAGAATCTTTATGATGGTGACACCGCATCAAATACCCTTGGTTGGAGATGGGTAGCTGGAGTTCAAACTCAAGGCAAGCATTACCTCGCAAGTGAATGGAATATTAATAAATTTACAAATAATAGATTTAAAAACATAAAACTTAATGAAAATGCCAAGCCTATATTTGGTGATAAAATATATTCAGTTACTAATAAGAGCTTTGAAAATTCTGAGATTTCAGAGGATAAAACTTTATTAATATTTGAAAATAATATGACATTTGAATTTTCTGATTTTAAAGAATATAAATTTAAAAAAATTTTGTTAGTCTCAAATGGTACAAATAGAACTATCAAATTAAGTGAAAAAGTGTTGAAATTTAAGGCTAACCTTTTAGAGGATCAAAAAATAAGATTAGAAGAAAAATCAATTAATTGTGAAACTATTAACATTAATGATTTAAAAAATATTACTGAAGAAGTTAATGCACTTTATCCAACTGTTGGCGAAAATTTAGATTTTATTCAAAATAATCAATTAAAGAATATTAAATTTTTATATAGAAAGTTAGATCAGTTTTCTTGGCAATATTGCAATAAAGGTTTTTTTAATTTTAAAAACTATATTCCAAAAATTATTTCTAATTTTAATTAAACTAAAAAGGTTTTAATTCCATCTAAGATATACTGCACACTCAATCCAACAAGAATAATAGCTACCACTCTTGAAATAACTCCAATTATTTTTTTATTTATTATTTTAGAAAATTTTGAAGCTACAAAAAAAATTATAAAAGTTAAAAATAAAACAGATACTAGTGAAATCATTCCTGCAGTCTGATTAGTAAAATTAGTTCCAATATCTGAGACAGAAACTATTACTGAAGTGATAGCGGCTGGCCCTGCAATAATAGGTGTTGCTAAGGGAAAAATACTAACGTTATCTGAATTAAGATCTATATCTTCTTCTTTCCTTTGTTGACGCTTGTCAAACAACATTTCTATTGCAATAATTAATAAAATTATTCCTCCACCAATAGTGAATGCTGGGTAAGAAATATTTAAATAACTTAGCAATGAACTTCCAAGTAATGCAAAAAACAGTAATATGATTGAAGCTATTATTGTTGCACTTAATGCTATTCTTATCTTTTTGTTTGTATCCATATTTTGAGTAATACTTAAAAACAATGGGGTGTTTCCCAATGGATCTATAACAATAAAATATAGAAAAAAAGTTTGAATAAAAATCTCTGCCATCTAATTTGTCTATCTCTTTAAAATGATATTACAATTTAAATTAAAATTTTTTTAAAATTTTCGTAGAGTGTTTT
This sequence comes from Candidatus Pelagibacter sp. Uisw_127, assembly GCF_047722515.1. GTDB lineage: Bacteria > Pseudomonadota > Alphaproteobacteria > Pelagibacterales > Pelagibacteraceae > Pelagibacter. The sequence continues at coordinate 1,223,333 of NZ_CP159815.1, forward strand.
TGAATAGTTATTCATATCAATCATATTATTTTTGGCAGTTTGATCAAATTTTTCTAATGCACCCTCACCTAATTGATCCTCAAGCGCTTTTTTATACTCTGGTACACAGCCCCATTCATTAACTGTCGTATCTTTAATTTCGATATGAAATTGAATTCCATACGCATGATTTTGATATTTAAAAATTTGATATTTGGTTACTGGTGATGAAGCTAATAAAGTAATATCTTTATTATCATCTATTCCTTGCACCTCATAAGAATGCCACTGTAAACTTTTAATTTGTTCTGGAAATTTTGAAAATAAAATATCTTCATTTTTTTCTTTAGTAAAATTTATATCCATTATTCCAATTTCTGCTGGGTTAGATTTTACTACCTTACCACCGACAACTTCTCCTAATAACTGACAGCCTAAACAAAAACCTAGGTAGGGCTTCTTTAAATCAATGACAAATTCTTTAATTCTTTTTTTTTCATCAACCAACCAAGAATATTCTTGCTCCATAAAAGTATCCATTGGACCACCCATACAAAACATTCCATCAAATTTACTTAGATCACTTGGAATTTTTTCACCTTCGTCCAACTCTATTGTGGTTAGTTTAAATCCATCATCCAACATAAGATCTTTTATGTATCCAGGATCTTCAATTTTGATGTGCTGCAAGACAATTATATTCATTGCTAATTTATAGTATTTTAGAATGAGTTCTATAACAATATTTTAAGTATATAATTATGTAATTTAGCTACCTAACCTTAGTAAGCCTAGGTAGCTAACTTTAATTATCTAACTTATGCTTTATCTCCGTATTCAGTCATATGTTTTGGAATTCTTTTATTTTTTCCATACATAAAATGATTTTCCATCTTCTCTCTATATTTAGTTGCTGGAACAGTTAAGCCAACTGACTCAGCAACTTCTCTAATCAACATTGGGTTTGCTCCACAGCATACTCCAAGATAGTGTATTCCTAAAATATTTGCCCATTTTGCAAATTGACCTATTTCATATCTATTACAAAGAAGTGGGTCTAGCGCTGTAGGAAATGTTCTTCCATGTGGTGATGGACACTGACAATTACTTCTATCTGGTAGATTAAAAAATGTTGGGTAATCTTCACTGGTTCTATAAGGAATAGGTAAAGCTCCAACATGACACTTAACTGCTTTTCTAATCTCTTTTAAAAAGGGCAACATTGTTGCTGGCCCTCTAAAACAATTTAAACCAACAACATCTGCTCCACGCTGTTCAAGCTCTTTACAGGTATCAACAACAGATTTTCCATCTCTCATTTTATTTTCACCCATTGGAGATATTGTTAATACTGTTGGTAAACCAGTTTTTTTCATAACCTCAAGTGCTTTAAAAGCTTCTTCAGCGTAATAAAAAGTTTCACCAATTAACATGTCAGCCCCTTCTTCAACGGCCCAACCAATCATTTCAGAAAACATTCCCTCAACTTCTTTTTGAGATTGTGAATCGTTATGCTTCCAAATGTTTGAATTAGAGATATTACCTGCCATCAAATTTGGTTTTGATCCTTTGGGAGTATCTAGTGCTACTTTTTTAGCAATTTTTAATGCTGAACGGTTTAGAGGTTCAAGGAGTTCTTCTTTACCAATGACACGCATTTTTTCTCTATGCCCATTATAAGTAAAGGCTTCAACAATATCAGATCCTGCATGCTGAAATTCTCTATGTAAATTTTCTAACACTTCAGGATGATCTAGGGATACCATCGGAACAAATTCACCAGATGCCATATACCCACGTTTTTCTATTTCAAACAAAAAACCTTCTGCACATATAACGGGGCCTTTATCTAATCTTTCTTTTAGTCTATTTGTACTCATTTTTTTTCTCCAGTTTTTTTGGAGAAAAAAGGTTACGTTCTAACAAGAGGGTTAAGTTCATAGGCCTCTTTTCTCCTTTTTAGTGCTTAAGCAAATGCAGGGCGCACAATATGGTTCAACTGCCCAGCTTAATTTTATAAAAGATAAAAAAAAACCACCTGTCTAAAGCGGTGGTTAAAATGTCGCTTTAGCAGGATTTATAAAGCGCTCTGCAATTTAACTTAACTCAGCGCATTTAGATATAACTACTTTTGTCTCTAACTGTCAAATGAAATAGTAAATAAGAAAGTATCTACTAACTTTTCCAATCGATACTAAAATTAAAAACTCTATAAATTTAACCCTAAGCAATCCTGCTGCTAATGTTAGTGGATCTCCAATAACTGGCACCCAGGCAAATAATAACGACCATTTACCAAATTTACTAAACCATTTTGAGGAGTTTTCTATTTGCTTGTCTTTAAATGGAAACCACTTTTTTGTAGTAAGATTTCTTGAATAAAATCCTAGAGCCCAGTTAACAACTGACCCTAAAACATTACCAAAGCTTGCAACGATTAATAATAATAAATTATCATAATTGGATGTTGCAATTAACCCTGCCAATGTGAGCTCAGATGAAAATGGTAAAATGGTTGCGGCTAAAAAAGATATGACAAATAAAGATAGGTAAATCACTTCGAACACTTCTTAGAACAATACTTTACTTTATCCCAATTTAACTTCCATTTCTTACGCCATGTAAAAGGTCTTTTACAAGTAAGACAAATTTTTGAGGGTAAATTTTCTTTTTTCACAAATTAAATAAGAAGCTTAATTATAATTAAAACAAAAAGTGAAGTTGCAATGCCACTTAGGCCCATCGCTAGAGCAGCAAACACACCCGCTGTTTTATTTTTACTCATTGCTCTTGCTGTTCCAATTCCATGACTTGCTAAACCAAACGCAAAACCTCTAGCATTCATGTCTTTTATTTTGAAAACATTTAATAAAAAAGTTCCCAATGAAGCACCAATTATACCAGTAATTATTGTAATTATTGCAGTTAAGGACGGTATTCCTCCAATAAGCTCTGAGATACCCATTGCAATAGGAGCTGTCACATTTCTAGGTATCATTGTTAAAATCATCTCATTACTTAATCCAAAAAATTTTCCCAAATAAAAAGTAATTAAAATTGCAAAAGGTATTCCAAGACAAATTGAAAAAATAATTGGTTTAACTTCTTTTGTAATCAAATTTCTTTTTTCAAAAATTGGTATAGCCAAAGCAACTGTTGCTGGACCTAACATAAAGTGAATAAATTTTGCACCCTCAAAATATCTATCATAGGAGACATCTAAAAATAATAAAACAGAGGAAACAATTAAGATACTTATTGCAACAGGGTTTACCAATGGATTTAACTTAGATTTTTTATATAAATAATCACCTACTAAATATGCTCCTAGTGTTAAGGTGATCCAGAAAAGAGGTTCTGCCTGCAAATATACCCAAATTTTATATAGTTTATCTTCTCTTGCCATTTTTCTTTTCTAGGTTAATTATTTTTTCCATAACAAATGCTGTGAATACTAAAGTAGCGAGTGTACCAATAATTATTATACTAAAAATTTTGAATAAGTTATCTCCTAGATAACTTATATGCATTACAACCCCAACACCTATTGGAACAAATAATAATGATAAGTAGCTTATAATCTGATGACTAATCAAAGAAATTTCTTTAATTATTTTCTTAGATTGTTTAATATTTTTAGAAAATAATATGAACGATAATAATAATAAAATTAAACCAATAACAGGCCCTGGAATATTTATTGCAAAAAATTTTTGAATGGCTTCACCTAGAAGTTGGTAAAAAAAGATAATAAATAAGCTTTTTAACATTTTTAATTTGTATTTAATTTTATAAACTTGTCAGCTTCAGATAAAATCATTTTCTTTCTTTCATCATTCATTTTATCAAAAACATAAACCATCATTGATAATCTGGGGTTCTTTAAAAAAAATTTTCTATTTCTATCTATAAATCTCCAATAAAGGCCATCCATTGTATTGCACCATTCTCCTTTTTTAAAATCCATCATCTTCATAAAATAACTTGATCCACAGATGTATGGTTTTGTTGCAAAAATACCTCCATCACTAAATAGACCCATTCCATAAACATTAGGAACCATTACCCAGTCAGAAGAATCTACAAACATTTCCATAAACCATTTATAAACATAAGTTGGTTTCACTTCACAAAGGTTCATGATGTTAGACAAAATCATTAACCTTTCTATATGATGAGACCACCCATGATTAACTGCGTTTTTAATTGCATGATCCAATGGGGGTAAACCTGTTGTTCCATCATACCAAGACTTTTTCATTTTTCTTTCATGCTTGAAAAAATTTTTAGTTTCCATTTCATCAGAATAACCTTGATAAATTCCACGCATGAACTCTCTCCAACCTATTATCTGACGAATATAGCCTTCAAGTGAGTTCATTCTAATTTTGTGTTTTTTATGAAATTCTAAAATTTTTTGAATAATAATTTCAGGAGTTATCAATCCTAAATTAATGTACGGACTTAATGCACTATGAAATAAAATATTGTCTTTTTGATTAACAGCATCTTCATAGTCACCAAATAAATTTGATTTTTCTTTAATAAAAAAATCTAAAAGTTTAACAATATCACTGTATTCTGTTGCAAGCCAAAAATCACTTGTGTTGCCAGGATGATCTTTAAAAAACTTTTCAATAATAGGTTTTAATTTTTTAGTATGACTAGTTTCATTAATTTTTGGAAATTTTGGTATTAATATATCTTTCGGTAACTTATTTCTATTATCTTCATCAAAACTCCATTTGCCTCCAATAGGATTTCCATCAGCTCCCATTAATATTCCAGATTTTTTACGAACCTCTTTATAGAATGTTGCCATAAAAGGTTTTTTTGATTTTGCTAAATAACTTTTAAATTCGTCTCTTGAGTTTAAAAACATTGGGGTTTGAACAATATTCCAGTTAATTTTTTCTTTTTTTAAAAATTGTGAAATTTTCTTTTCAAAAAATTTATCCTCAACCTCAAAGCTTGAAATTTCAGTAATTTTTTTTTGATCAATGATACTTTTTAATTTCTTAAAATAAGTGTCTTTAAAATCTTTGTCCTCAATTTTAGAATATTTAACTTTGTATTTATTCGCCTTAAGCATATCTGCATAAGACCTCATAGAAGATAGAAATAGCAGTATTTTTTGCTTATGATGCTTTTCATAAGTACATAGTTCATAGTCTTCTGCCATGTAAAAAGAGTGGTCCTTTTTGAAGCGGTCTACGTATTTTAATGGAAATAATTGATTGCCAAGTATAAAAAACAATTTCATAGTTAAATATAACTAAATAAAAATTATATGTCAGAAAAATATCTTATTTTTGGTGCGACAGGTTCTGTAGGTTCTAGCTTAGCTGAACAATTAAAAAATTCAGGTAATGATGTTCATCTAGTTGCAAGAAATGAAAGCGAAGCTAAAGTAATTGCAGAAAAACTGGGTTGCTCTTATACGGTTGCTGACGTTTTAGAAAATGGATTTATAGAAAAAGTAAAATCAGATGTTAATGAAATTAAGGGTATTGCTTACTGTGTAGGATCTATTGATTTAAAACCATTAAGAATGGTTACAGAAGCAGATATGAACAAATGCATGAAGCTAAACCTTTATTCAGCCATTGAAGCTATAAAAGGATTTCAGGAAAGTTTAAAAAAGAACAAAGGCTCAGTAGTTTTATTTTCAACTGTTGCCGCTCAAAGAGGTTTTACTAACCATACAATTATTGCTTCTGCTAAAGCTGCTGTTGAAGGATTAACTGTTACATTGGCTGCAGAGTTTGCTCCAAACATTAGAGTAAATTGTATTGCACCAAGTTTATCAAAATCTAAAATCGCAGAACCAATGTTAAAAAATCCTGCAATTGCAGATGGTATTGCTAAAGCTCATCCTCTTAAAAGACTGGGTGAAGGAAAAGATTCTGCAGCACTTGCTAAATTTTTAATTACTGAAGAGAGTTCTTGGATTACTGGACAGATAATAGCTGTTGATGGTGGTAGATCAAAACTTTCTTAAAGTGAAAAAATATTTTTTATTAATAATTTTTTTTCTTTTATTTACTTCAAAAAGCTATTCCAACAATTATACATTCACTAAAATAATAGAGCTAAATGAACCATGGGGATCATCATTTATTAATGATAATGAAATCATTATTACTGAAAAAAGTGGAAAAATTAAAATTGTCAATGTTATTTCAAAAAAAGTTACAGAGATTAAACATAACCTTAATTTTTTAGAAGTTGGTCAAGGTGGATTATTAGATATTATTCATCAAGATAATATACTGTGGATTTCTTATTCAGAAAATAGAGGAGATTCAAAAACAAGTACATCAATTGCAAAAGCAAAATTAAATAAACAAGAATTAAATTTTAAAAATATTTTTCAAGCAAACCCTCCTATAGATTCTGGTTATCATTTTGGTTCAAGATTAGCGATTAAGGATGATTATATTTATGCGTCTGTTGGTGAAAGAGGCCAAGGTATGATTGCTCAAGATCCTACAAAACATCCTGGTAGTATTATTAGAATTCATACTAATGGCAGTATTCCAAAAGATAATCCAAAATTTAAAGGTAGGAAAAACTGGTTACCTGAAATTTATCAAATAGGTGTTCGTAATCCACAAGGTTTAACACTCTCCGATTATGATGGAAAAATATATTTAAGTAATCATGGAGCAAAAGGTGGCGATTGGTTTGGAGAAGCTAAAAAAGGAGAAAATTATGGATGGAAAATTTTAGGCTGGGGTGGAAAAAATTACTCAGGAACAAAGATTGGTCCCCAATGGAAGCCAGGTTTTACTAAGGCAATTCAGTATTGGGTACCTTCAATAGCTACTAGTGCTATTACAATTTATAAAGGAAATGAGTTTAAAGAATGGAATGGGCATGCGCTAGTTACTTCTTTAAAAGATAAATCTTTAAGAAAATTAATATTTAATGATCTAACTAATGTGAAAGAAGATCTTATATTTAAGAGTAATGTTGGAAGAATAAGAGATATTCAAGTTCATCCGTCTAATGGTAAAATATTTTTCTTAAGTGAAAATGCTTTATGGTTAATGGAAAAAAAATAATCTTAATTTGATAATATATTTTTTAAAGAGCTCATCTCTCCAATTTTAAAGATAATAGCATCATCTTTTTTAAAACCATATTTTTCTGCACTAGCTTTAAATCGTACAGGTGGTTCCATAATGGGTTCTAGAGATAAAACAAAAGTTCCCCAGTGTGTTCCCATAACCTTTTTGCTTCTTAAATCTTTAGCTACATTTAAAGCTTCTTCTGGTGTTGTGTGGTAAATTGATTTATCAAACATGGGTTTAAAGTCATATGCCCCAATGTTAATCATGGTTAAATCAATTGGACCATATTTTTTACCTAGCTCTTTATAAATATTTCCATAACCAGTATCACAAGCAAATAAGATTTTTTTACCCTTGTATTCAATTAAAAAATTACCCCAGAGTGTTTTATTCATATCTGTTAAGCTTCTCTTCGACCAGTGAACTGCAGGTAATAAAGTTACTTTTAGATCGTCATTAACCTGAATTTCCTCATACCAATCCATTTCATTTACATCGTTAAATCTATTTTTTGTAAAATATTTTCCAAGATTTAGAGGTGTTAAAACTTTTGTATCTTTAAACGGATACTTTCTAATAGTTCCCATATCTTGATGATCATAATGATTATGTGTTAATAATAATAAATCAGTCTTTGGAATTTCATTTAAATTTAAAGCAGGCTCAGTAAATCTATCTGGGCCAAAAATTAAGGGTCCAGCATTTTTTGAAAATACAGGGTCAGTTATAATTATTGTATCACCTAACTTAATTAAGTAAGTAGCATGACCAATCCAAGCAATATAATCCTCATTTTTATACTTTTTTAAATCAGATAAAACTTTTTCTTTATCTACAACGTGTTCTTTTGGAACGATAATATCTATTTTCTTTTTCAATTTAATGAATTGTGTGTATGAAAACTTGGCTTGACTAGTTCTAACAGGTGATCCTTCTGGATTTCTAAAAGTTCCATCTGGCAAATGATGATAAGGTTTTTTATCCATGGCAATTAGTGATGATTTATATGCGATAATTATAAATATGAAAATTATAAATTTTGTCACCTGTGTTGATGTTTTTATTTTTGGGATCTTTTAAAACACTCAATAGTATTTTTTAATAAACAGGCGATTGTCATTGGCCCTACTCCACCTGGAACGGGTGTTAAAGCTCTTGCAACTTTAGAAACTTCATCAAATGCAACATCTCCAACTATACCGTTTTCAGTTTTATTGATTCCAACATCTATTACGATTGCATCTTTTTTAACCCAATCAGCTTTTACCAATTCTGGAATACCTACAGCAGCAACAATAATGTCTGCCTCTAGGCATTCTGCCTTTAAATCTTTGGTTTTAGAATGGGTAATTGTTACCGTGCAATTTTCCTTTAAAAGTAACTGTGCCATTGGTTTACCATTTAAATTTGATCTACCAATCATAACAGCTTTCTTTCCAGTTAAATTTGGTTCAATTTTTTTAATCATTAAATAACATCCCAAAGGAGTACAGGGCACTGAACTTTTATAACCTGATGAAAGGTTTCCAACATTCATCGGGTGAAATCCATCTACATCTTTTCCTGGTAAAATAGTTTCAATAACTTTTTGCTTATCAATATGTTTTGGTAAAGGTAATTGAACTAAAATTCCTGAAATGCTTTCATCTTTATTTAATTCTTCAATTTTACCTAACACTGTTTTTTCTTCTACGGCTTCTGGGTATCTGATTACTTCAGACTTTAACCCCACTTCATTCGCAGCTTTTTCTTTCATGCGAACATAAATTTGACTAGGAGCCATATCTCCAATTAAAATTACTGTAAGTCCTGGAATTTTATTGTGTTTAGCTTTTAGCTCTACAACCTCTTGTCTTAATTCTTCTCTAAGTTCAGCTGCTATTTTTTTTCCATCTATTAAAATCATAAAATTTCCCTAAAAAATCATTGGTGCAATGTACAACTTCATACACATTTCTATAAACCAAATCAATAATAGTAATATTACTGGCGCAATATCTAGTGATCCTAAGTTAGGAAGAAATCGTCTTATCTTATTAAGAGCTGGATTTGTTAACCGATAAGTCATCTCTAAAATAGAATAAATAAATCTATTCTGGGTATTTAAAACATTAAAAGCAACTAGCCAGCTAATTACAACATTAGCCAAAACTACATAGGAATAGAGTTTTAATATTTGAAGAGCTAAGTAAAAAATAGCTATCATTTTTTCTCAATATAAATTGACTGACTTGGGAAAGCAAAAGCTGCACTGTTTCCTTCTACAATCTGTTTAATTTCAATTGCAAGTTTTTCTTTAACTTCCAGCCATGTACTAAAACTGTTAGAGGTAGTAAAACATCTAACCCTCATATCTATAGAACTGTCTGAAAACTTTTCAACTCGTACTGCAATTCCTACAGCATTATCAAAATCATCACTTTTCTTGATGTGGGTTTCAATTTCATTTCTTATCTTTTTTAATTGCTCAACCGTAGTGTCATATTGAAGAGTTATTGCCCAATCTATTCTCCAGTTGGTTGTTTCACTAATGTTAATAACTGCATTTTCAGCAAACTGAAAATTAGGAATTATAGCTAAAGACTTATCAAACTTTCTTAAAACCGTTGACCTAAAACCAATCTTTTCAACAATACCTTCAATGATACCTTCTACCAAAATCCAGTCTCCAATCTTAAATCTTTTTTCTACTAAAACTAAAATTCCTGAAATTAAATTTTTGAATAAATCTTGTGCACCCAAAGCAACTGCAACACCAAATAAACCAAGTCCTGCAATAATTGGTCCAATTTTTATTCCCCAAAGCTCAAGAACAGCAGCTAATCCTAAAATAAAAATTAAGATTTTTAATGATTTAATAATCCAGCCAATTAACTCACGGGTTAACATTTTATCTAACCCACTTAATATATAAGAAATTGGCTCCACAATTTGGTGGATTAACCAAAAAATTAAAATTGTTATTAAGGTTCGATTGATTGTATCAACTATAGCTCTAGCATCCTCACCAAAAGACATATAATAACTTGCAATAAAAAAACCTAAAACAATTGGTAGGAACCTAGCTGGTCCTTCCATTGCATGAACAAAAGTATCATCTAATTTATTTGTAGTTCTCTTTGCGATGGCTTCTAGTCTTTTAATGATAACTTTACCTATTATTCCTCTAAAAATTAAAAAAATAAAAAATATTCCAATACCAATTAATATTTGAAAAATATCAACTCCACGAATTCCTTCTGACCAAACAGAAATAAACAGCTCACTAAAATTAATAAATATGTCCATAATTAAATTTTATATAGCAAAAATTCTTCTTCTCCAGGGTTAAAAAGAAAAATTTTTTTCCACTTAATTTCATTAAGAATTGAGGAAGTTTTTTCACCAATGCACATTAAATTAGTATTCATCCATAGGGTTTCTAGCTGATAATTTTTAATCATTTTTAGAAAATTAATGGCGCTATTTTGTGAATAAACGTAGGTGATTTCAGGCATTTTTAATTTTAGTTTTTTAATAAAGTCTTCATCATATTTTTCGATTGGATTGGTTCTATAATTAATTACTCGTTCTGTAGTGTAACCATGTGAGATTAACTCACTATCTAAATTGCTAGATATCATTTCTCCACTAACATAAAGCAGTTTTCCTTCAGAAGAGTTAAAATTTTGTAAAATTAATTCTTTTAGATTATTTACATTTCCCTCGGCTGCAAAAACGTTTTGAAAACCAACACTCCTAGCTTTTTTTTCAGTTGCATTTCCTACACAAAAACATTTTAACCGTTTATCAATATTTTTTATATCCAAAAATTTAATTGCATTAACGCTTGTAAAAATAACTCCTTTAAATTCAGAATAATTTTGAGATTCATATTTTAAACCTTCAATATTAATTAAAGGTAAATGAGATATCTCATGACCCAGTGATTGAAATTTTAATATCATTTCATGACAATCTTCTAGGGGTCGTGTGAGCAAAATGTGCATATTATTTTTTATAAGAATTATTAGACATCTTTTTGAGAGTTTTTCCCATCTCTATTCCTAATTCTTCTGCTTTATTTACACTTTCAAATGATTTTAAGTGGAACCTTTTACTACCATCTAGTGAAAAAAGTTCTGCTTCAAGATTAATTGTATCACCATCAATTCTAGCGAATACACCTACCGCTGTTTCACAATCTCCCTCTAAAACCTTTAAAACATTTCTTTCAGCTTTTATAGAGTTGTGTGTTGATTGGTGATTAACACTTTTTAACAATTCAATTAGCTCTTCATCATTACTTCTACATTGCAAAGCAATGACTCCTTGCCCCGCACAAGGTATAATTTCTGAAGTAGAAAAAGTTTGAGATATGTTTTGATTTAATCCTAAAGAATCAATCCCAGCATAGGATAAGATAATTGCATCATACAAATTTTCATTAAGCTTTCTTATTCTTGTATCAACGTTTCCTCTAATTAATTTGCACTCAAGGTCATCTCTTTTTTTTTTGATCTGAAACTCTCTTCTAAATGAAGAGGTTCCAATAATTGAATTTACAGCTAAATCTTTTAAATGTTTATTATCTCTACTAATTAAAATTTCTCTTGGGTCGTTTCTTTCTAAAAAACAATTTGTTAACAAACCTACAGTTTCTTCAGAAGGCATATCCTTTAGTGCATGTACGGCTATGTCTATTTTATCATCTAATAACTCAACCTCTATGGTTTTTGAGAAAAGACCCTTACCTCCAACTTCAGATAATCTTCTATCTTGAACTTGATCACCTTTGGTAACAATTTCCTTAATAATTACTTCTTCAATTCCAAAATCTTTCGCATAGCTAAGAATTTTTTCTCTAGCTTTTTCAGCATAGATTAATGCTAATTTGCTACCTCTTGACCCTATAATAATTTTTTTATTTTTCATTTATTTGCTTTATACTTCATACTTATATTGAGATTGTATTATTAATAAAAACTAATTTAATGAATAAAAAGCCCATAATTTTAGGAATTGAATCAAGCTGTGATGAAACAGCAGCCTCTATCGTGACTGAAAATGAGCAAGGCATACCAACCATTTTATCAAATATTGTTTCAAGCCAAGTTGATGTTCATAAAGAATTTGGCGGAGTTGTTCCAGAGCTTGCTGCAAGATCTCATATGGAAAAAATAGATTTAATCACAAAAAAAGCAATTGATGAAAGTGGAATAAAGATGGAAGATGTAGACGCTATAGCAGCAACTGCTGGGCCTGGTCTTATAGTTTGTCTGTCTGTTGGTTTAAGCTTTGGAAAAGCAGTAGCCTCTTCACTTAACAAACCCTTTATAGCAGTTAATCATTTAGAGGGTCATGCATTAAGCCCTAGGCTAAATTCTGAATTAAATTATCCCTATCTATTACTTTTAATTTCTGGAGGACATACTCAATTTTTAAGTGTTCAAGGTTTGGGAAATTATAAAAGATTAGGAACAACTATTGATGATGCTGTTGGTGAAGCTTTTGATAAAACAGCGAAATTATTAGGTATAGAATTTCCTGGTGGACCCCAAATTGAAGTATATGCAAAAAAAGGTGATCCAAAAAAATATGAATTACCCAAGCCAATTTTTCACAGAGGTGGCTGCAATTTATCATTTGCAGGTTTAAAAACTGCTGTTTTAAAAATATCAAAACAAATTAATACCAATCAAGAAAGATATGATTTAGCAGCATCTTTTCAAAGAACTATTGAAGAAATACTATATAAGAAAAGTAAAATTGCTTTCACAGAGTTTAAAAAAATGAATGAGATAAATAAAAATAAATTTGTAGTTGCCGGTGGAGTTGCAGCTAACAAAAGAATTCGAGAAGTGCTAACTAACCTTTGTAAAGAAGAAGACTTTGAACCAATATTTCCACCTATAAATTTGTGTGGAGATAATGCGGCAATGATTGCTATGGTTGGTTTAGAAAAATTTAAATTAAAACAGTTTAGTGAGCTAGATCACCCAGCAAAACCTAGGTGGCCCCTAGATGAAAATGCTGCTTTCTTAAAAGGTGCAGGAGTAAGATTGTAATGCAATACTGGTTAATGAAATCTGAACCTGATGTTTGGTCAATTGATCAACAAAAAAAAGCTGGTGCGAAAGGTGCTCCTTGGGACGGCGTAAGGAATTATCAAGCAGCCAAAAATTTAAAAGGTATGAAGAAAGGGGATCTTTGTTTTTTTTATCATTCAAATATAGGTAAGGAAATTGTTGGTATAGTTGAGGTTATTAAAGAAGCTTTCTTAGATAAGACTGATAAAGATGGTCGTTTTGTAGCAGTGCAAGTAAAATTTAAAGAGAAGTTAAAAAAAAGTGTAACCCTTGAAGAAATCAAAAAAAATAAAGATCTTGGTCATTTATCACTCATTAGACAAAGCAGATTATCTGTCATGCCAATTGACTCAAAAAGCTGGAAAATTTTAAATAAGATAGGTAATATTTAAATATTAAAAAAATCATGCCAAAACAAAAAAATCAAAGACTAAGAAAAAAATAAGGCCTATTAAAAAAAAATTGAAGAAAAAGAATTAGTTTTATAGTATTTTTTCTATTAATTTAGATGTTTTGTATTTATAATTTACTTTTATGTCAAAAATTAAAATTGGAAAAAAAATAATTGGAAAAAAATATAAGCCCTACATAATAGTAGAGGCATGTGTTAATCATCAAGGAAATTTTAAAATAGCCAAAAAGATGATCTACTTTTCTAAGAAAGTAGGAGCTGATGCAATAAAATTTCAGCACCATATTTTAGAAGAAGAAATGCTTAAAATTGTCCCTAGATCTAAAAATTTTAAAATTTCTCTTTGGGATGTCATAAAAAAAACTAATTTTACATTAGATGAACACAAAAAATTAAAAATTGTTTGTGAAAAAGTAGGAATTGAGTATTTATGTACTCCATTTTCGATGAAGGCAGCTGATGAGCTAGAAACGTTAGGAATTAAAGCCTTTAAAACAGGTTCTGGTGAATTAACAAATCATCCTTTTATAGAACATTTAGCAAAGAAAAAAAAACCTATAATCCTTTCTACAGGCATGAGTAAACCAAGTGAAATTGAGGAAACAGTTAAAATTTTAAAAAAACATAAGGCGAAATTTATGATAATGCATTGTATTTCTGCTTATCCATGTCCTTACGAGATAATGAACCTTGATTATTTAAAAAAATTAGAAGCAAAATACAAAGTTCCAGTTGGTTTATCAGATCACACACCAACTTTTTATACAAGTCTTGGTGCGGTCTCTTTAGGAGCTAGCTCAATAGAGAAACATTTTACTTTTAATAAAAATTTATCAGGACCAGACCATAAATCATCGATTGATGCCAAGGAACTGAAATATCTAATAGAAGGAGCGAATGCAAATTTTTTAGCAAGAGGGAGTGTTAAAAAAATTTTTTCACAAGAAAAACAGATTGTTAATTGGGCAAGAGAGAGTGTTGTTTCTATAAAAAAAATTATAAAAGGAGAGGTTTTAACATTAAAGAATATTTCTGTAAAAAGACCATCACCCAAAAAAGATGAGATTCCTGCAAAATTTTATAAAAAAGTGTTAAGTTTAAAATCTAAAATAAGTATTCAAAAAAATCGAAAGATTAAGTGGTCACAAATAGAAAAAAAAAAATAAGAAAATTTCTTGTATGTCTAGAGTCAAGGGCAAGTTACTCCTATGCCCTGCCTTTAATGAAGCTATTAAAAAAAAATAAAAAAAAAGCCATTTTTAATACAGTAGTTACAGGAATGCATCTTGAAAAAGAATTTGGATCAACATTTAATTTTATAAAAAAAGATAATATAAATATTGACTATTTACTAAAATTTTACAAAAAAGATTGGGTATATTCAATAGGAAAACAAATCATAAGATATTCAAAAATTTTATTAGATTTCAAGCCTGATATAGTTTTAATTTTTGGTGATAGAGTTGAATTGGTGCCTATTGCTATCTCATCTTCATATAAAGACATACCTGTTGCACATATTCAAGCAGGTGATAAGTCAGGTCATATAGACGATATGACAAGAATGATGCTTTCAAAGATTTGTCATATTCACCTTGCGTCGTCTAAACAATCTCAAAAAAGACTTATAAAATTAGGAGAACAAAAATTTAGAATCTTTAACGTAGGCGCTCCACAGTTAGATGATATTCATTATACAAAACTGATTAAAACAAAAAAAATAATATTGAACGATAAAATTTTTGAATTAAAAAAAGAAAAATACTTGATTTTAATACAGCACCCAGTTTTTTCAGATAGGAAAAACTATTATAAAAAATTTATAAAAACTCTTAAGGCTTGTCTATCTTTTGATTTAAAATTAATAATTATTTATCCTAATTATGACCCAGGTTATGAAAAAATAATCCAAATTATTGAAAGCTTAAAAAATAAAGATGAAATAATAGTTTTAAAGAATTTAGAAAGACAAACTTTTCTTAAATTAATGGTCAACACCCAGTGTCTAGTAGGAAATTCATCTTGTGGAATCTTAGAAGCACCAACACTAAAAATTGGAGTCGTTAATGTAGGTGATAGGCAAGAGGGAAGAGAGAGAAATGTTAACATAATAGATGCAAATTATTCAACAAGTGATATCAAAAAAAAGATAAAAAAAATTCTTACTAGTAAGAAATTTTTACTAAAAATAAAAAATACAAAAAATTTTTATGGAGATGGAAAAAGTACTCGTCGAATATTTGATAAAATATTAGCAATTAAGTTAGGGAAAAAATTAAACTATAAAAAAACAACTTATTAGTAAATTGAGAGAAAATATTATTATATTGGGCGCGCAAGGTTTTATAGGTATTAATTTAATCAAACTTCTTTCTAATAAAAAAATGAATTTGATTGGTATTGGAAATAAATCACTAAATAAAAATTTTCTTAACAAATTAGACTGTAAATTTATTTGTACTAATATTTTTGAAAAAAAACTTTATGATAAGTATGTAAATATAAATTCAACTATTATATTTTTGGCATCTATTCAAAATAAAAGTTTTATAGTTAATTTTATAAGTTTAATTAATTATTTTAAAAAAAAAAAAATCAAGAAGTTAATTTTTTTATCATCATCATCATTATATGGAAATAATAAATCTATTATAAACGAAGAGACAGTTTTAAAGCCAATTAATAATCAAGGTCATTTTTTTTTAAAGTTAGAAAAAATTATAACAAAGAATTTGTATAAATCTAAAACTAGCACAATAATATTAAGAGTATTTAATGTTTATGGACCTTACAGAAAAAAAAAGGGTCTTATAGAGCAAATGATAATTTCTTTTTTAAAAAATGAAAAAATAAGCATCCAAAGTAAAAGCTTTTTGAGATCTTATATTGGAGTGAAGGATCTGTGCAAAATAATAGATACTTTTATAAAATATGATCTTAAGCAAAAGTTACTATTGAATGTTTATAATAAAAAATTTATTTTATCTTTTAGTAAAATATATCAAATTTTAAAAAAACAATTTAAAAAAGATTTATTAATAAATTATAGCATTAATAAAAAAGTTATAAAAAATTCTGTTTGTAAATCGCTAAAAATTAATAGAATTTTAAAATTTAAAATGAATAATAATTTTAATGATGAGATTATAAAACTAATTAAACATTATAAAAAAAATGAAAATTATTTTGTTTAGAATTTAATTAAATGGCAAGATATCTGAAATCATTACTCTAAGTTAATACATAGACGCACAAATACTATTTAATTGATAAAAACTAGATAAATGATAAAAATATTTTGTTCACAATTATTTAACAGCATTTAATAATTTAACTGAGATTCCTAACCTTAATATGAAAAATAACTTATTTAAAAATAAAAAAATACTTATTACAGGTGCCACAGGGTCAATTGGAAGCGCACTTCTCAATGATTTAATTAAAAAAAATTGTAAAGTAATTAGAGCCATGAGTAATGATGAAAATGGCCTTTTTGAAATTTCAGAGAAAATTTTTAACACAATTGATGATAGAAAAAATAAAGATTCCTCTTTTAGATTGAAAATGAAAAAAAATAAAATCAGACTTCTCTATGGTGATATTAGAGATTATAAAAGGTGTCTTGATGCAAGCAAAGATATTGACATCATAATTCATGTTGCTGCTTTAAAACATGTCCAAATTTGTGAATTCAACCCAAAAGAAGCAGAAAAAACTAATGTCATTGGTACAAAAAATATGTGTAGGGCTGCTATAAAAAACAATGTAGATAGATTTTTATTTGTCAGCACAGATAAAGCTGCAGATCCAGAGTCAATTATGGGTACAACTAAAAAAAAAGCAGAAAAAGTTTGTTTGAAATCTAATAAAAAAAAATGCATTACTAAATTTTCCTGTATTAGATTTGGCAATGTATTAAATTCAAGAGGATCAATTTTACCATTATTTTTTAATCAAATTTTAACTAAAAATTCTTTAACATTAACAAATACTAAAATGACTAGATTTTTTATGTCTTTAGAAAATTCTGTATCATTAATCATTCAGTCTTTGAAATTGATGAAGGGTAATGAAATTTTTATCTTGAAGTCAATGAATTCATTTAAAATTTTAGATCTAGCAACTTGTATTATAGAAATATTTAGATCTAAAAATAAAATTAAAATTATCGGAACTCGTGAAGGTGAAAAATTAGATGAAGTCCTATTCTCAAAACAAGAAAAAAAATATTTATATGATAGTAAAGATATGTTCATAATTAACAAAATTTTTGACCAAAAAAAAATGAAAAGAATCTATAATGCAAAAAAATTAAATAATTTTGATTATTATAAATCGAACAACCCACATTTTATTATGTCTAAAGAAAAGTTAAAAAGATTATTAAAAAATATTATTAAGAATAAAAAATAGACTTATGAGGAAGTTTGCCTTAATTTTGTGAATGCTTAAAAAAATTTCTTTTTATAAATTGTTTTATGCGTATAATTAAATAATTTTTAAAGAATAAATATTAATAAATAATATTATGAAAATATTAGGATTTGTGCCTGCAAGGGGAGGTTCAATTGGAATTCCAAAAAAAAACCTAACCAAACTTAATGGAAAACCGCTCATTAAGTATACACTCGAAATATCAAAAAAAATTGGTAAAAGCTTAAGATTATTTGTATCCACAGATGATCAAAAAATTTTAAATTTCTGTAAAAAAAGTGGTTATAAAGAAACCTATATTAGACCAAAAAAACTCAGTAATTCAAAAAGTAATATAATAGATGCTATTTTTCATGGTTTAAATTGGCTTGAAGAAAAACACAATTATAAACCTGACGCAATTTTATTATTAGAACCCACTAACCCCTCAAGAAATATAAAAGAAATTAAAAAAGCTATTAATCTATTTAAAAGTAAGAAAATAGAGTCTTTAGCAAGTGCCTGTCAATTAAAATTTCATCCATTTCAAACTGTAGAGATCAATAAAAGAAATTGGAAGTTTTTAAAAAAAAAAGATAAGAAAATTTATCAAAGGCAACTATATCCACAAAATTATTATTTTATTGACGGAAATTTTTATTTAGTCAAGATTGATTTTTTAAAAAAATATAAGACTGTTGTTAGAGAAAATTTAACAACAATTTTTAAGATTAAAAGAGAATATCCTTTAGATATTAATACGCCATTAGACTTACAGGTTGTATCTACTATTATGAAAGTTAAAAAATAATTTAATGATTATATTAGGAATATCCGACAGTATTGAGAGTCATGCATGTATAATTAAGGATGGTGAATTAATAGCTGCGATATCAGAGGAAAGACTATCTAGAAAAAAATCTGATGCTGGATACCCTAGAAATGCAATTAATAAAGTTTTAGCAATTGCAAAAATTAGCTCTAGCCAAATAGATTTAGTGGCACTAGCAGGCTATAGTAATGGACTTTTTCAATCAATCTACAAACCGATAGCTACGTTCAGTGTGGAAAATTGGATTGAACAAAATGAAAATTACTGGAAACCAAAATTAATTGATAATAAAAAATTATCACCTTTAGATGACTATTTGTATTGGGAAAAAAAAAGACCGGAATTAAAAAAAAATCCATATTACGAATTTGTAAAATTAGCTAAAAAAAACCCCACAAAGACACATGCTAAAATATTCAATGAAATAAGAAAAAAAGTAATTTCAAAGCAACTTGATATAAATATTGATAAAATTAAGGTTTTTAGACATGAGTTGTGCCATCAAATGTATGGTTATTTTTCTCAACAACAGAGAAAAAAAAACTCTCTTATTTTAACTCTTGAGGGTGGAGGAGATGATAGTTCAGCAACTATTAGCGTCGTAAATAGTAGTGGTAAGATTGTTGAAAAATATAAAACCAATGCAGCTATGGTTGGAAGATTATATAGATATGTTACTTTATTTCTAGGAATGAAACCAGGTCAACATGAATATAAAGTTATGGGTCTAGCACCATATGGACAAGCATATCATGGAGTTAAATCGTTAGAACACTTTAGAAAATATAACAAAATTAAAGGGCATAAAATATTAAAAACAAATAATTTCAAGGACGTTTATTATTCTACTAGAGAAAAACTGCATGGCCAAAGATTTGATGGAGTGGCATGGGGATTACAAGTATATACAGAGGAATTCTTAGAAAAATGGACACTAAATTGTATTAAAAAATTTAAACATAAGAATATAATATTATCTGGAGGTGTTGCACAAAATATTAAAGCAGTCAAAATCTTAGCAGAACATAAAAAAATTTCTAGTGTTTGGACAGGTCCTATATCTGGAGATGGGTCTCTTGGAATTGGTGCTGCTTGGATTGCCTCAAAGAAGTTAGATAAAAAATTTAAAGTAAAAGGATTGACTAATATTTATCTTGGAACAAAAATAGCTGATAATGAAATAGTAAAAACTATTAATAGATATTGTAAAAATTTTGAGGTACGAAAAAATATTCCAAATAAAACTATAGCCAAGTGGATAGCCAATGGACTAATTATTGCCAGGTGTAAGGATAGAATGGAGTTTGGGCAAAGAGCGCTAGGTAATAGATCAATATTAGCAGACCCAAGAGACGTATCTTCTGTAGAAAAAATTAATTCAAAAATTAAATATAGGGACTTTTGGATGCCATTTACTCCAAGTATGACTTTTGAAGGTTGTAAAAAAATTTTAATAAATCCAAACAATATTTATTCTCCATACATGACAATGGCTTTTGACCTTAAAAAGGGATATGCGGAAAAAATACCAGCAGTTATTCATTCAGCAGACAAATCAACTAGACCTCAAATGCTCAAAAAAGAGGTTAATCCAGATTATTATAATTTAATTATTGAATTTGAAAAAATTTCAGGTTTACCAGTTTTGTTAAATACTTCCTTCAATTTACATGGTGATGCAATTGTTGAAAATTCTCTTCAAGCAATTAAGACATTCTTAAAATCAGATTTAGATGTTTTAGTTTTGAATAATTATTCAATAATAAGAAGACTAAAAAAATAGAGACTATAGTTTAGTAGCGTACAATTTATAATGAGAATTATTGCAAGAATAGATATAAAAAATGAATATGCTATCAAAAGTATAAATCTTGAGGGTAATAGAAAAGTTGGTGATCCTAACTCCCTAGGCGTTAAATACTATAAAGATAAAGCTGATGAGATTATTTTTATGGATTCAGTGGCTAGTCTTTATGGAAATAATAATTTATTTGAATTAATAAAAAAAATATCAAAAAATATTTTTGTACCAATAACAATTGGTGGAGGTTTGCGAACAATTTCTGATATGACTCAAGCTCTGAATTGTGGGGCTGATAAAGTAGCCATTAATTCAGCAGCTATAAAAAATCCAAAGCTTATCAAAGATGCAGTTAAAATTTTTGGCTCTTCTACTGTTGTTGTTTCAATAGAAACAAAAAAAAATGCCCAGGGTGATTGGGAGATTTTTTATAAAAATGGTCGAGAACCAAGTAAAATTTTATTATATGATTGGATAAAAATTACCCAAGAATTTGATTGTGGAGAATTATTAATAACCTCGATTAATAATGAAGGAACCAAAAAAGGTTTTGATTTAGAATTATTATATGAAGTTGAAAAAATGAATTTAAGAACACCCATAATTTTTTCAGGTGGTTGTGGAAAATTAGAACATATTGAAAATATTAAAAGTAGATTAAAACATGATGCAATAGCTATTGCATCTGTCTTGCACTACGATCTACTCAAAATTAAAGATATAAAAAAAAATTTAGGTTATGAATAAAAAAATTTGTATTATGAATTATGGACTCGGTAATATTTGGAGCTTGAAAAGTGCAATCGAATTTATTGGATATAAAATAAAACTCTTAAGTGAATTTGATAAAGGTGAAAAATTTGATTTTTTGATAATACCTGGAGTTGGGTCTTTTTCAAGAGCTTCTCAACTTTTATTAAGTGTTAAAAATTTAGAAGTAATAGATTGGGCAAAGAGAAATGATATCCCAATACTAGGAATATGCTTAGGAATGCAGATTATGATGTCAAAAGGTTATGAGCATGGTGAACATAGTGGGTTAAATCTTATTGAAGGAGAGGTAAAAAAAATTGTAACTAAAGAGTATGAAAAATTACCTAATATTGGCTGGAAAAAGTTATATTTAAGCAATAAAGGTGAAATGTCTTTTTTAGAAAAATATAATTTAGAAAAGTTTTACTTTATTCATAGCTACCAAGCATTAGTTAAGAGTGAAGATAATGTGATTGGAGTTTCAAAATACTATGATGAAGAAATTATATGTGCTGTTAAAGATAAAAAAAATATTATTGGATTTCAATTCCATCCTGAGAAAAGTGGGGAAGTTGGTATGAGTTTATTAAATGATCTTTTTAAATACTATTTATGAAAAAAAATACAACTAAATCATTATTTGGAACACCAGAAAAAGTTGAATTCTGCAAAAACTGTGTAATCTCTAATCAAAGGCCATCATCCACTGTAGAGTTTACTCAAAAAAATACTTCTAACAAACACAGTATTCATTTTAATGAAAATGGTATTTGTTCAGCATGTGAGTTTCATAAAGTAAAAGAAAAAATTGATTGGATAGAAAGAGAAAAACAATTAATAGAACTTTTAAAAAAACATAAAAAAAAAAGTGGGTATGACATTGTCGTTCCTGGAAGTGGAGGTAAAGACAGTGGATATGCAGCGCATATTTTGAAATATAAATATGGGATGAATCCATTAACTGTGACTTGGGCGCCTCATCTATTTACAAATATTGGTTGGAAAAATTTTCAAAATTGGCTTCATGTGGGGGGATTTGATAATTTTTTATATACACCCAACGGTAAACTACATAGATTTTTAACATCTCAAGCATTTCAGAATTTATTACATCCATTTCAACCTTTCATAATCGGACAAAAGCTTGTTGGTCCCCTGATTTCGACAAAATTTGATATCCCATTAGTCATGTATGGAGAAAATCCTGCAGAAAATGGAAATAAAATAGAAGAAAACCAAACTCCAAAAATGAATGAAAAGTTTTTTTCTGATCAAAATATTAAAGATATTAGACTAGGAGGTATGAGTATTGAAGAAATAGTTTTAAAACATAATTTTAAATTAAATGATTTTGAGCCTTACATACCACCCAAACTTAATGATATAAAAAAAGCTAAAACAGAGGTTCATTATCTAGGTTATTATCTAAAACATGATCCACAAGAGTGTTTTTATTATTCATCTGAAAATAATGGTTTTATGCCCAATGATGAAAGAACTGAAGGAACTTATTCAAGATACTCAAGTATTGATGATAAAATTGATGTTTTTCATTATTATACTACTTATATAAAGTTTGGAATTGGCAGGGCAACATATGATGCAGCACAAGAGATTAGAAATAAAAAAATAACAAGAAGTGAGGGAATAGGTCTTGTTGCAAAATACGATTCAGAATTTCCTCAAAAATATTTTATAGAATTTTTAGAATATATTGGTCTTACAGAAACTAATTTTTGGAAAAAAATTGATGAGTTTAGGTCTCCACATCTTTGGCTTAAAAAGAATAATATTTGGAAATTAAGATCTACAATAGATAAAATTTATGAGGATGATTAAAGAAGCTTTCTTAGATAAAACTGACAAAGATGGACGTTTTGTAGCAATTCAGGTGAGATTTAAAGAAAAGTTAAAAAAAATGTCCCCTTGAAGAGGTAAAAAAAACTAAGGCACTTAGTCATTTATCGCTTATTAAACAGAGTAGACTCTCAGTTATACCAATAGACTCAAAAAGCTGGAAAATCTTAAATAAGATGAGTAATACTTAGAGAACTCATGCCAAAAAAAAATAAAACAAAGCCTAAAGTTAAAAAAAAGATTTCCAAAAACACAAAATTTACTGTTAAAAAAAAAGTATCAAAGAAAACTGTGTCTAAAGTTAAAAAAAAAAAATCTAATAAGATTATAGACAAAGAGCTAATTATTAAAACTAAACCTGAGTGGGTAAAAAGTGCTTTGGTAAATAAAGCAAAATATCCAAAAAAATATTCTGACTCAATTAAAAATAACGATGAGTTTTGGAAAATTGAGGGAAAAAGAATAACTTGGATTAAACCATATAAAAAAATTAAAAATGTTAAATACAGTAAAAAAGAAGTTAGAATTAAATGGTATGAAGATGGAACATTAAATGCTTCGGCAAATTGTATAGATCGTCACCTTAAAGATAAAAAAGACAAGACTGCAATTATCTGGGTTGGCGATGATCCAAAAGATACTAAAAAAATTTCATATAAACAATTGCATACCCAAGTCTCAAAGGCTGCAAATGGTTTGAAGAAACTAGGTATTAAAAAAGGTGATCGTGTTACAATTTATTTAACTATGATTCCAGAGCTTGCAGTAATGATGCTTGCGTGTGCAAGAATTGGTGCAGTTCATTCTATTATTTTTGGTGGGTTTTCAGCTGAATCTATTACTACAAGAATAAATGATTGTGAGTCAGAATATATTATCACTGCTGATGAAGGGGTAAGAGCTGGCAAAACAATTCCTTTAAAACAAATTACAGATGAGGCATTAGGAAAATGTCCTGGTATTAAAAAATGTATAGTCGTAAAAAGAACGGGTAATAAAGTTGGCTGGATTAAAGGAAGGGATATTTGGTATGATGATTTAATTAAAGATGTACCAAACAAATGTGAGCCTGAAGAAATGAATGCTGAAGATCCTTTATTTATTCTTTACACTTCTGGTTCCACTGGAAAACCAAAAGGAGTTTTACATACAACAGGTGGTTATATGGTTTATGCTTCGATGACTCATCAATATGTTTTTAACTATAGGCCAAAAGATATATATTGGTGTACAGCTGATATTGGCTGGGTAACGGGTCACAGTTATATAATTTATGGACCTCTTGCTAATGGTGCAACAACAATAATGTTTGAAGGTGTTCCAACTTATCCTGATAGTTCAAGGTGGTGGCAGATAATAGATAGGTATAAAGTTAATATTTTTTATACAGCGCCTACTGCTATTAGAGCTTTAATGAGAGAGGGAGACAAGCCTGTTAAAAAAACTTCAAGAAAATCTTTAAAATTATTAGGAACAGTCGGAGAGCCCATCAACCCCGAAGCTTGGATGTGGTATTATAAAACAGTTGGAAATTCTAAATGTCCAATAGTTGATACTTGGTGGCAAACAGAAACGGGTGGAATTTTAATTAGCCCACAAACAGGAGCGATGAATTTAAAACCTGGCTCTGCATCCAAACCTTTTTATGGAATTAAGCCATCTATAGTTGATAAAAATGGAAAAGAAATAAAAGGTGCTGGTGAAGGAAAGTTATGCATTTCACAGTCGTGGCCTGGACAAATGAGAACTGTTTATGGTGACCACCAAAGATTCATTGATACTTATTTTTCTCAATTTGATGGAAAATATTTTACAGGCGATGGAGCTAGAAGAGATAAAGATGGATACTACTGGATCACAGGACGTGTTGATGATGTAATTATTGTATCTGGTCATAATTTGGGAACTGCTGAAATTGAAAGTGCTTTCGTTGCCCATCCAAAAGTTGCTGAAGCTGCAGTTGTTGGATATCCTCATGATATCAAGGGTAATGGTTTATACTGCTATGTTACTTTAAATTTGGGAGAAAATTCAGATTTAGATCTTGAAAGAGATCTTAAACTTTGGGTTAGAAAACAAATTGGACCACTTGCAACACCTGATATTATTCATTTTTCACCTGGACTTCCAAAAACAAGGTCTGGGAAAATTATGAGAAGAATTTTAAGAAAAATTGCATCTAATGAACATGATCAATTAGGTGATACATCCACTTTAGCTGACCCAAGTGTTGTTCAAAGCTTAGTTGATAATAGAAAAAATGTTTAAATCTTAATTAATTCTTTAAATTCTTTTTCAATATTTTCCCATTTTAAGATCATAGAGTTTAATACGATCTTTCTGTCTAAAGTTTTTAATTCTTCAGCCACTGGTGCCCATTTGTATAAAGTTAATGCACTTTCATTAAATGGCCAAGACTTATAATATGTATTCCAATCAATCTTTTCTAATCGTTCTTTAAATTTTTCTTTTGCTTGTGAAATAATTTCTTCTGGCATTTCATTTTTTTTTTCTTTGGTCAAAATTTCATCATAAATTTCATTGGCTTTACTCATGTCCTTATAATTACAAAAAACATTCAAATATGATAGGCTATAAAAAGTAAGATCCTGAAGTGCTATAGAATAAATATTCCATTTAGCTTTGTTAATGGATGCTAAAAATACTTCATCATCAAAGTGTAATACCCACTTAGTTCCCATTCTTGTTTTTAAGTAATTATATAATGTGACCTGAGATACCCAGGCTGATTTTGTTTGAATAAACAGTGTAAGGTCTTCTATATTCTTGATTTTTTTCTTTGGAAGAACTCCTTTAAACAAAGCAAATAAATAAACTCTAAAATCTTCAAGTTTTATGTCTTTTATTTTAAGTTTATATTTTAACACTCATACCTACCTTTGGTTCTTTTATATTACAAAAATGGCACTAATTCGAACTATTTAAGGGCTTTCAATCTATCTCATTATAAGTATGGTTTCGTTATTAACTATATAGGGAGAGACAAATGTCAAATAAAGTAAAACACTGGGAAAAAACTAGAGGGCTATTATTCGTTACTTTAGCAATCTGGTTTGTATTCTCAATTGGCATCTTTTTTTTCGGAACTGAAATGGAAGCATCTAGCTTTAGACCTTTTGGTTATCCACTGTCATATTATATGACATGTCAGGGTTCATTATTAGCGTTTGTAATTTTGAATTTCTGGTTTGCGGGTAGACAAGAGAAGATAGATGAAGAGTTTGGTTTCACTGAAAGAGAGGATAGCTAATGATAAAAGGTAAATTTATAGACAATCTACCAAAAGTTTATGGAATCTATACGGGTGGTTTTATAGGATTCATAATATTGATGGCGATTGCTGAACAAATGGGGATGAGTGCAAAAGCAATAGGAATTTCTTTTGTTGTATTCACCATTGCTATCTATGCGATAATCGGTTGGTTATCACGTACACTTCAGATGGACGCATACTACGTAGCAGGGAGATCAGTACCTACTGTATTTAACGGAATGGCTACTGCAGCAGACTGGATGTCTGGTGCATCATTCGTTGCAATGGCAGGTGGTATTTATTTCAAAGGCTATGGATATATGGCACTACTAGTTGGATGGACAGGTGGTTATATACTTGTATCAACTTTACTAGCACCTTACTTAAGAAAATTTGGCTGTTACACAGTTCCAGATTTTGTTGGTACAAGATATGGTGGTAATGCAGCAAGACTTTCTGCAGTACTAGTATTAACAGTAGCTTCATTCACATATGTGACTGCACAAATCAATGCAACAGGAACTATTGCTTCAGTAGCTTTAGATATTCCTTTTAAAATTGCTGTGTACGTTGGGTTAGTAAGTATATTGCTTTGCTCTATGCTTGGTGGAATGAGAGCGGTTACATGGACGCAAGTTGCGCAATATATAGTTTTAATTATTGCTTACTTACTTCCTGTGTTCTGGATCAGTAGTAAAATGGGTGCTGGATTCTTCCCACATTTAATGTTGGGAGATGAAGTAGCTAGAATTGCTGAACTAGAAGGTCAGTTTGGGTTTGTGAAAAACTCAGCTGCAGACTTAGCTACAGTACCAAAAGGTTTGGCTGGAATAACTAAAGCACACTCATCAGTTAACGGAACAAACTGGGGATTCATTTCTCTAGCAATTTGTATGATGGCAGGAACAGCTTCTTTGCCTCACGTTATGATGAGATACTTTACTACTCCAAGTGTAAAATCAGCTAGAAGATCTGTAGCATGGTCGCTACTTTTCATCTTCATTTTATACTCAACTGCACCGATGTTAGCTACATTATCAAAACTATCACTGATTGATCCAACACTTTCAACAGGGATTATTGGTAAATCAATAGCTGAAGTTCAAGCGATAGATTGGTATCAAAACTGGAACCAAGCTAACCTGATGTTTGTTAGCGACTTTAACGGAAATGGAACTCTTGAATTAAATGAGTTTTTCATGGGTGGTAAAGCTGTTGTATTAGCTACTCCGGAAATTGCTGGATTACCTTATGTAATCTCAGGTCTTGTTGCTGCTGGAGGTATGGCTGC
The DNA here is from genome assembly GCF_047722515.1 of Candidatus Pelagibacter sp. Uisw_127. GTDB lineage: Bacteria > Pseudomonadota > Alphaproteobacteria > Pelagibacterales > Pelagibacteraceae > Pelagibacter. Next base: position 1,251,089 of record NZ_CP159815.1, read on the forward strand.
TGCCATGTCTACTGCTGATGGTTTGATCTTAGCAATCGCAAATGCTTTGTCTCATGACTTGTACTACAAGATCATTGATCCAAAAGCAGAAGCTGCGAAGAGATTAATTGTTGCAAGGGTATTACTTGTAATAATTGGTTTTGCTGGAGCAACTATTGCCGCAATGGGTATCCAAGGTATCTTAGGTTCAGTAATCTGGGCTTTTGACTTTGCGATGTCAGGACTATTCTTCCCACTTGTGTTAGGTGTATGGTGGAAAAGAGCGAATGGACCTGGTGCTGTTGCAGGAATGCTATTAGGATTAGGTTCTGGTATGGCGTACTTAATTTGGGTACGTAATGGTGGATCTGGATTCTGGGGTATTACTCAGCTTACATTTGGTATCGTTGGAGCATTAGTGAGTTTAGTTTCTATGGTAATTGTTAGTTTACTAACAGAAGCACCAGACAGAGCTACTCAAGAAATGATTGACGAACTTCGTATTCCAAGCGGTAAAACGATTCTTGGAAAACAACACTAATTAAATTTAGTATTAAGGGGCGATTTATTTCGCCCCTTAGTAAAGTTTTAAACAAAATTCCTTTTTATATTTATGCCAGAAATTCATCCTTTTATTCTTATAATTGATTACATTTTAGGTGTTGTAATGTGGACTTTGATTGGAAGAGTTGCGATGAATATCTTTCAACGAGAAAATTCAGAATTTTTTTTTATGAAAGCATTTGTAAAATTAACAAACCCATTAATAAGACTATTTAAACCTATAACTCCTTCATTCATTATAGACCCTCTTGTTCCACTTTATGTAGCTTGGTTTTTTTATATGATCAGGTTTTACCTAATGCCCTACCTATTAGGATATTCTGTCATGGGAATGTTGTCTTTTCCTTTAGAAAGTGAAATTGCTACAGAAATTTATCGTATATTTGGAAAATAATTAATTCAAATTAAAAATAAAATTGATAATACTAATGTAGCAATCAATGAAAAAAATAAAAGTCTCACCTTCAATTTTATCTGCTGACTTTAGCCAGTTAGGAAATGAAATTAAAAGACTGGAAGAAGGTGGTGCTGACATGATTCATGTTGATGTTATGGATGGTCACTTTGTTCCAAATTTAACTATGGGCCCTCCAATTATTAGAGCTTTAAGACAATATACTAAATTGCCATTTGATGTTCACCTAATGATTTCACCTGTTCACAAATATATTCAAGATTATGCTAATGCTGGAGCTGATATTATCACAATACATCCTGAAGCAACGGAAGATTTGAAAAAATCTGTTAATCATATTAAAAGTTTAAATAAAAAAGTAGGAGTTTCTTTAAACCCCAAAACTAAGATTAACCTAATAACTAACTTGTTGAATGAAATTGATTTAATTTTAATTATGAGTGTAAACCCAGGATTTGGAGGGCAAAAATTTATGCCTGAAGTACTTGAAAAAATTAAAGAATTAAAAAAAATAAAAGATCAAAAAAATTTACAATTTGATATTGAGATTGATGGTGGGATTAATTTTGATAACAACAAGTTGGCTATTGCAGCTGGTGCTAATATTTTAGTTTCTGGCACTACTGTATTCAAAAACAATAATGGAAATATAAAAAAAAATATAGACCTTTTAAAATCTAGTTAAAATAATGATTTTTAATGATTTATTAAATTTTATTAATAACTCTTATATATTTTCTAAAAAAAAAATTCGCTCTCTGTATTTAAGATCAAATATTTATAACAGAAAAATTATACCTTCTGTTTTTGGTTCTTTAGAATATCATCCAAGCCCCAACCTACTCGACTCCCTTATAAAATATGATAAAAAAAAAATTAATATCGAAAACTATTCATTAAATAAAATATGGGATAACAAGGATTTAAAGGAGAAGGACTATAGGAATTTAAATAGTTTTTTTTGGTTATTTAGTTTGGATTTAAGATCTTCAAAAAAAGCTACACAAAAAGTAATTTTACAATGGATAGATAAAAATCATAGATATAACTCTAAAAGCTGGGAGGTTGATATAGTAGCTAAGAGGATAATTGCTTGGACTTCTAACTCCAGACTTACTTATGAAGATAGTGGTGCTAACTACAAGGATAAATTCAATGGTGTCATTAAAAAACAAATAAATCATTTGATTAATGAAATAGAACAATCCGAATGGGTTGATGATAAAATGATTGGTTGTGCAGCTATTATCTTAACTGGCTTAACCTACCATGATAAAGAAGGGTATTTAAAAACAGGGTTAAGTTTATTAAGAAAACTTGTAAAATTTTCTTTTGATAATGATGGTTTTCCAAAGTCACGAAGCATCAGACAATTATGCTTTTACTTAAAATATTTTATTTTAATTAGAGAGTGGTTCAAAGAATCTCAAAGTGAGATACCTGATTTTATTAATGAAAATATATATTATTTAGGCCAAGCTTATGCGTTCAGCTGGCAAAATAACAAAGTGGATCTACTTTTCAATGGTAATAATGAAACAAAAAATGTTGATTTTGATTATTATTTGAAAAAACTTGGTTATAGTTTTAAAAATCAAAGTAATGAATTGGGGGGATATGCGGTTCTTAATAACAAGAAAACTTCATTAGTTATGGACGTTGGGTCAAGTCCTGATAAAAAGTTTTCTTCAAACTATCAAGCAGGTGCATTATCTTTCGAAATAGTATCAAATAGAAAAAAGTTAATTTGTAATTCAGGTTATTTTCAAAATCACAATCATCAATTAAATGAATTATCAAAATCAAGCGCTATACATAGTACACTAATTTTAGATGATAGGTCTTCGTGTAAATTTGATAAAACTAAAGATGAAAGTTCTAAAATTTCTCATGGATTAAAAATATTAGAAAAAAATATTGTATTTGAAAAAAATTATTGGAAAATAAATGCAGCACATGATGGCTATTTAAAACAATATGGCATCATACATAAGCGAGAAATAGAGTTTTATCCTGAGCAGATAAAATTTATTGGTCATGATAAAATAATTTCAAAAAATAGTATTAAAAATTTAAAATTTGAAATTAGGTTTCATTTAGAGCCTAATATTAAGATAATGAAGACCCAGGATAATAAATCAATACTTATAGACCTTGATGGCGAAGGTTGGAAATTTAATTCTAGTAATAATATGAATATTAATAATGGTCTATATTTTGGTAAAAAAGATTTTTTTGTTGATAATCAAAATATAGTTATTTCTGGAATGACTAATGATGAAAACCAGACTATAAAGTGGGAAATTACAAAACTATAATGAACAAAATTAAAAAAGCACTAATTTCAGTTTCTGATAAAAAAAATTTAAAAGATCTCTTAAAAATTTTAACTAAACATAAAATTGAAATAATAAGTTCAGGTGGCACCTATAAAGAGATTCAAAAACTTAAATTTAAATGTTTAGAAGTTTCAGAATATACGGGTTCTCCTGAAATACTTGATGGAAGAGTTAAAACACTACATCCAAAAATACATGCTGGAATATTAAGTAAAAGAAGAAACAAATTTCACAGCAAAGACTTAAAAGATAACAATTTTGAAGAAATAGACCTGGTCATTGTTAACTTCTATCCTTTTGAAAAAACTCTAGAGCAGACTAATAATCATTTAAAAATTATAGAAAATATTGATGTTGGGGGCCCAACAATGGTCAGGGCTGCAGCAAAAAACTATAATGATGTTACTGTCATTACTTCCTCAGATCAATACAGCGAACTAATTAATGAAATAGAAAAAAATAAAGGCTCTACTTCTATTGAATTTAGGGAAAAAATGTCTTTAGAAGCTTTTTCTGAAACAGCGTATTACGATGCTGTGATCTCAAATTACTTTAACAAAATTAGAAATAATGACTTCCCTAAGAAAAAAATTATCTACGGAAATTTAATTGAGGAACTAAGATATGGTGAAAATCCTCACCAGCAAGCTGCTGTTTACTCAAAAAATCAAAACCTAAATATTAAACAAATTCATGGAAAGCAACTGAGTTATAATAATTATAACGATATATTCTCGGCACTAACTATTTCCAAATCTTTACCAAAAAATTCGGGAACTGTTATTGTCAAGCATGCTAACCCATGCGGTGTTTCTATTAATAAAGATAACTTAAAAAGCTACAAATTAGCGTTAGCATGTGACCCTGTGAGTGCTTTTGGAGGAATAGTTTCATGTAATTACAAAGTAAATAAAACTGTAGCCATTGAACTAAATAATATTTTCTTAGAAGTTATTATTGCAAATGGCTTTGATCTTGAAGCATTAAAATTTTTGAAAAAGAAAAAAAATTTACGTCTTATCGATGCAACAAGCTTTACAATGAAAAATTTAGTAAGATTTAATTCAGCTAATGAGTCTTTTTTAACTCAATCTGAAGATATAGAAAAATTCAATAATAAAAATTTTAAAATAGTTTCAAAAAAAAAGCCCAGTAAATCTCAACTAAAAAATTTAATTTTTGCATTCAATGTTTGTCGATACGTTAAATCGAATGCGATTGTTTTAGCTAGCCAAGAAGCAACTGTGGGTATTGGATCTGGGCAACCTAGCAGACTCGATAGCTGTCAAATTGCAATAGATAAAATGAATAAATTTCAAAAATTAAGTGAAGAAGTGGTTGCGGCTTCAGATGCATTTTTCCCTTTTGTTGATGGTATAGAAAAATTAGTGCAGTCAGGTGTTACTGCTGTAATACAACCATCCGGATCAATCAGAGATAAGGAAATAATAAAATTTGCAAATCAAACTAATACTATCCTAGTCTTTTCCAAAACAAGACATTTTAGACATTAAAAATCTGATCAATTTTAGCAGCTAGAATAAAATCATTTTCTGATAATCCCTCAATTGCATGAGTGGTAATTATAATTTTTGCATACCCCCATCCAAAGGAAATATCTGGGTGATGACCTTCTGCTTCTGAGATTTTTCCAACTTTATTGATAAAGTCCTGGCTTTTAATAAAGTTTTTAAAAGTAAATTTTTTTTCTAAGAAATAGATTTTCTTTTCATTTTCTACTACACCCCATCCATCTACTTTTTTTTGGTATTTGTGTATTTCATTTGTATCAAAGGGCAAGATTCCACCTTCACAAGGTACACATTTTTTATTTAAAAGATCGCTCATTCATTAATTAGTTTTGAGTTTAATGGAGCGGGTCAAGGGAATCGAACCCTCTACCTAATCGTTGGCAACGATTCGCTCTACCAATGAGCTAGACCCGCTTATAAAAAGACTATAAATAGACGGTTTTTTCAATGCAAGCAATAATAAAGTTATTGAATGCTATATAGATTTTTAAAAACTTGATAAAAGAAGTAATGAAAAAACAAGATTTACCAAAAATTATACCTGTCTTTCCTCTAAGTAATTTTATTATTTTTCCTGATACAACTGTTCCACTAAACATATTTGAACCTAGATATGTTGAGATGATTGATGACAGTATGAAAAAAAATAAATTAATAGGCTTGATTCAACCCAAAAATAATACCGTCAATTCTGTTATAGATCTTCATGAAACAGGGTGTTTGGGGAAAATTGTAAATTTTAAAGATTCATCTAGTGGTGCATATTTAATTGAACTTAGTGGCTTAACACGATTTAAGATAACTAAAGAGATTAAAAATAATAAATTGTACCGTGAGTGTGAAGTTTCTTTTGAAGATTATCAAGATGATTTAAGTCTACAAAAAGAAGAATTGAAATTTTCAGATCTTGAATTAATTTTTAAAGACTTAAAATCATTATTTGAAAAAAAAGGATACATAATTAATTGGAAATCTTTAGAAAAACAAAATTTGAACGAAACTATCAATGCACTAGCTATGGCCTCTCCTTTTTCATTAGAGGAAAAACAAATTTTATTAGAAAGTAAAAATCTAGAAAACAGAAAGAATAAAATTGCTGAAATATTAAGCACCTATAACTATGATAACTTTGATAATACAACAGTGCAATAATATCTAAAAATTTAACCCTCTATCTGCAAGCTTAATCAGATAGCCTGATAAGTTCTTATTTTTTCCAACAATTTTTAAAAATTTATTAAAACTTTTACTTCTTATTTTTTTATCAAAATTAAAGACTTCATAAATAAAATCTACGCTACTCGAAAAGATAAAATTTTTATTTTTAGTTTCTTTTTCAAATTCGTTTAAAATTGATGAATCTAGTTGCATACCAAGGTCAATTTTGTTTTGAATAATTTCAGATAAAATTTTAATGTCTCTAATAGTCATATTAAAACCCTGACCTGCAAGTGGATGTATCCTGTGAAGCAAATCTCCAAATGCTAAAATATTTTTGTGGTAATAGTTTCTTAAATTGGATGAGCTTAACTTAAAACGATTTAATTTAAGCATTTTTTGTATTTGGTATTTTGGATTATTTTTACTTATTAGATCTAGAACTTCACTATCATTATATTTTTTTTTTTTAGTGTCTAATGAACACACTATAGACGTTTCACTATCTGAAATTGGCAAAAATGCAATTGGACCACTTTTTGTGAAAATCTGAGTAGCAATATTATTTTCTATTTTTTTATGTTTTAAAATTGTTGTGTACGCAAGATTATCATAATCTTTATCAATCGTTTTCATAAAAAATTTCTTTGTTAAAAAATTACTTGAATCACAGTTAATTATTAAATCATATTTATTTTTTTTTATTGAGTTTGAATAAAAAGAATTTTCATTGATTAAAGTTTTTTTAAAAAGTTTATTTTTAGATATTTCACTTATTAATGATTTGTATAGGTCATCATTTTTTACCATGTAAAATAGGTTGTCCTCATCATTTTCAAATTTAAATAAGTTTTCTTTCTCGAGTTTTTCTGAAAAGATTTCTATTTTTTTAATTCCCCAAAGACTCTTCTTGGGAATTTTATGAATTTCTTTTCTAAAAAATTCTAAGTTATTTTTTGATATCCCTATTGTCCTACTTGATGATAAATTTTTAATTTTACTTTTATGATAAAAGTGAATATTAATTTTTTTATTTATAAGATTTTTGGCTAAAGATAGACCAGTAAGACCATCTCCTATAATACAGATATTCATAATAATTTTTAATTTTAACAATAAAATTTAGATGATACAAAGTGATTAATTAGATTCATTAATTTATGAAATTAAAAATATTAGCTAACAATGCATTAAGTTTTGGCGTAAATAGAGTTATTGAAATTGTTGGTGTGGCTATTGTGGTAACTAGTATCTTGTTGCTTGCTTCTTTAATTACTTTTTCGCCTGACGATCCAAACTTTATTTTTCCTGATAGCATAAAAATTAAAAATATTCTGGGGTTTCGTGGGAGTTTTACTGCGGATATTTTTTTTCAGTCTTTTGGAGTGATAGCTCTATTAATCCCTTTTAGCCTTATAACGTCTGGTGTAAATATTATTTTAAGTAAGAAAATTTTCTTAATAATAGAAAGTTTTTTTTATACTGTTTTTTATTCTTTAGTTGGTTCCTTATTTTTTTCTTTTTTTTATCCGATAGCTTTTAAACTTTATATTAATGGCAATGGTGGATTCATTGGGAAATATCTAGAAACCACTTTTTTAAATTCTATAATTAATATTAATTCCCAAATTTCTTATTATATTTTTGCCTTATTAATTTTGATTTTGTTTTTAGCCAGTATTCAATTCAAAATTAATTTTTTTTATAAAATTATTAAAAAATTATTTAAGTTTTTATTTTCTAAAAAAGAAAAAAATTATACAAATGAAAATGAGGTTATTAATGAATTTATACCACAAGAAGAAATCAAAAGTTTAATTCAAGAAGATTTACCCTTTATAAAAAGTGAAAATAAAAATGATAATAAAAAGATTAGATTTAAATTACCTTCTATTGATTTATTAAAAATTCCAACCCACAAAGATAAGGGTAAAATAAGAGATGAAGATTATATTGATAGTGAATTTTTAGAAAAAATTCTTTTAGATTTTGGTGTTAGTGGTCACATAAAAAAAGTTAGTCATGGACCTGTAGTAACTTTAAACGAATTTGAACCAGCCGCTGGTGTTAAAGTATCTAAAATTATTAATCTTTCTGATGATATTGCCAGAAATACAAGTTCTGAATCCGCTAGAATAGCTACGATCCCTGGAAGAAGCACAATCGGTATTGAATTACCTAACTCAACTCGTGAGAATGTTTACCTTAGTGAAATTCTTTCAAATACTGATTTTGCAAAAAAAGATATCCGACTGCCGATAGCTCTGGGTAAAAATATTTCTGGAATTCCTGTGGTTGGAGATTTAGCCTCTATGCCTCATTTATTAATTGCTGGAACTACTGGATCAGGTAAGTCAGTTTGTATCAATACTATTATTCTTTCTCTTCTTTACAGGCATACACCTGATAGATGTAAGTTTATTTTAATCGACCCTAAAATGTTAGAACTTTCAACTTATGAAGGCATTCCTCATTTACTTTGTCCTGTTATTACAGAGGCTAAAAAGGCTGCCTCTGTATTAGGCTGGGTTGTTAAAGAAATGGAAAATCGATACAGACTTATGACTAAAGAAGGTGTTCGTAACATAGATGGGTATAATGCAAAGCATGCTTTGGCTATGCCTTATATAGTTGTTGTAGTTGATGAAATGTCTGACCTGATGTTAGTCGCTGGAAAAGAAATAGAAAACTATATTCAAAAACTTTCTCAAATGGCAAGAGCTGCTGGTATTCATATTATAATGGCCACCCAAAGACCTAGTGTTGATGTTATTACGGGAACTATCAAAGCAAACTTTCCTACTAGGATATCCTTTCAGGTAACCTCCAAGATAGACAGTAGAACAATTTTAGGGGAGCAAGGTGCAGAACAGTTATTAGGTAAAGGTGATATGCTTTACATGTCCTCTGCTAATCGAATAGTTAGAATTCATGCCCCTTTTGTTTCGGACATCGAAATTGACAAAGTTAATAACTATTTAAGAAGTCAAGCAGAGCCAAACTATATAGATGAGATATTAAGCTTTGCGAATGAAAAAGAAATTGGTGAAAACTCATCTGGTTCTAGTGACAAAGATGAGCTATATCAAGCCGCATTAGACATTATTAGATCTGAGGGGAAGGCCTCGACTTCCTTTTTACAAAGAAAATTGCAGATAGGCTATAATAGAGCCGCAAGAATTATTGATATGATGGAGGCTGATGGAATTGTAAGCAAAGCAAATCATGTTGGCAAAAGAGATGTTCTATAATGTTTAGAGTTTTAATAATATTTTTTATATTAAATTTTTATAATCCTGTTTTTTCTTCCACCAAAGAAAAGATAATTTCTCAAATGCAGCTTACCAATAATCTAAGTTTTAATTTTATTCAAACCATTGATAATAAAAATGAAAATGGAAAATGTATTATAGAATATCCTAAAAAAATTTGGTGCGAATACGATAATTCTAATAAAAAGATTATTGTTTCTAATGGAAAATCTTTAGTAATAAAAACTGCAAACAAAGGTAGCTACTATCGATATCCACTTAATAAAACTCCTCTAGTGTTCTTATTAGATAAAAAATATTTAATATCAAAAATGAATATTTTAATACCTCGGGAAATAGATAATAAATATTTAAATTTTACATTTTTTGAAAATAATATCGAAATTAACACATTTTTTGATAAAAAAAATTTATCTTTAATTGGATGGCAAACTGAAGATATATATCAAAACTTAGCCATTACATTCATTTCATCTGTTAAAATAAATCAAAAAATAGATAATAAAATTTTTATTTTACCAACAATTGATTAAATATTTATCTAATTAAAGTTTCAGATTTAAAAATTTTCATACCTCTTGATTGATAATTGAGTAAGGCATTCTTATGGTCCAAAGAACAAGTATGAGCCCACACTCTTGCACAACCTAAATTAAATGAAAATTTAATTGCCTCACTTAGTGTATATCCACCTAGTTTTCTTCCAAAATATTCTTCTAGAATACCAAAATAAGCAATTTCAACTTCTTTTATATCTTTGTTAAATAATAGTTCAAAATAGCCTGCTATTTCATCTTTATTTTTAAGTATGTAAGTAAAAAGTTTTGCATCAGAAACATACTTAGTCCAATCTAAGTCTGTCCAAACAAGTCTATCAACCCATTGGCAATTTTTACCTATATTCTTATAAAAAAATTTATTTAACTGAAAATCTTTTGGATCATTTAATTCTATAGAATAGTCTTCTGATGGTTTTTTAACTTCTTTAAAATCTTTAAAAGATTTTAGTTCTAAATAATTTCTAAAGATTTTTTCTTTCACTCAACCATTTTTCCGATTTTTTCACCTCCAAATAAATGAAAGTGTAAATGTGCAACCTCTTGACCTCCGTGCTCATCCAGATTAGTAAGGGCCCTATAACCCTTTCCTGTATCGGTTGATATGCCTAGAATTTTTGAAACTTCTGTAATTGCTTTGCTTAATGCAACTATTTCTTGATCTGAAGCTCTATTATTAAAATCATCTAAATCAATGTACTCACCTTTTGGAATAATTAATGCGTGTATTTTTTTTTGAGGATTAATATCATGAAAAGAAAGAACATAATCATTTTCAAATATTTTTTTACAAGGAATTTCTTTTCTCAAAATTTTTGCAAAAATATTATTTTTGTCGTAGTTCATTATCTATTGTTTTTTTCTTCAATGCCTGATTGTTTTTTCCTATCTTCCAACTCTTTTAAGACGTCTTCAAACTTAATATCAGCTGCCTCAAGTGTAACCAATATATGATAAATTGTATCTGCTGCTTCATGAACTATATTAGATTTATCTTTTAGGGCTTCTTTAAGTTCATCAAATTCTTCTTCCATTTTATCTATACATTTAGACAGGCCGCCTGATAATAATGATGAAGTATAAGATTTATTTTCATCCTTATTTTTTCTTTCTCTAATTGTATTTACTAAATTTAATAGACTTTCTGACATGTCTAAATCCTAACGGGAATTCCTTTTGAATTCAAATATTGTTTGGCTTCATTGATGGAGTGTGTTCCATAATGAAAAATTGAAGCTGCTAGTACAGCGCTAGCATTGCCAAGCCTTATACCATCAACTAGGTGATCCAAGTTACCCACTCCACCTGAAGCAATTATGGGTATGTTAACTGTTGAAGATATTTTTAACATTAGGTCATTATCATAACCAATTTGAGTGCCATCTCTATCCATAGATGTAACTAGTAATTCTCCTGCTCCATTATCTTCCATTTTTTTCGCAAATTCTACTGCATCTATATTTGTGTTATTTCTCCCACCGTGGGTAAAAACCTCCCATTTATTCCCATTTTTTTTAGCATCTATTGCAACAACAATACATTGTGATCCAAATTTTTTTGAACTTTCAATTATCATTTCAGGATTTTGAACTGCTGCAGTATTGATTGAAACTTTATCTGCTCCACAATTTAATAATTTATTAATATCTTCAACTCCCCTAACCCCACCACCAACCGTTAAGGGTACAAAACATTTTTTAGATGTTCTTTCAACCACATCATAAATTGTGTCTCTATTTTCATTGGAAGCAGTAATATCTAAAAAACAAATTTCATCAGCGCCACCATCACTGTAAATTTTAGCTTGCTCAACTGGATCGCCAGCATCTTTTAAATCTACAAAATTAATTCCCTTAACAACTCTGCCATTTTTAACATCAAGACATGGGATAATTCTATTTTTAAGCATCTAATTCTCTCACTAATTCGTCTAATTTAATATCACCATCATATATAGCTTTACCAACTATTATTCCTTCAATATTTTTTAAACCTTTTGCTTTTTTAATGTCATCAATTGAAGACACTCCTCCTGAAATAATTACTGGGCAATTAGATACATTTGCAACATTATTTGTTTCTTCGAAATTAGGACTTTGTTTGGTGCCATCTCTATCTATGTCTGTATAGATTAATCTGCTAGCACCATAATCATTTACTTCTTTTAAAAAATCTAAAGTCAATTGATTAGAGTTTTCCTTCCACCCTGAAACTGACAAGTATCCATCTTTAGCATCTAGACCTAAGGCAATTTTATTTGGAAATTTCTGACATGCTTCTTTTAAAAAACTTTTATCTTTTATAGCTGCACTTCCTAAAATAACTTTTTCAACTCCTGCATCTATATATTCTTTAATACTATCAATACTTCTAACGCCTCCACCTACTTCAATTTTTAAATCAAATTTATGAACTATTTCTTTAATAATATCCAGGTTAACAGTCTCACCGGTCAAGGCACCATCTAAATCGACAATGTGTAAGTTTTTAAAACCATGATCTTTATATCTACCAGCTTGATCAACAGGTGATGTTTCATATTCAGTTTTATTATTAAAGTCACCTTTAATTAATCTTACACATTTCTTATCTTTAATATCTATTGCAGGAAAAATTTTCATTTTTTTTTATTTTTTTTTAATAAAATTTTGTAGATACCATCTAGTCTTATAGCTATAGCCAATAAAATACCAAAAATTCCCAATAATAACCAACTTTCAAAATCCATCTTACAAATTTATAAAGTTTTTTATTATTTGTAATCCAATTTTATCACTCTTTTCAGGGTGAAATTGTGTTCCAAAGATATTTTCTTTTTCAACAGAACAAACAATATTTGATGAATATTCTGTTGTTGCTGAAATTACATTTTTATCTTCTGGAATAAATTCATAGCTGTGAACAAAATACATATGTGATTTATTTTCTATATCTTTAAAAATCTTGCTTTCTTTAATAATACTAATTTCATTCCAACCAATGTGTGGAAGTTTGAATTTATTATTTTGATTATTAATCTTTAGAACTTTTCCTGAAATCCAACCAAGTCCTTTTGTTTCAGTTTCTTCATAACCAAGATCTGCAAACATCTGTAAACCAACACAAATTCCTAGAAGAGGTTTTTTATTGGTTATTGCAAACTCATTGAGTGTCTCTACCAGGCCATTTATACCATTTAATGCATCGACGCAGCTCTTAAACGATCCCTGCCCAGGTAAAACTACCTTGTCACTTGATCTAATCTTATTTAAATCTGAAGTTACTTCGATATTAACTTTATCTTTAGCAACTTCTTTGAAGGAGTTTATTACAGAGCTGATATTTCCTGAATTATAATCAACAATTGTGACATTCATTAAACTTATAATGAGCCTTTAGTTGATGGAATACTCTTCTTATTTCTAGGGTCTATTTCTAAAGCTGTTCTTAATGACCTTGCTAGAGCTTTATAACAAGACTCGATGATATGATGGCTGTTGTCTCCATAAATATTTTCCATGTGTAGTGTTATTCCTGCTGACTGAGAAAATGCTTGAAACCATTCTTTAAAAAGCTCAGTATCCATTTCTCCAAGTCTTTCCACTTTTAATTTAACTTTCCATATTAAATAAGGTCTATTTGAAACATCAATTGCAACTCTTGTTAATGTTTCATCCATTGGAATCATCGCATGAGCGTATCTTTTAATTCCTTTAAAATCTTTCAGTGCTTTTTTTAAAGCTTCACCTATAGCAATTCCAGTATCTTCTGTTGTATGATGAAGATCTATATGAGTATCTCCTTTTGCTTTTACTTTTAAATCAATCAGTGAATGCTTTGATAATTGTTCAAGCATATGATCTAAAAAACCTATTCCAGTATCAATTTTATATTGACCTTTACCATCAATATTAACCTCAACACTAATGCTGGTTTCTTTTGTTTTTCTAGAAACTTTTCCAATTCTGCTCATAATATATAATATGTATATAGGGATTAATTAACTATATCAATATTTGCAATCTACTACTTGAAGAATAAAAATTAATATCCATTTATAATCTATGACTACAATAGTACTTATTAGAAAAAACAATGAAGTAGTGGTTGCAGGAGATGGCCAAGTTAGCATGGGCAATACAGTTATAAAAAGTACTGCTGCAAAAGTTAGAAAAATTGAAAAAAGAAATGTGATTGCTGGGTTTGCTGGATCTACTGCAGATGCTTTAACTCTATTTGAGAGGCTTGAAGCAAAACTTGAAAAACACGCTGGGAACCTTCCCAGAGCGGCTGTTGAGTTAGCAAAGGATTGGCGAACTGATAAATATTTAAGAAGATTAGAAGCTTTGATGGCTATTGGTGATAAAGAAAATAGTTTTATAATTTCCGGCACAGGTGATGTTTTGGAGCCTGAGGGTGATGCCATAGGTATAGGCTCTGGTGGAAATTATGCTTTAGCTGCTGCTAAAGTTTTATTAGATACAGATTTAAGTGCAGAAGAGGTTGCAAGAAAAGCTATTAAAGTTGCATCAGAAATTTGTGTATTCACTAATGATAATATTAAAATTGAAAAAATTTAATGAAAGATTCAAACGTTACACCTTTTCCAAAAGAAAAAAATGAAAACAAAGATAGCTTTTTGGTTAGTTCCTTATCGCCTAGAGAAATAGTTTCTGAACTAGATAGATATGTGGTCGGTCAAAATAAAGCTAAAAAGGCAGTTGCTATTGCTTTAAGAAATAGATGGAGAAGACAGGCTTTAAAAGGTGAAATGAAAAATGAAGTTTTACCTAAAAATATCTTAATGATCGGACCAACAGGTGTTGGTAAAACAGAAATTTCTAGAAGACTATCTAAATTAGCAGAAGCACCTTTCGTAAAAGTCGAAGCAACAAGATTTACAGAGGTTGGATATGTTGGGAGAGATGTTGAGCAAATTATAAGAGATCTACTTGAAATTGCAATTGCAATGGAAAAGGTAAAGAAAAGAAAAGAAGTTCATGCAAAGGCTCAAAAATTAGCAGAGGAAAAAGTTTTGGATGCTGTGGTTGGAAATAAAGCAAGTCTTGCTACAAGAGAAAGTTTTAGAAAAAGATTAAGAGATGGTGATTTAGACGATAATGAAATTGAAATCGCAATAAATGACAGTAGTTCTCAAGCTTCTTTTGAAATTCCCGGAATGCCTGGAGCTAACATTGGAATGATAAATATTGGTGAGATGATTGGAAAATCTGTTGGAAATAAACAGAAGAAAAAAAAAATGACCGTCAAAGAATCTCATGAAATTTTAATTAACGATGAGGCTGATAAGTTAATAGAAGAAGATAAAATTATAAAATCAGCAAAAGACTCTACAGAAAATAATGGAATAGTTTTTTTGGATGAAATAGATAAAATTTCAGGAAGAACTGACAGATCTGGAGGAGATGTTTCTAGAGAAGGAGTACAAAGAGATCTACTTCCTTTAATTGAAGGAACAACTGTGAGCACAAAGTATGGTACGATTAAAACTGACCATATCTTATTTATTGCATCAGGAGCATTTCAGCTTGCAAAACCTTCAGACTTACTTCCTGAGCTACAAGGTAGGCTTCCAATTAGAGTTGAGCTTGAAGCTTTAACTAGTGACGACTTTAAAAAGATTCTTAAGGAGCCAGATTATAGTTTAATCAAACAGTATGTAGCTCTCTTAAAAACTGAAAATGTAGAATTAGAATTTTCAGAAGATGGAATAGATGCTATCGCAACTATGGCCTCAGAAGTTAACAATACCGTAGAAAATATTGGTGCAAGAAGATTGCACACTATCATTGAAAGAATTTTAGATGATATCAGTTTTACAGCAACAGATAGAGCTGGTGAAAAAATTATAATTAATTCTGAGTACGTTAAACTAAATCTAGATGAGCTTGTTAAGGATACAGATTTATCTAAATTTATCCTCTAATAATTTATTTTATCTTAAATTTATTTTTAAGATAAATGTAGAAAGCGCCACTTCCGCCATCTCCAATCTTCGCATCAGTAATTTCTATAATCATTTTTGTTAAACTTAAGTTTGATTCAATAAATTCAGGGACTGAATATTTTAGTATACTTAGGTCTTTTGAAAGATAGGGGTTTTCAACGTTTTTAGACCTAAGACCTTTACCTGTAATCACTATTATTTTGGTAACATCTTCATCAAAACATTTTTGAATAAACTTTTCTACAACTTTGTTTGCTTCTTCAATTGTATGGCCATGAAGATCTATCTTTTTAATTTTTTCGTGTCTTACTTTTTTTTTACCAACAAAATCTTTATTGGGTATTTTTTCTTTATTTTTTATAAAATTTTCCCAGTCTTGCTTATCTTTGTCTGAAACTTTTATAATTATTCTATCACTTAAATTATTATTTTTAACTGTATCCGTGTAAGTAGTTTTTTTTTTATTCTTTAGGAAGTTTTCCCAGTCTTCTTTGTCTTTGTCTGAAATTTTCTTAATCAATTATGTAATAGTATCAATTAATAACCAGTTAGGATTAACAGATTTTATATCTTTTGAAAAAACCCATGTATCATAAACTGTTTTAATTTTTTCGTTGTCCCCTGAAATTACTTTTTTATCTTTATCTTTTATACAGGTTATAATTTCACTAACAAAATCTACTGTGACTTCCAGGTTTTCTTCTATTTTTTTGTGGGTATTAACTGTGGCTGACTTGATCCCTATAAACGTTATCTCAGCAAAATGGCCTTTGTTTTCTCTATCTGAAAGAGCTTCTTTGAATTGATCATGGATTTTTTTACTCAAGAGAGGTTTGCTAGCTATTAACTTGTTATCACTATCACTAAAATCAGTAATAATTGTTTCGTAAGCAATTCTTGCACCTTTTAAAAAGTCTTTTTGTGCCTCTTCATCAAAATTTTTATTGATTGGTTTTGGATCTAGATTTGTTTTAATTTTTTGAAATTCTTCTTCAAATTGTGTTGACATTTTCCCTTCGAAACCAGTTTTTTTGCCAAGGATTCCTCGCAGACGAAGAAAAATGAAACCAGCAATCATAGCCAAAAGAATAATATCGATGTATTCAAAACTGTAACTCATAAACTAATAATATTTACTATGTTGCTTAATTACAACTAGCAATTTAGAATAAAGACAAATGAACACATTTTTATTATTACTCATTGCTGTCCCGATTGTTGAAATTTACCTATTTATCAAAATGGGTTCTCAAATTGGTGCCTTTAACACTATTTTGCTTATTTTTATTACTGCTTTTTTTGGTGTCATTTACGCACGATATGAAGGTTTTAACACTTTAAAAGCTGGAATGTCTCAAGTTATTAAAAATGAACTTCCTGTTTATGAGATTGTCTCAGGTGCAGCTTTAGCTTTTGCGGCATTACTTTTGATTTTACCAGGATTTGCAACTGACTTTTTAGGTTTATTAATTATATTTCCTCCAACAAGAAAATTGATTTTTAAAAAAGTTTCAACTAAACAAAAGACAAATAATAAAAAACAAGATTTTATTAATGGTGAATTTGAAGATATAGAAGATGAAAATGACAGAAAACTTTAAAATAATTGGTAGCTTTATAAAGGACATGTCGAGCGAAACTCCCGACGCTCAAACATTTATATTTGTTAGAGACAAAATTTCTAAATATCAATTAAAAATTGATATAAATTCGAAGGCAGTAAAACATGGAATTATAGAAGTCAATACAGTTTTAAAATTTTCTGACCAACCAGAAATTTTAAAAAAATCTCATTTTGAAATAGTTTATACATCCATCGTTAAAGTTGATGAAAAAATTTCTGATAAAAAAGAAATGGAAAAAATTATTCTTTGTGATGTACCAAACAAAATTTATCCAAACTTGGAAAGGATATTTTTGAATTTATTAACTGACTCTGGTTATCCTGGAATAAAGTTTGAAAAAAAAATTGATTTTAGTGAATTATATAAACAAAGGTCTAATTAAAGAAATTTTTCTTTAAACTGTTTTTTAAATACTCCTTGTGGAGCTTTAGTTCTTCTTCTGTGGGCCTTATAACTTTTTTAAAATATTGATTTTTACTATTTGAGTTTATTATTGTTTTTTCATTATCCTCATTTTTAAAATTTAAAGTAGGCTCTTTTTGATCCAAGAGATTAATATAAACTTTAGCCAATAAATCACAGTCAATAAGAGCAGTGTGTTGCGTTCGTTTCGAACTATCTACTCTATATCTTTTACATAAAGCGTCCAGACTTGTGGGCGATCCGGGAAATTTATCTCTAGCAAGTACAAGGGTGTCTACGACGTTTTCATTGCTCAATTTTTTCTTACCCATCAAAGCTAATTCGTTATTTAAATGAGATAAGTCAAACTCAGCATTGTGAATCACCAATCTTTTATTTTCTATAAACTTTAGAAACTCATCCATCACTTCTGAAAACTTTTTTTGGGTCGATAAAAATTCGTCCGTATAACCATGAACCTCAAGTGCTTTTTCAGAAACCTTTCTTTCAGGATTAAGATAACAATGAAACTTATTTTGAGTAGGAATTAAATCATTTAACTCAATGCATCCGATTTCTACAATTCTATGACCCTCACTAATTGATAGGCCTGTTGTTTCTGTGTCTAGTATAACTTCTTTCATTTTATAAAATTTTTTTAAGGATTTTTTTTATATTTATCTTAGCAGACTTGTTTGTAAAATTATTTTTAATAATATAATGAGACTTTTTCTTTTTATAGCTCACTGACAACTGTATTTTTTTAAATTTATTTAATAAATCTAAACTTAAATTATTTCTTTTTTTAAGTCTTTTTATGACTTCTGTTTTTTTTGATTGAATAAAGATTATAATATCTCCCTTTTGATTTAATCTATTTTCTAATAAAAGAGGAATATCTAAAATAACAGCTTCCTCTTTTTTATTATTTTTTAAGAAAATATTAAGTTTTTTCCTAATTTCAGGATGAACTATCTTTGTAATTTTTTTTAAGTTTTTTTCATTATCAACTATCGCTTTTATAATTTCTTCTTTTTTTATTGGAAACGATGAAAAATATTCTGGTATTTTTTTTTTTAAGTCTTTAAAGCATTGTTTGTTTGTCTTGTAAATTTTAGCAACCTCTAAATCTGCATTAAAAATTGGATAATTAAAAAGCTTTGATATATGGCTTTTCCCTGAGCCTATGTCACCCACAATAGCTATTCTAATCATGCATCTAATAAGTTAACTGTTTGATCGTCTACTAAGGGTAGAATATTGTGCCAAATGAAAAAGGCTTTTTGTGCTTGATAAATAAACATCATTTTACCATTTTCAGTTTGTGCTCCAAATTCTTTTGCTTTTTTTAAAAAATTTGTTTCTTTGGGGTTATAAATTACATCATAAAAAAACTTGTTCGGACTAGTGTTTTTATAATCAATATTTATTTCATCTTTTTCATTTAAGCCAATGCTTGTTGCATTAATAATTATGTCAAAACTTGTGACCTTGCCCCATTTTATTATTTCTATTTCTGGAAAAAGTTTTTTTATCTCTAAAGCTTTTAGCTCTGTCCGGTTACTTAAACAAATTCTTGAAATTTTCATTTTTTTTAAAGCAACAATAATTGATGGAACAACTCCACCAGCACCAAGAATAAATGCTTTTTTATTTTTAATAACCTGTTTTGTGCTCTCTAAGGCAATTTTAAAGCCTTCAATATCTGTATTATCTCCAATAATTTTATCTTTATCTTTATAAATAGTATTTACTGATTGAGAGTTTTTTGCTTCATCACTTAATATATCTAAAAATGGAATAACCATTTTTTTAAATGGAACTGTCACATTTAATCCATGAATTTTTTCTTCTCTGACACTTGAAATTAATTTTTTTATTTCTCCATGTTCTAAAAGTTTTTTATCGTACGATGCTTTTAAATTATTTTTTTTTATCCAATAATTATGTAGCTTTGGGGATAGAGAGTGTTCTATCGGATTTCCTATAACTAAAAATTTTTTGCTCATTCCAATCTATTTAAATATTCTTTTATTTGTTTAACTGGGAGCCCCATAATAGTGTCCTCGTCTCCCTCAATTTTAGAAAATAAATTTCTTCCCTCTCCTTCAATTTGGTAAACATTATAAGCGTAAAGTGCTTCATCTGAGATTTTTCTTAAATAAGTTTCAAGCTCTAAAAAGCTCATGTTTTTCATTGTTAATGATGCTTTATCTGTATAATTCCATATCATCGACCCTCCTCTAGAAATACAAACAGAACTAACTAGTTGATGGGTTTTTCCATTTAAATTTTTGAGTATTTTAAGAGCTTCCGTTCTATTGTTTGGTTTTGATATTATCTCTCCCTCTAGGTCTATCACGCTATCTGCACCCAAAACTATCTCGTCAATAAATCTTAGACTTATTTTGTTTGCTTTTAACTCAGCTAAATTTTTAGATATAATTGTTGGCGTTGACTTTTCTTTTAATAAACTTTCTTTGATACTATCTTCATCTACATTTGATGGTTCAATTCTGCACGTGATTTTATTATCTTCTAAAATTTTTTTTCTTACACCACTTTTAGAGGCAAGTATTATTTCACTAACCATTGTTTTTATATATTTCATGTATTTTAATTATTGATGCAGCTGTTTCTTCAACTGATTTTCTTGTAACATCGATTGTTGGCCATTTATATTTAGCGAATGTTCTTTTTGCATCCTCAACTTCTTTTTTAATATTTTGAATATCAGTATAACTAGTATTTTCTTGTTCTTTAAGGGTCATCATTCTATTTTTTCTTATATCAACCAATCTCTCTGCTTCCGTTGTTAGTCCAACAACGCATGCCATTTTAGGATTTTTTTTTAGGCTTTCAGGTATTGAGTGCTCATTAACCAGTGGAATGTTTGATGTTTTAAAACCTTTGTTTGCTAAATAAATTGAAGTTGGTGTTTTACTTGTTCTGCTAACACCAAGCAATATTAAATCTGACTTGTCTAATTCTTCAACTAAATTTCCATCATCGTGGTTCATTGTAAATTGAATGGCTTCGATTCTTTTATAATATTCTTCGTTAAGCGCATGCTGCCCGCTTGGAACGTGTGATGCTTTTTGATTTAAGAGTTTAGAAAAATTAAGTATTAAATTTCCCAAAACGCTGAAGCAAGGAATTTTTTTTTCATCGCTTTCATTGGCTAAAAATTTTGCAAGATTATTATCAACTATCGTATATAAAATTATTGCATTTTCTTTTTGTTTGGCCTCAGCTAATATTTTAACAACTTGATTTTCTGTTCGCGTAAAAAAATATGACTTAACATCATATTTAATATTTTTAAACTGAGCTTTAATTGCAAGAAATACTCTATCTAAAGTTTCACCCGTAGAGTCAGAAATAAGGTATATTTGATATGTACTACTCATGAATAAAATGTTGATAATTCAGTATTATTTTTATCATTTTTTGAAATAATCATGTTTTTTATTTTCGACTGTAAAACCTAACTTTTATAAACATTAATAAACATGTTAAGTACTAATATACACTTTATCTAATAATATTGAATAAAGACTCAGTTTAAACAATATAGTTTACTTCTATAAATTATTAATTGTTAATAAATCATGTATAAAATGTGTAAAACAATTAATTACCGTTATTCACATACTATATAACTAATACTATAATTAAATATTTACTTATTATTATGACACCCATTCAAGAAACCATAATAAACAAAAAGACAACTAATTCTCCAATATGGTTAATGAGACAAGCAGGAAGGTATCTACCGGAGTTTAGAGAAATTAGAAAATTAAATCCAGACTTTATCAATTTATGTTTAAATGAAAATTTATCATCTGAGATTACCCTACAACCTTTAAAAAGATTTGAATTAGATGCTGCAATAATTTTTTCAGATATTTTAATGTTACCGTACGGATTAAACCAGAAAGTAGAATTTAAAAAAGACTTTGGTCCACAACTCGGTCCATTAAATTTAGATCAAATGTCTAAAGTAGATGAAATTGATTTTATAGAAAAATTATACCCAGTTTATAAATCAATAAAAAAAGTAAGTGAAAATAATTTAATTAAAAACAAAAATGTAATAGGATTTGTTGGAGCACCATGGACGTTATTGGTTTACATGATTAATAAGCATTCACCAAAAAAAGAATTAATAAAAGATTTTTTTAAGGACGAATTTTTAATAAATAGGATTTTAATAATTTTAGAAAAATTTTTAAAATTACACATTGATCAACAAATAAAAAATGGTGCGACAGTGATACAAATTTTTGATAGCTGGGCTGGATTGTTAGAAGAAAAAGATTTACCAAACTATGTTTATATTCCAACATTAAATTTAGTTGATTACGTAAAATCATTAAACGTACCAGTGATCTGTTTTCCAAGAGGAGTAAAAGATTATAAAAATTATTGTGATATTGTTAAGCCTGATGCTGTCAATATTGACTATGATGTAAATCCCGTTTCTATATGTAAAGAAATTAATATACCCGTTCAAGGAGGACTTGATCCAAAAGTATTATTAACAGATAAAGAAAATTTGAAAAAAGAGGTAAGAAGATACCTAGATGTGTTCAAAGATCATCCATATATCTTTAATTTGGGTCATGGCGTATTGCCTCAAACTGACCCTAACATGGTGGATTATTTAGTGAAGATGGTAAAAGATTATTAAATGAAAAAAGCAATTATTTTATTTAATCTTGGGGGTCCAGATAAATTAGAAAATGTTGAGCCCTTTTTATTTAATTTATTTAATGACCCAGCAATTTTAAATCTACCAACTTTTTTAAGATATCCATTAGCAAAGTTAATCTCTAATAGGAGAGCACCTGTTGCTAAAAAAATTTATGCAGAACTAGGTGGCTCATCACCCATATTAAAATTAACCAGAGAACAATCTGATGCTCTAGAAATAAAACTAAATCAAACGCAAGAGGAAGACGAATACAAATGCTTCATCATAATGAGATGCTGGAATCCAAGAGCCAAAGATGTGATTAAAGATGTTCAATTATATGGCCCAGACGAAGTTGTCTTAATGCCCCTGTATCCCCAATACTCCGCCGCAACATCAGGGTCTTCAATTAAAGAATGGAAAGACGTTTGTAGAAAAAATAACTATCATGTTAAAACAAGCACAGTATGCTGTTACCCAACAGACCAAAATTTTATTAACGCTCATACAAAAGAGATAATAAAAAAAATTAAAGATCTTAAAAACTTTAAATTAATATTTTCTGCACACGGCCTACCAGAAAAAAATATTAAAAAAGGGGACCCTTATCAGTGGCAAGTAGAACAATCGGTTAAAAAGATAGTTGAGAATTTAAATGATGAGAAACTTGATTGGATACTGAGTTATCAAAGTCGAGTTGGTCCACTAAAATGGATAGGACCATCTACAGAAACTATAATCATTGAAAATTCCAAGATTGGCAAGCATATCGTCTTAGTCCCTATAGCATTCGTTTCTGAACACTCAGAAACTCTCGTTGAGCTTGATATAGAATATAAAGAAATAGCAGATGCTAATGGATGTAAAAATTATACAAGAGTTCCAGCACTTGGAATTAATGAGGATTTTATTAAAGCAATGTCAGAATTAATAATTAAGAAAAACGAATATAAAATTAATGAGAATCTTTATCCACCAAAGATACAGTGTCCACCTAATTTTAAAAAATGTCCCTGTTTAAATTATGAATAGTTATTTATTATTTAAGAGCCTACATTTAATAGCGGTAATCTCATGGATGGCAGGACTTTTATATTTACCTAGAATTTTCGTATACCACGTAGAAAATTTAAAAGATAAAAACACTTCTTCAGTATTTAAAATAATGGAAAGAAAATTATATTTTTACATCATGACACCAGCAATGACTTTAACTTGGGTGTTCGGATTAATTTTAATTTCTTCTTTAGGCTTCGAAGTTCTTTCTACAGCTTGGATTAAACTAAAATTGTTGTTAGTGATTTTATTAACCTTATATCATTTCTATTTATCCAAACTTCTTAGTGATTTTAATTTTGATCAAAATACTAAATCTTCTAAATTTTTTAGAATAATCAATGAAGTACCAACAATATTGCTTATTTTGATTGTTTTTATTGTTGTTTTTAAGCCCATCTAAGCTTGTAATAGTTTAAAGAGTATATATATTTATCTCATCTTACAAAAATTTTAACCCCCCCCCTACTCATGAACATACAAGAACTTAAATTAAAATCGTCTGAACAATTAATTACGCAAGCAGAAGAGCTTGGTATTGAAAATGCTAGCACACTTAGAAAACAAGAAATTTTATTTGCTATATTAAAAAAGGTTGCAGAAAAAGAAGAGATAACTGGAGCGGGAGTTTTACAATTATTACAAGATGGATTTGGTTTCTTAAGAGCTATGGAATCAAATTATTTAGCTGGACCAGATGATATTTATGTTAGCCCAAGTCAGATAAGAAAATTTGGTTTAAGAACAGGAGACACAGTCGAGGGTCCTGTAAGAGCACCCAAAGAAGGAGAAAGATATTTTGCATTACTACAAGTAGAAAAAATAAATTTTGAAGAACCAGAAAAAGCTCGTCACAAAATTGCGTTTGATAATTTAACTCCACTCTACCCAAATAAACAAATGGTGATGGAAATTGAGACAACCAAGATTGAAAAAAAACCAGATTTAACTCCAAGATTAATTGACCTTGTAAGTCCAATTGGAAAAGGTCAAAGATCAATAATCATCTCACCCCCTAAAGCTGGTAAGACAATGATTTTACAAAGTATTGCAAACTCAATTGCTAAAAACTATCCAGAAAGTTACTTGATGGTTTTGTTGATTGACGAGAGACCTGAAGAAGTAACGGATATGAAAAGAACAGTTAAGGGTGAAGTTATTAGTTCTACTTTTGATGAGCCCGCTTCAAGACATGTGGCTGTAGCTGAAATGGTAATTGAAAAAGCTAAAAGACTAACTGAACATAAAAAAGATGTGGTAATTTTATTAGATTCAATCACAAGATTGGGTAGAGCATATAATGCAGTAATTCCAAGTTCTGGAAAAGTATTAACAGGTGGGGTTGACGCGAATGCACTTCAAAGACCAAAAAGATTTTTTGGTGCCGCTAGAAATATTGAAGAAGGTGGATCTTTAACAATCATCTCAACAGCTTTGATTGATACTGGATCAAGAATGGATGAGGTAATTTTCGAAGAATTCAAAGGTACCGGAAATAGTGAAACAGTTCTGGATAGAAAAATTGCTGAAAGAAGAATTTATCCAGCAATCGATATAACTAAATCTGGAACAAGAAGAGAAGAATTACTTTTTGATAAAGACGACCTTTCAAAAATGAATGTGCTAAGAAGAATTATTAGTCCAATGGGAACAATGGATGCTATTGAATTTATTAATTCAAAACTTAAAGAAACAAAAAGTAATGCAGATTTCTTTAGCTCAATGAATAAACCAGCTTAATAAAAATCCCCTACCAATTAATTTAAAGTTTTACAGATCTATAAAATAGAAGCTATAATATTGTTATGACAATTTATGCTCTATCGACTGGTCCAGGAATTTCTGGAATAGCCATTGTTAGAGTTTCTGGAGAAGACTCTAAAAAAGTTATAAAATTATTAACCAATGAGGCACTTCCAGAACCAAGAGTTGCTACACTAAGAAAAATCAATAAAATCAATACTTCTGAGCTTATTGATGAGGGTATAATATTGTGGTTTCCTGGCCCTGAGAGCTACACAGGTGAAGATATGGTTGAATTTCATATACATGGTAGCAAAGCAGTAATTGACGCCCTACACCACTCCATTTCAAAGGTTGAAAATTGTCGTCTAGCTGAAGCAGGTGAATTTACAAAACTTGCATTTCAAAATGGAAAAATAAATTTGTTGAAAGCAGAAAGTATTGCAGATTTAATTTCGGCAGAAACTGAAATTCAAAGACAACAAGCAATAAAAATAATGAACGGAAAGTCAGCTGATAAATTTAATAGCTTAAGAGAAAAACTTTTAAAAATTTTATCACACGTCGAAGCAAAGATAGATTTTCCAGACGAGGATTTACCAGAAGATATTTTCAAGAATATAAAAAAAATTTCTAATGAAGTAATTTTAAATATAAAAAAAATTTTAGATGATCAAAAAGTTGGTGAAAGAATTAGGGAAGGTTTTAAGATTGCAATCATAGGACCAACCAATGCTGGAAAATCTAGTTTACTAAATCACCTTTCAAATCGTGATGCAGCAATCGTTTCAGAAATAGCCGGAACAACAAGAGACGTAATTGAGACGCACTTAAACATTGATGGCTATCCAGTGGTAGTTTCCGATACTGCAGGAATTAGAGATTCTAAAAATGAAATAGAAAAAAAAGGAATAAAATTAGCCCTTGATAAGGCAGAAAATGCAGACCTAAAGTTGATTGTTATAGATGCTAAAAGTATCGATTTTAAAGGAGTTTTGAAGGAATTGATGGATGAAAATGCAATACTTGTGATTAATAAATCTGATCTTCTAAAAGTAGATTTAAATTCTGAAATAAAAAATTATGAACATGTCTTAATTTCAGTAAAAAATAATCTCAACTTAGAAGATTTAATTTTAAAAATTAAAAACAAATTAAAAAATAAATTTATCACAAGTGATGATATTTTAATTACGCGTGAAAGGCACAGGCAACATCTTGAGCAAAGTTTAAATTATTTAAAAAACTTTGAAGAAAAAAATGAAGCTGAAGATTTTGATAAAGCTGCTGAAGATCTTCGTTTAGCAACTCGACATTTAGGAATGATTGTTGGAAAAGTGGACGTTGAGGAGATATTAGGTAGTATTTTCAATGATTTTTGCATTGGTAAATAGTCATCATTTTAAAGGATTTTTTAGCTTATTTTCATCATTTTTGTTGATAACCATAACTAATTCGTCAATTTTAATCATAAAAACGTAGCCACTATTATCTTAACAAGTATTTCTTAAAAAATACTGTCTACTTGTAAATATTCATATCAGTTATAAATTTAAGTTATGAAAAATGATTTATCATTTGAGGTAGTTGTTATAGGAGGAGGACATGCTGGTTGTGAAGCTGCTGCAGCGTCTGCACGTCTTGGAGTTAACACTGCCCTATTCACTCACAAAATTGAAACCATAGGTGAGATGTCTTGTAACCCCGCAATAGGAGGTCTTGGTAAAGGCCACCTTGTTAGAGAGATAGATGCCTTAGACGGTGTGATGGGAGAGGTTGCGGATAAATCAGGCATACAATTTAGATTATTAAATAGAAGTAGAGGGCCTGCAGTTCAAGGACCCAGAACTCAATCGGATAGATCGTTATATCGTAAATATATGCAAGAGAAATTACTAAACTACTGTAATTTAAGTATTTTTTCTGATCCTGTAATAAGGTTTATTTTTGATAAAAACACTATAAGTGGCTTTGAAACAAAGTCTGGCAAAAAAATTTTATGTGGTAAGTTAATCTTGACAACAGGTACTTTTTTGAATGGTTTGATTCATATAGGTGATAAGAGAACGCCAGCAGGAAGGTTTGATGAAAAGCCCTCAACAGGATTAAGTGAACAACTTGAAAAGTATGATTTTCAAATAGGAAGACTTAAGACAGGAACACCACCAAGACTCGATGCCAGAACAATTAAGTATGATAATTTAGAAGAACAGTTTGCAGATGATGATCCTTATTTTTTTTCTTTTCTAACTAAAAAAAATTTAAACAAACAAGTTTCATGTCGGATGACTTATACCAATGAAAAGGTTCATAAAATAATTCAAAAAAATATAAAAAGAAGTGCTATGTACTCAGGAAGCATACAGGGCGTTGGTCCAAGATACTGTCCCTCAATAGAGGATAAGATAGTAAAGTTTGCAGATAAGGAACGCCACCAGATATATTTAGAGCCTGAGGGGTTAAATGACCAGACAATATACCCAAATGGAATATCAACCTCACTACCTGAGGATGTGCAGCAAGAAATATGTAATAATATCAGTGGTTTAGAAAATGTTAAGATAATTAGGCCGGGTTATGCAATAGAATATGACTATATAGATCCTAGAGAGCTATTTTTGACGCTGGAGACTAAAAAAATACACAATTTATATCTTGCAGGACAAATAAATGGGACAACTGGTTATGAAGAAGCAGCTGCTCAAGGATTGATAGCTGGAATTAATGCTGCATTATCTTTCAAAAAAAAGGAGCCTTTTATTCTAGATAGATCGGATGCCTATATTGGAGTTATGATAGATGATTTAGTTACCAAGGGCGTTGCTGAACCTTATAGAATGTTTACTTCAAGAGCAGAATACAGATTAAGCTTAAGAGCCGATAATGCAGACCAAAGACTAACAAATAAAGGTATTGATATTGGGTTAATATCAAATGAAAGAGAAGAAATTTTTAAAGATAAAGAATATAAATTAGGCATAGTATCAAAAATAATGTCTGAATCATCAATATCTCCAAACAAAATAATGGATTTTGATATAAAAATTGCAAAAGATGGAGTTCTAAGAAAATCTAATGAAATATTAACTCAAAAAGGCGTTGATATGAAAAAAATAAGAGAGATTTGGCCTGAGATACCTTTTTTTGATGAAAAAATTGACGAACAAATAGAAATCAATGCTCATTATAGGGGTTATCTTAAAAAACAAAAAGCAGACATATTAGCCTTTAAAAGAGATGAAAATTTAATAATACCTGAAAAAGTTAATTACGATGATCTTTCAGGACTTTCAAATGAGGTAAAAGCTAAGTTCAAAGAAATAAAACCAAAAACTATGGGACAAGCACTGCGTATTGATGGAATAACTCCAGCTGCAGTATATATTTTGTTGTCACATGTAAAAAGAAAGTCTATTAAGCTTATAGCTTAATGGAAGAAATTTTAAAAAAATATCCACTACTAAAAAGTAAAAATGTTTCACGTGAAACACTCATAGATTTTGAAAGCTTCATTTCTATGCTTCAGAAAAGAAACGAAGAAATCAATCTTATAAGCAAAGAAACAGCAAAAAATAAGGTAATTAGAGAGCGTCATATAGTAGATTCGGCACAAATTATTGAATTTGTTGATTTAAATAATAGTATAATATCAGATATAGGCTCAGGCGGAGGCATGCCGGGGATAATTATATCGATTATGATCAAAAATTCCAAAAACACTACAAAAGTAAATTTATATGAAAAAAGTCACCATAAGAGTGCTTTTTTAAGAAAAGTATCAAGAGACTTAAAATTAAATACAGAAGTTATACAAGAAAATATTTTTGAGGCACAAAATTTAGAGTCAGGTACAATAATAGCAAGAGCGTTTAAGCCACTACCTGTAGTTTTAGATTTAGTTTGTAAAAATTTTAATAGTTACAAAAACTTAATTTTATTTATGGGAAAAAATGGAGAAATAGTTTTAGAAGAAACTTTAAAAAAATGGGATTTTGATTTTGAAAAGAAAAAAAGTATTACAAGCGAAGATTCATTTTTATTAAATATAAAAAATATTAAAAAAAAAATATAAAAAATAGATGCAAATTATTTCTGTAATAAATCAAAAGGGTGGGGTTGGAAAAACAACGACAGTAATCAACCTTGCAGCTGGTTTAGCTCAACAAGGGAAAAAAGTTTTAATAATTGATTTAGATCCACAAGGAAATGCCACAACTGGACTCGGTCTATCTAATTTAGAAAATTCTACTAACACAATTTATGGTGTATTGAACGGAACAAAGTCTATCACAGAAGTTATAGTGAAAACAGAATTTGAAAATTTAGATATCATTACCTCTAATGTTGATTTATCTGGACTAGAAGTTGAAACAGCTAGTGATAATGAAAGAGCTTTTATATTAAAGGTGAAATTAGCCTCTTATTTAAATGATTCTAGAGGATATTACGATTATATACTTATAGATTGCCCACCATCATTAAGCTTGCTCACAGTCATGGCTTTGGTGTCATCTCACTCACTTGTAGTACCACTGCAGACAGAATTTTTTGCTTTAGAGGGCTTAACACAACTAATGAAGACCATAGAACGGATAAAAGTTAACTTAAATCCTGAATTAAAGATCAGAGGAATTCTTTTAACCATGTACGACAAGAGAAATAAACTTTCATCCCAGGTTGAAAAAGAAGCAAGAGACTATTTTAAAGAAAAAGTTTATCTAACTATCATTCCAAGGAACGTCAGACTGTCCGAAGCACCATCTCATGGTATGCCAGTTTTAATTTATGACAAATCATGCCCTGGAAGTAAGTCATATTTTAGTTTCACAGATGAATTTATCAATCAAGAACAAAAAATGGGGAGCGTGGTATAATGGATACAAACAAAATAAAAAAAGGTTTGGGCAGAGGTTTGTCGTCTTTAATAGGTGAAACAAAAGCTGAAATAAATATCAATAAAGTTTCCATAAGCGACTTGGTAAGTAATAAATTCCAACCAAGAAAATTATTTGATGAAGATAGTTTACAAGATTTAACAAACTCAATAAAAGAGAGAGGCATTATCCAGCCAGTTATTGTTAGAAAATCTAATGATGATAGTTCAAAATATGAAATAATTGCTGGAGAGAGAAGGTGGTTAGCGGCACAAAGAGCAGGACTACATGAGGTTCCCGTTGTTATTACTAATGTAGATGATTTAAAATCTTTAGAATTTGCTATTGTAGAAAATGTTCAAAGAAATGATCTAAATGCAATTGAAGAAGCGCGTGGTTATCAACGTCTTATTGAAGAATTTTCTTATGATCAAGAAAAAGTGGCTCAATTTATTGGTAAAAGTCGTAGTCATATAGCTAATTTTTTAAGGTTATTAGGCTTGCCAGAGACAGTATTAAAATTAATTGAAACAAAAAAATTAACACCTGGTCACGCAAAAATTTTAGTTGGATTAGTTAATGCAGAATTCGTTGCTAATAAAATAGTTGAAAAAAACTTTTCTGTTAGACAAGCAGAAAATTATGTAAAAATTTTTAAGATAAAAAAACATTCATTTAAAACATCAAAAGATGCAAACTTACAAGCTTTAGAATCTTCAATTATAGAAAAGATTGGAATAAATGTTTTAATTAAAAACAAAAAAAATAACACAGGGACCTTAGTCTTAGAGTACAAAGACTTAGATCAACTGAATAAAATAATTGAAATTATAAAATCTAATTATTAGTTTTTTTAGAGTTATTAATTATGAAATCTGACAATATATTTTTTCCTACACTTGAATTTTTTTTAATTAAAAATTCAATTTCATTACTCTCATAAATTAAGATCTTTAATTTGTCTTTTCCCCAAGACCTTATTTGTTGTGTTACTAACGGTTTATCTTTCCAGAAAATGGGTGGTTTAAAAGCAGAAACTGCTTGATCTATATTATTTTTTTCATCAACTAATTCATAAATTTTTACTAATCTTTTCAACTTAGCCAGTAATGTTCTTATGATTATTATACTGTCTTCATCCGAGAAGTTATTTTCATTTAAAATAGTGGCAGTTTTCCTGGTATTTTTAGCCAGAGAGTGGTCAATTAGTTCTGAGGCACTATAGTTATCCGCTAGGTTTGTTAGCTTAATAATTTCTTGAAGGTTTATGTTTTTTTTATTTAACGAAAAACTTTCAATTTTTGTTAGCTCATTATTTAAATTTTTTCTATCACCTCTGCTCCTTTCTATTAAAATATTTATTAATTGTTGTGAGATTGAAATTTTTTTATTTCGAAAAAATTGACTAATTATAGAGTTTAATGTTTGATTATTATCTTCGTAGAACGCAGCACATATAACCCCTTTCTCTTTTTCAAAAAATTTTCTTAAGACAGATCTTTTTTCAAGATTTTTTGAATTCAAGATAAATTTAATATCTTGCGGATTCTTTTCTATTATATTTTCTATTGTTTCTTTAATTTTATCTGTAGCTCTATTAATTATTATGAGTTTTTCATTATCAAAGAATGATTTTGTAAGCACGCTGTTAAAAAAATTGTCTTTATTATCTAATATTTCTTTCTCTTCATATCTATATATTTTATCTTGATAATTTGCTTCAAATAAATTTTTTATAGTTTCTTCTTTTAAGCCTTCATTATCACCATAGAAAAGAAAAAAGGTATGTTGGTTTAATTTTAATTTACTAATCTCAAATGACTTTAATATCATTGAATATTAGATAATTTGAAAATCAATTCATCCATCATTGTATCAGCTAAACTGGTTTTCAATTCTCTTTCATATCTATTGAGATCAAATTTGTTTAATTTATTATCGTATTTAAGGGCTTTTTCTAATTTTAGTGTATTTTTGATCTTATCTTTCTGTATTACCTCTACATAAATTACTATTGTGTTTTTAAAACTTGTGGCATCGCCCTTGACGTCTTTTGCTAAAATTTCTCTATTTGATGCACTATTGATTTTAACATCGAATACTTTATTTTTTTGGTTCAAAATATAGCTATTAAGTTTTTGTTTAATTTTTAAATTTATATACGTGTCACCCGTTAAAGTAATATCTTTTATCGAAAAATTGTAATCAATTGTATTTTTTTTTGAATGCATAATTTCATATCCACAGGATGTGGTTAGAAAAAAAATAAATATTATAGTAACTCTTTTTAACATTTTTATATTATAATATTTATTAGTCTATTTGATACAAAAATTGTCTTCACTATTTTTTGATTTTTTATTAATTCTTCAGTATCTTTGTTTTCTTGAATTTCTTTTAACAAGTCTTCTTCATTAATATTGTTTTTTACTTTTAATAAAGCTCTTTTTTTTCCATTGATTTGAATAACAAAATTAATATTTTCTTCAATTAGTTCACTCTTCAAAACCACTGGCCATTGCCATTGTATTGGATTTTTATTAATTTTGGTTAAGCATTCGTTGGCAAAGTGAGGAATAAACGGGATCATTGCTATAAGAATTTTTTTGTAATTTTCTACCAGAATCTCAGTTTTCATTGGTTTTTCGATCTCTTTAATCAAAAAATTATACATTTCATGAAAGTTTGCAATGATCACATTGTAATGAAACTTTTCCAAGTTTAGAGTAATTTTATAAATTAACTGATTTGTGAATTTTGATAATGCTTCATTTGTAGAGCTTGATTTATCAGTTTCAATTTTTTCTAAAATTTTAGAATTAAGCAACCATAATTTTTGTAAAAATTTATAGGAAGCGACCATGCCCTGGTCTGACCACTGAACGTCTTTTTCTGGAGGACTGTCTGATAAAATAAAAAGTCTTACTGAATCTGCACCATAATTATTTATAATATTTTGAGGGTCGACTGTATTTTTTTTTGATTTTGACATAGACTCTATTGGCCCAACTGTAATTTTTTCTTTTGTGTCAACTTTTTTAAAATAATTTTTACCATCATTCGTTGAAATTTCTTCAGGACTTAACCACCTGTTATCTTTATCTTTATATGTTTCGTGACAAACCATGCCTTGAGTAAACAGACCATCAAAAGGTTCTTTCAATTTAAATTTTTCATTTTGGAACGATAGAGCTTGCATGAAAAACCTTGAATACAATAGGTGTAAAATTGCATGCTCAACACCACCTATATACTGATCAACAGGCATCCAATAATCAATTTCTTCTTGTGTAAATCCATAATGGATATTATTTGCTGAACAAAATCTTAAAAAATACCAGGAAGAATCTACAAAGGTATCTAAAGTATCAGTTTCTCTCCTGTATTTTTTACCCTCTAAAATAAAATATTTCCAGTCGTCTTCTGAATCTAGGGGGTTCCCAGTGTTTTGTAGTTTATCGATTTTAGGTAATACAACAGGGAGCATAGTTTTTGGAATTTTAATGGGTTTATTTTCTTCATCGTATGCAATTGGTATAGGACAACCCCAATAACGTTGTCTTGATATTCCCCAGTCTTTTAATCTATAATTGGTTTTTTTTTCACCAAGTTTATTTTTTTCTAAAAACTCAATTGTTTTAACAATAGACTCACTTGGAACTTTTAAACCATCAAGAAACTTAGAATTAAAAAGATGGCCCTCACCAGTATAAGCCTCATTTGTAACTTCAAAGTTTTTATTTTTTTCTGGTTTTACAACTGTTGTAACATCCAAATTATATTTCTTAGCAAAATCTAAATCTCTTTGATCATGTGCAGGACACCCAAAAACTGCCCCAAGCCCATAATCCATTAAAACAAAATTTGCAAAATAAACAGGAACTTTAATATTTTCATCTAAAGGATTAATGGCCATTAAGTTGGTTTTAAACCCTAGCTTTTCAGCAGCTGCAATAGATTCTTCAGTTGTACCAGTTTTTGAACATTCATCTCTGAACTTTTGAAATTTTTCATCATTTTCATAAAACTTTGATAATGGGTGATCCACTGATAAGGCTAAAAAAGACAACCCAAACAAAGTATCAGGTCTTGTTGTGTAGCACTTAATATATTCAATTGGTTTTTCACCTGTAATTTCAAACTTAACCTCACAACCAAAAGATTTACCAATCCAATTTTTTTGCATTACCTTTACTTTATTGGGCCAATTTTTTAGAGAATCTAAACCTTTTAAAAGATCTTCTGAAAATTTTGATATATTAAAAAACCACTGATTAAGTTTCTTTCTTTCTACTATAGCCCCTGATCTCCAACCCTTTCCGTCAACGACTTGCTCATTAGCTAAAACAGTTTGATCAACTGGGTCCCAGTTGACATAATTTTTTTTTCTATAAACTAAACCCTTGTCATAAAGTTCTAAAAAAAATTCTTGTTGGTGTTTATAGTAGTCTGGTGAACAAGTTGATATTTCTTTACTCCAATCTATAGATAGCCCAAGTCTTTTTAGCTGCGATTTCATTGTTTTTATATTAGACTCAGTCCAACTTTTAGGATCTAGATTATTTTGTCTAGCAGCATTTTCCGCAGGCATACCAAAAGAGTCCCAGCCCATTGGATGAAGTACATTAAAACCCTGTAGAGCCTTAAATCTAGCTAATACATCTCCTATTGTATAATTTCTAACATGACCCATGTGAATTTTACCAGATGGATAAGGAAACATTTCTAAACAATAAAATTTTTTTTTACTCTTATCAACCTTTGTTGAGAAAACTTTATTTTCTTCCCAGAGATTTTGCCATTTTTGTTCTATAATTTTGAAATTATATCTATCCACAAGAATTAAACTTTATTTATTTTAATGAGTGCTACCTTATCATTTTATTAGGCAGAATTTTTACTTTTTTACTTTTTCTTTTTTTCTTTATAAATTGTTGCTGTTTTCAAAATTTTTGCTGTTAATTCGGGAATTAAACCACCCGTTTTCTCAGATACGACACAATTTGATTGAGCGACACATTTTTTGTTAAAAACTTTTATATCTAAAGAGTCAGATCTTATCTCATTTGTTAAAAACCTTATTGAAATTTTAATACTTTCATCAGAGTTTATATCGGTTGAATACCAATCAGTAACAATAATCCCACCACCATAATTAACAGAAGCTAAAGGCATAAAATCAATTGTATCAAGGGAAGCTCTCCATAATTCATTAGAGCTAGAAAATTCGAAATTTCCAGTTCCACCTTTTTTACCAGTGCCAAATTGGATACCTCTTCCTTCTTCAAGATTTTTTTGAACTCTCAATTTCGGATCAGGTGGATTTTTTCTAGCATCACCTCCTGGCAGCTTAATGCAGGAATTAAATCCGAAAGTAATTAATAGCAAAACAGCTAATATTTTAGAATTTTTCAAATTAATCATTATTTATTTTTGAATTAGGTGAATTATATACAATTTAATGCAAATTTTGACAAAAATATAGCAAAATCAACTAAAATTAGGTGATGTAAATATACAACAGCTTTTGATAATTTGATAAAAAGATCTTAATTATTAATATTTTTTGGAATTAAATGCTATTTCTTGAGTGTTTAATATTAAACATTAATTAACAAACAAGGAAATAAAATGAACAAACTAAAAATGATAGGTTTGACTGCATTAGGTACTTCTCTTATTGCTTCTTCAGCTTTTGCTGCAGAACTAAGTGTTAGTGGTGGTGCGGCAATTACTTTAAACGAAACAGGAAGCGTTATTGGAGCACATACAGGAAACGGTTGGACTATGGGTGATAGTCTTAACTTTACTGGAACTGGTGAATTAGATAACGGTTGGACTATAACTACTAAAATGGAAATTGATGGTGGTGCAGAAGATGATCATTCAATTAGTATTGCAATGGGTGATGCTGGAACTTTAGTATTTGGCGGACATGGTTCATCAAGTGCACTAAGTGCTGTTGATGATGTTACACCTAATGCTTACGAAGAGTCTTGGGATGTTATAACAGGCGGTGACGCTCAAATGATTAATGGTGCAGCTAACGATAATATGTTTATCTACACATCACCATCATTTGCTGGACTTACAGTTACTGCAGCTTATGTAAATGCATCAGATGCAACAACAGATGTTTCTTACAATGACTTCGCTCTTGCTTACTCACCAGAAATGGTTGAGGGTTTAACAGTTGGTTATGCTAAAGGTGATACTGAAGAAACAACAGGAACTCAAATTGATGACTCTACTATGTACATCAAATATGCATATGGTCCAGTTACTCTTGGTGTTCAACAATCAGAGCAAGATCATGCAACTGCAAGTTCAGATGTTGAAGTTACTATGATGGGTGTTAGTTATGCTATAACTGATAACTTCTCAGTAGCTTACAATGAAGCTGTATTTG
The DNA here is from genome assembly GCF_047722515.1 of Candidatus Pelagibacter sp. Uisw_127. GTDB lineage: Bacteria > Pseudomonadota > Alphaproteobacteria > Pelagibacterales > Pelagibacteraceae > Pelagibacter. The sequence continues at coordinate 1,287,660 of NZ_CP159815.1, forward strand.
ATTCTCAAACAGATACTGATGACATGGAGTCTTCAGGAATTTCTTGGTCTTACACTATGGGATCAATGACATTTGCTGGTGCTATGAATGACGTTGATAACGTTGGTTATGACGCTGATATAGACAGAGAAGGTTACGAAATGGGATTATCATTTGCGTTTTAATTAAATTTAAATCACAAAGATTTGAAAGGCCCCTTTTAAGGGGCCTTTTTTTATTCAGGTAAATTTATTTATTAAAAAAAGAAATTCCTGCAAAACCGAAGCAATTTATTAACTTTAACTGTTTTTGATTATTGTTTGAAATTCCCCCCAAGGCAATTATTTTTATTCTTGTTAAACAAGACAGCAATTTAAATTTTCTAACTCCAAGATAATTTTTATTTTTTTTGAATAAAGATGATAAAAAAATTGCTTGTACATTTTGAAGTTCTTTCATCCTTATTTCTTTCAAATTGTGTGATGATCCAACTAAAATAAATTTATTACTTCTCGTATAGTTAAGATGTCTCGTAGATGTATTAAAAGAGGGAATATAGGCACCATCTAAATTTAGATTTATTGCTAATTTAATATTGTTTGAGATGAGAAATTTAATTTTACGTTTTTTGCAGTAATTTTTAATCTTTAAAATTAAATCTAAGTCTATTTTTTTAGTATAGTTTCTGAAAATTATTGCAGTATCTGAGGTTTGATTATCTATATGATTTTTATCAAAATTGCTTATAAAGTGATACTTTCTTGGAAGGTAATTATGCATAATACAGTTCAAAATTTGATTAATATAGAAAATCAACTAAAATCTAAAATAGTCGATTTAGACAATAATGAAATACCTAAAATTATTGCAGTTTCAAAGACTTTTGATATTGATAAAATTTTACCATTGATTGAACATGGGCATTTAGATTATGGAGAAAATAAGGTTCAAGAAGCTATAAATAAATGGACAGATATTAAAACTCAAAATAAGCACATTAGGATACACTTAATAGGCAAACTTCAAACCAATAAAGTAAAATTAGCCGTGAAAGTTTTTGACTATATTCATTCAGTGGATAATGAAAAATTAGCTAAAAAAATAGCAGATGAGCAGGCTAAACAAAATAAAAAAATAAAAATTTTTATTCAAGTAAATATTGGAAGTGAAGAACAAAAATCAGGCATAGACAAACATGCAGCTGAAAATCTTTTAAAATATTGTCAAAAATTAAATTTAAATGTGGTAGGCACTATGTGTATTCCTCCCAAAAATTATAATGCAAATAAACACTTTATAGAAATGAATATGATTAATAAGACCTTACAATTGAAAGACTTGAGTATGGGAATGTCAGAAGATTATCTAGACGCAGCTAGAAACAACGCAACGTATTTAAGAATAGGCTCTAAGATTTTTGGTAAAAGAGATTAATCAATTTTTAATTTAGTATTTTGATCAATTAGTTTTAATAAAATTTCAAAATCACTTTTTTTAAGAGCTATACAACCAGCTGTTGGTTTATAATTTTCTGTTAAGTGAATAAAAATAGCACTACCCTTAAAAGGTATTTTTTTATTATTGTGATTAATTGTTATTAAATAATCATATTTAAAATCATCTCTATAGAACTTTTCTTTATTTTTTTTAGAAATAATAATTTCACTATTATATTTTTTGTTATTTGAATCATCACACCATCCCATATTTTTGGTAATAATTTTTTTCCTAATCTTGCACTTAGGAACTCCAACTCTATCTTTCCTAAAATATAATCTTTTTAATTTAAAAGAACCTTTTGGTGTAGATAAATCACCCTCCCTTTTATTTGAATTTAAGCCATTTTTTCCAATACAGCATTTAAGTGTAAAATCGTCAATTATAAGGCTGTTTTTATTTCTTACATGAATTATCATTGTCTACATTAAATATGTTTAAGCAAAATCTCATTATAATTAATCATAACACACTATATGAGATCTTGGATGAGATTAAAAAAAATTTATCTTTCATAGTTGTAAGATGTGAAGATGAATATGATTTTATTAAAAATTCCAATTTAGATATAAAAAACTCTTTATTTATTTCAAAATCTAGTGACAAATTATTATTAAATAAATCAATAACTGAGAAAAATTTATTAAATTTTAATATTTTTCCTTTGCCTCTTCGTAAGTTGATAGAACTAATAAATATTCAATTTATTAAATTAAAATTTAATCAACAATCAAAAGTTAATATAAAAGGCTACGAGTTAAATTTAAATTCTAAGTTTTTTTTAAAAAATGAATTAAGTTTAAAGTTAACTGAAAAAGAAATTGAGATTATTCTATATTTAAAAGACAAAAAGAAAAATTGTGATGTTTTAGATTTACAAAAAAATATTTGGGGCTATTCCCCCGATATGGAAACACACACCGTTGAAACTCATATTTATAGACTTAGAAAAAAAATAACTAACAAGTTTCACGACGAAGATTTTATATTAAGTCAAAAAAATGGTTATTTTATTGAGTAAAATTAAGATTAATTCAGTCTAGCTCCAACTTTTTGAATTATTTTAGACGACATTTCAGTACCTTTTTCAAGACTCTCTTTTGTTGAAAAACCATTTATAAAGCCATGAAGAAACCCTGCAGCAAATAAATCTCCGGCTCCAGTCAAATCTACAATTTGTAAATCTTTTCTACTTTTACATTCTATTACTTCATTATTCTTTATGGCAATACTTCCTTCTGCCCCACGAGTGACAACTAGTATTTTTCCCAATTCCTTACCAAATGCAATTACGTCTTCAAAATTATTTGCATTTATTAATGATTTAATTTCTTGTTCATTAGCAAAGGTAATATCAAGTCTATTTTTAACTAAATTTAAAAAATCATCTTTGTGCCGCTCTACACAAAATTGATCTGATAAAGACATTGCTTTTTTATGAGAGAGTGACATTGCTTTATCAAAAGCAGACTTTGGTTCACCTTTATCCCAAAGATATCCTTCAAGAAATATTATTTTACTTTGTTCTATAGCTTTTTCATCAATATCGTTTTTACTAATTTTTCCAGCCACCCCCAAGAATGTCACCATTGTTCTTTCTGCATCAGGTGTAATCAAAATCAAGCAGGTCCCAGTTGGTAAAACTTCTTTTTTCTTGTGATAAAAATATTCTACTTTTTCTTTAATTAGTCCTTCTTCATATTTTTGACCCAGATCGTCAGCATTAATTTTGCCAATAAACCCAACATCATTTCCTAATTGAGATAGGCCAACAATCGAATTTGCAACAGATCCACCAGATACTGTTTCTTCAATTTTTAGAGTCGATAAAAGTTTTTTGAATTCATCTTCATTTACCAGCTTCATGGTACTTTTGGTTAACCCATTTTTCACTAAATACTGATCATTTACTTTACATATAACATCAACAATTGCATTCCCAATTCCTAGAATTTTCATATTAAGCTTTTTTTATTTTAATTGGATTTTTTCTATTAGGATAACAAGTCGTGCAAATTTTACAAGTCAAACCATAACACTCTCTGGCTTTACAAAACTCTCTTCCATAATAAATTATTTGTAAATGTAACTTACTCCATGTTTTTTCAGGAAATAATCTTTTTAGATCATTCTCTGTTTGAATAACATTCTTGCCATTTGTTAAACCCCATCTTTGAGCTAATCTATGAATGTGAGTGTCCACTGCAAATGCAGGTACACCAAAACCTTGAGACATGACCACACTTGCTGTTTTATGGCCCACACCAGGCAGATTTTCAAGGTCCTCGAAGCTTTTAGGTACTTTGCCACCATGCCTTTCCAAAAGAAGTTTAGACATTAAATAAATGCTTTTTGCTTTAACTCGAAAGATGCCGATACTTTTGATTAATTTTTCAATTTTTTTTCTACCCAATTTTACAAAATGCTCAGGTTTATAATATTTTGGATATATACTCTTAGTTATATTGTTGACATTTAAATCAGTACACTGTGCTGATAAAAGAACTGATATTAAAAGGGTGAATTTGTTTCTATGATCTAGAGGAATAGGGGTTGTTGGATAAATTTTATTTAAAATTTTGAGTATTTTTTTTGATTTTTCTTTTTCATCCATTATTCAAAATTCAATAAATCTCTCATTGAATAAAGTCCAGGCTTTTTATTCATAAGCCATTTTGCAGCAGTTAAAGCACCATCTGAGTATAGAGCTCTATCAAATGCTTCATGATTTAATCTTATTATTTCCTTACCACTAGAAAATGCCACTTCATGCTCACCAACTATTTCACCTTTTCTAATTGAGTTAAAATTAATTTTTTTTGCATACGGAAAAAATTTTTTATTTAAAAATTTTTTACCAATTAAATTGTAAAGATTTTTATTTTTTCCATTGGCAATACCCTTTCCAAGCATTAAGGCGGTCCCTGAAGGATAATCTTTTTTATGTTTATGATGAACTTCAAATACTTTACTTAAATATTCCTCATTTAGTGATTTTGAAGCTATTTCAGTTAAATACATTAACAAATTAACACCCAAGCTCATATTGCCTGCTTTTAATATGGGAATTTTTTTTGAAAAATTTTTAATTAAAGCCTCTTCTTTTTGGGTAAAGCCCGTTGTTCCAATTACTACTCTTTTTTTTAATTTAGAGGCAATTTTAAGAATATCGAGAGTACAATTAGGAACAGTAAAATCTATTATTATATCAGCTTTTTTAAAAGCCTGATCTGTATTTAAATTAAGTTTAATTCCAGCTATTTTTTTATTAACAATTTTATTTTCTGTAAGAGTTACTAATTTAAAGCTTTTATTAGATCTAGAAGATTTAATAATTTGCTGACCCATTCTACCTAGGCAACCTGATATCGCTAAATTAATTTTTTTCATCTAGGAAAATATTAACCTTTTTTAACTAATTAGTCTTTTAGTTTTTCCAAAAACTTTTAGCTTTTTGAAAGAATTTTTTAATACTTGGATTTGATTTCTCGTTTTCTATTTTTTTAAATTTTTCAAGTAACTCTTTTTGTTCTTTATTTAATGAGATAGGAACTTCAGTATTTATTTGAACATAAAGATCACCATTTCCACTGCCACGTATATAAGGCATTCCTTTTCCTTTTAATCTAAACTGTTTTCCATTTTGAGTACCATCTGGTATTTTAATTTTTGCTCTTCCACCGTCAATTGTTGGTATTTCAATTGTAGTACCTAATGCAGCATCAGCTATAGAAATAGGAAATTCAAAAAATAAATTTTCATCTGATCTTTTGAATAGATCGTGAGTGTGGACATTAATAAATAGATACAAGTCTCCACTAGCCCCACCTTTGGAACCAGCCTCACCTTTGCCCGCTAATCTTATTCTTGTTCCATCATCAACACCTTTTGGTATGGTTACTGATATTTTTTTTGAAGCTTGTTTGTTACCTTGACCATTACATTCAGTACATGGATTGGTAATTTCCTCACCAGTTCCAGCACACTGAGAACAGGTTTGTTGAACAGTAAAAAAACCTTGATTAGATCTTACTTTGCCATTCCCGCCACAAACTGTGCATCTATCAGGAGAGTGGCCAGGCTTCGAACCATTTCCTTTGCAAGTAGTGCATTTTTCTGTTGTTGAAAATTTTATATCTTGTTTTTTCCCCCCATATGCTTCTTCAAGAGTAATTGATAAATCATACCTTAAGTCAGAACCCCTGTTATTTGTGCTTCTCCCTCTTGATCTTCCACCTCCACCAAAATCACCAAAAAAATCTTCAAAAATATCTGAAAAGTCAGCACCACCAAAGCCACCGCTTTGTCTTCCACCTCCGCCGCCCTCAAAAGCAGCATGACCAAAATTATCGTAGTTTTGCTTCTTTTCCTGATCCGAAAGAATACCGTATGCTTCACCTGCTTCTTTGAACTTATCTTCAGACGTTTTATCGCCAGGGTTTTTATCAGGATGATGTTTTATTGCTAGTTTTCTGTACGCAGACTTTAACTCTTCAGGGCTTGCATTTTTGCTAACACCTAAGACGTCATAAAAATCTCTTTTAGCCATAAGTTACTTTAAGATGATAGTTGTTTTAAGTCTTAAGCGCTTTTTTCTTTACCTTCTTCTTTTGTATCTTTTTTTACTTCTTCTTCTTTACCTTCTTCTTTTACCTCTTCAAAGTCTGCATCAACTACATTATCGTCTTTTTTTTCTTCATTATTTTTATCACCTTCTTTGGACGAACCTTCTTTTTTTTCTTGAGACTTATAAATCGCTTCACCTAATTTCATAGAAGCTTGAACTAGGGTTTCTGTTTTTTTTTTAATATCTTCTATATCAGTCCCTTTAATTACTTCTTTCAAGGCAGATGAAGCATCTTCTATCGCTTTCTTGTCTGCATCTGAAACTTTAGCCCCATGCTCTTTTAAATTTTTTTCTGTTGAATGAATTAAAGTGTCAGCTTGATTTCTTGCATCTACCGACTCCCTTTTCTTTTTATCTTCATCCTTGTTTGCTTCTGCATCTTTAACCATTTTTTCAATCTCTTCATCACTTAAACCGCCAGAAGCTTGGATTTGAATTTTTTGTTCTTTTCCAGTTCCCTTGTCTTTTGCAGAAACACTAACAATTCCATTTGCATCAATATCAAAAGTTACTTCAATTTGAGGTATTCCTCTTGCAGCTGGTGCAATACCAACTAATTCAAAATTTCCTAACATTTTATTGTCAGAGGCCATTTCCCTTTCACCTTGAAGAACTCTTATTGATACAGCAGGCTGATTATCATCAGCTGTAGAAAAAACCTGGCTTTTTTTTGTAGGAATTGTTGTATTTTTTTCAATTAATTTTGTTGAAACTCCACCTAGTGTTTCAATTCCAAGTGATAAAGGTGTTACATCTAAAAGTAAAACATCTTTAACATCTCCTTGAAGCACACCAGCTTGAATTGCAGCGCCCATCGCAACAACTTCATCTGGATTTACACTTTTATTAGGTTCTTTTCCAAAAAAGTTTTTAACTTCAGCCAAAACTCTTGGCATTCTTGTCATACCACCAACCATTACAACTTCATCAATTTCATTTGCGGTAAGACCCGCATCTTTAAGTGCTGTTTTACAAGGTGGTAATGTTCTTGAAATTAAGTCTTCAACCAAAGCTTCTAATTTTGCTCTAGTCATTTTTAAGTTAATGTGCTTTGGACCCGTTTTATCTGCAGTTATAAATGGTAAATTAACATCTGTTTGTTCAGCAGAAGAAAGCTCAATTTTTGCTTTCTCAGCAGCCTCTTTCAATCTTTGAAGGGCTAACTTGTCAGTTCTTAAATCTATACCATTATCTTTTTTAAATTCTCCAATTAAATAATCAACAATTGTGTTATCAAAATCTTCTCCACCTAAAAATGTATCACCATTAGTAGACTTAACTTCAAATACACCATCGCCCAATTCAAGAATAGATACATCAAAAGTTCCACCGCCTAAATCGTATACAGCAATTTTTTTATTTTCTTTTTTTTTATCCAAACCATATGCCAGAGAGGCAGCAGTAGGTTCGTTTATAATTCTTAAAACTTCTAATCCTGCAATTTTACCAGCATCTTTTGTAGCTTGTCTTTGAGCATCATTAAAGTAGGCAGGAACGGTTATTACCGCTTTAGTTACCGCTTGTCCTAAATACTTTTCAGCTGTTTCCTTCATTTTTATCAGAATAAATGCTGATATTTGTGAAGGAGAATATTTTTCACCTTTTGCTTCAATCCAAGCATCACCTTTTTCTGAATTAACTATTTTAAAAGGAGCTGCTGCAATATCTTTTTTTACTGTAGGGTCTTCAAAATTTCTTCCAATTAATCTTTTTACAGCAAATATAGTATTTTCAGGATTGGTTACAGCTTGTCTCTTGGCGGGCTGTCCAACAAGTTTTTCTCCATCATCGGTAAAAGCAACAACTGAAGGGGTTGTTCTTGCACCTTCTGCATTTTCTAAAACTTTGGGTTGACTACCTTCCATGATAGACACACATGAATTTGTTGTTCCTAAATCTATTCCTATAATTTTGCTCATAATTTAAATCCTATCCTTCATATAAGTGTTAATTTTTAATCTACAAGTTCTGACAAATATTATAAATTGTCTGAATTCTCTTTATTTTCCTCACTTTTTTCTTCTTTATTTTCAGCTTTCTTTGAAACTCCTACTAGAGAGGGTCTAAGCAATCTGTCTTTCATCATAAAGCCTTTTTGAATTTCTTGAATAATTGTTCCAGGTTCTTTTTGATCATCATCAATCTCCATCATTGCTTGATGAAAATTTGGATCAAGTTTTTTACCAACTGAATCTATAGGGTTAATTCCATTTTTGGATAAAATAGAAATCATATCTTTAATTATAATATCAAAATGTTCTAAAGTTTTTTTTAATGTCTCGGAGTTTTTTAATGCCTCATCATTTTCTAATATCTGTTTTGATCTTTCCAAATTATCAATTAAATTTAAGGTTTCTTTTGCAAAAGAAAAACCACCATAATTAAAAGCGTCTTCTCTTTCTTTTTCAAATCTTCTTCTTTGGTTTTCCATTTCAGCAAAAGCTCTAGCTAATTTGTCTTCTAGTTCTAAAATTTTTTCCTCAGGAGTAATCTCTTTTGGGGGCTCGTTTCTTTCCGAAGTATCAAGTTGAGCATCACTATTTAATTCCTCTACTTTAACTTCTTCAGCTTCGTTATTTTGAGTCTCAGAATTAGTGTTTTGATCTTTTTCCATTGAGACTTATATGGTATGAAATTTTATAATTGCTAGATACTAATGAAAAAAATTACAAAAATATTAGTAGGAACAAATAATAGTGGAAAATTAAAGGAAATTAGGGGTTTATTGCCTAAAAGCCTTGAAATTTATTCGACAGCTGATTTTAAAATTAAAAGTCCAGCTGAAAATGGCAGAACTTTTAAGGAAAATTCTTTAATCAAAGCTAGATATTTTTCTAAAAAATCGAAAATGATTTGCTTGTCAGATGACTCAGGCTTGGAGATTGATATTTTAGAGGGAAATCCAGGAATCTATTCAGCTAGATGGGGTGGAAAAAGGGGAAATTTTATTAAGGCAATGAATAGAGTTTTTAAAGAATTGGATAAAAAAAATAAAAATTGGAAAACCAAAAAAATTAAAGCTAGATTTATTTGTGCCTTAACTATTTATGGACCCAATCAAAAAACAATAAGTTCTTTAGGAAAAGTTGAGGGACACATTTCATCTTCGATGAAAGGAGAAAATGGATTCGGTTATGATCCTATCTTTATACCAAAAGGAAAAAAAATTACTTTTGGTGAAATGAAGCCACTACAAAAATATAAAATGGATCACCGGTTTAAAGCTTTTAAAAAAATTAAAAAATTTTTTTAAACTCACCATTTTCAACTTTATAAAAATTAAGAATATGATTAATTTTATTCTTCTTTATTTCAAAAATTCCAACCTTTCCTTTGAATAAAGTTTTTTTAGTGAATATCTCTTTATCTACAATCGAATTATTTTGAAGTATTAAGTAATAAACTAGCCCGACTAAATCAAAACTCAAGAAGGATAATTGATTTGGATATTGATTAAATTTTTCATAATATTCTACTGAAAAAGACTCATAATTTTTTTTATTTATAGAAGGAAAATATAGTGGTTGTACGCTAGCTTCTTCAAGCAGAGATCTATCAAACCATTGATTGAGGGTTATGAAATATTTTTTTTTAGGTGATATGTCCGTATATAATAAAGAAGTTGTAACACTTTTTAAACTTTCATCAAAATCTGCAATTATTATAGAATTAAATTTTACACCACCAAGAGTATCTCTTTTCTTTAATCTCTCAATTAATTGTTCTTTATTACTTTGATTTGATTTTTCTAATCTGACTATTTCGTCCTCAAGATTTTGTTTTCTTATATCGTAACGCGTAATCTTTTCAATTTGTTGAGTAAGCTTAGTAGGGTCAGTATTATAAGTATAATTTTTTATTATTTTTATTTTGGAAGCAGAAATAGCTTTCTTAATTTCATTTTGGTCATTTACGTCTGGAGTCAAAAAAATAGTTTTTTTTATTTCACTTAACTCTAGAAATTTCTTAATGGTGTTTAATTGTGAGGTAGCATTGATGCCTGCATTAATAACATTTTTTGAGAAATTATCATCTTTGTTTGTTAATGATAAAAAAGTTACATCTGCTAATTCATCAAGATAAATTAAATTTTCATTAAATACTGGCCCAATAATTATTTTTATACCAAGTTCAGCTAATTCTTTTGCTGCCTTTAAGGTGTCTTTTTGATTTGATTGAGTATCTCTAGGAATAATTTCAATTGATGGGTTGTTTATTTTATTAATAGCTAGCCTTGTAGACTTGATTATTGATTGACCAATTTCAGAATTTTTACCTGTTAATGGAACAAGTAATCCAATCTTAATTTTTTCAACAGCAAAGACATGTCCTATTGAAATTAAAAAAGTTAAAGCTAAAAGTAATATAATTTTAATAATTTTCTTCATTTTAATGTTATTATTATAACGATTATATTGTGATGATTCTACACACTGAAAATAAAAATAATAAAGTGAAAAGTGGTCTATATATTGTTGCTACTCCAATTGGAAATCTAAGCGATATTACTTTAAGGGCCCTGGACATCTTAAAAAAATCAGATTATATACTATGTGAAGATACCCGTACTTCAAAAAACTTATTGGATAGGTATGAAATTAAGTCAAAGCTAATTTCAAATCATAAATTTAATGAAAAAAAAAATCTATCAAAAATAATAGATATTTTAAAATCAGAATGTGTTGTGTCACTAATTTCAGATGCGGGAACCCCATCAGTTTCTGATCCTGGAGCAATATTGATTAATGAGTGTGTGGCAAATAATATTAATGTTTTTCCAATATCTGGTGCATCAGCTGTTTCAACTGCTGTCTCCATTAGTGGTTTTAATGAAAAATATTTTTTCTACGGATTTTTTCCTGAAAAAAATAATAAATTAAAAGAGGATTTTGAAAAACTAGCAAATCTAAATAGCTGTATTGTTTTTTTCATTTCCCCTCGAAAATTCAATAAATCTATAGAAAATATTAAGCATTATTTTTTAGGAAGAAAAATTTTAATATGTAGAGAAATGACAAAATTTTATGAGGAATATATTAGATCAGATATAGACGACTTGGAGCCTTTTAAATCTGATCCAAAAGGAGAGCTAACTATTGTTATTTCTGAAAAACTTAAGGAAAAAAACTCTTCGATAATTTTAAAAGAATCTGATAAAAAAAATATTCAAAAAATGATTAAAAAATTAAGCATTAAAGATATTACTGATTTAATAAGCCAAAATACCAATGTGCCTAAAAAAGAAATTTACAATTATTGTTTAAAGTTAAAAAATGAAAAATAGAATTATATTAATAAGCTTAATTTTTTTAATTTCCACAGGATGTGTTGGAATAAGTTCAAAAGGTGTTTTTGGAACGGGTGTTAGTATTGCTTTCGATCCAAGATCTTTAGGAACTCAAATTGATGACTCTGTAATGCAAAAAAACTTAACAGCAAGATTATTATTAAGAGATAAGAGCCACTTATTATCTGTAAGCACAAAAGTTTTAGATGGTAGGATTTTTTTAACAGGAAAAGTTGATAATCCTGAGGAAAAACTTCAAATTACAAAATTAGCATGGGAAACTAAAGGGGCTAGATCAGTTAAAAATGATATTAAGTTAAAAGAAGATTTTAATTTTCAACAATCAGCCAAAGATTTATTGATAACCTCTCAATTGCGTACGGCTCTAATATTTAATAAAAAAGTTAAGGCAACAAATTATCAAATAGATACTTATAAGAAAAAAATATTTATTTATGGAATTTCTCTAACAGGAAACGAGAGAAAAGAAGTAATAAGTGAAGCAAAAGAGATACTTGATGTTGAGGAAGTTATAGCAAGTATTGTTTTAGTTGAAGACTTGAGAATTCAAAAGAATTAATTCTTTTTATATTTAATTACATCAGCAGAGTAGGCAGCAACAGAAGCTAAGTTTATGATTTCTGATGTAGAAGATCTCAAAGGTGCTATTTCAATCGGCTGACCCAAACCAATTAGCAGGGGTCCAATCACTTTTGTATTACCTAAGCTTTTCATCATTTTGTATGAAATGGCGGCACTGTGCTGTCCTGGCATTATTAAAATATTTGCATTTCCAACAATACTTGAAAAAGGATAAAGCTCTTTATACTCAACATTAAGAGCAACATCAGGTTGCATATCTCCATCAAAATCAAAATCTACATTTTTATCTTTTAAGATTTCAACTGCTTTTTTTATATGTTTTGTTCTACTTGTTAGAGGTTGACCAAAAGTTGAATGAGAAACAAAAGCAACTTTTGGAACAAAACCAAATAGCTTAACCACTCTTGCAGCTGATACGGCAATTTCAGCAAGCTCTTCTGAGCTTGGATATTCGTTAACACTAGTGTCCCCTACAAAAATAGTTTTTCCTTTTGCAACAACCATATTCAAACCAAACATTATTTCACCAGGTCTTGGATCAATTACTTGTGTAACTTTATCTAAAGATGCACCAAATCTTCTAGTGTTTCCAGTAACCGCACCATCTGCATCCCCACATGCGACCATACAAGATGCCCATATTACTCTATCATTTCTTACAAGCCTATCGCAGTCTCTTTCTAAAAGACCTTGTTCTCTTTGCATTTTTTTAAACAAATAACTTACGTATTTTTCTCTTTTTTCAGAGTCCTGAGAATTTACTATTTCAATATCAAAATTTTCATTGTAGCCAATTTCTTTTATTCTTTCTTTAATCTTTTCTTTTTTACCAACTAAGATTGGAATACCTAGCTTAGAGTTTTTAAATGCAATTGCAGCTTTAAGAGTATTTTCATCCTCTCCATCTGCAAAAACAATTTTCTTTAGGTTTTTTTTAATATGAGAATTGATACCTTGCATGATAGTTACTGAAGGATCTAGTCTTTGTTTAAGCTGATCTTTATAAATTTCAAAATCTTCTATTTTTTTCTTTGCAACACCACTATCCATCGCAGCTTTTGCAACAGCTGCGGGAATTACACTAATTAACCTCGGGTCAAAAGTGGATGGAATTATATAGTCTTTACCATATTTGGGACGATCACCACCCATTGCTGCAACAACTTCATCAGGAACATCTTCTCGTGCTAATTTTGCAATTGCGTTTGCAGCGGCCACTTTCATTTCTTCATTAATTGTAGTAGCCCTTACATCCAAGGCTCCTCTGAAGATGTAAGGAAAACCAATTAAGTTATTTACTTGATTAGGGTAATCAGATCTTCCTGTTGCTATAATAGCATCATCTCTAACTTCCATTATTTCTTCAGGAGTTATTTCTGGGTCTGGATTAGCACAAGCAAAAATTATTGGGTTCTTTGCCATAGTTTTTACTAGCTCTTTTTTTAACACTCCCTTTGCAGACAATCCTAAGAATACATCTGCACCGTTGATAGCTTCTTCCAAAGTTCTATTTTTTGTATCAATTGCATGAGCAGACTTCCATTGGTCCATGCCCTCTGTTCTTCCTCTATAAACTACTCCCTTTCGATCGAGCATAGTTACATTTTCATTGGGAACACCACTATTTTTAAATAAGTTTGTACAAGCAATTGCAGAAGCGCCAGCACCATTAACAACAATCTTAATATCTTTTATTGATTTTCCACTGATATCTAAAGCATTGAGTAATGCTGCAGTGGTTATTATGGCTGTACCATGTTGATCATCATGAAAAACTGGGATATCTAAAAGTTCTTTTAATTTTTCTTCAATAATAAAACAATCAGGGGCAGCTATATCTTCTAAATTAATTCCACCAAAGCTACATGCAAAATTTTTAATACTATTAATAATTTCGTCTGCATCTTGGGAATCAATTTCTAAATCTATCGAGTCTATATCTGCAAATCTTTTGAACAAGACTGCTTTTCCTTCCATCACAGGTTTTGAAGCTAATGCACCTAAATTACCCATACCTAGAATTGCAGAGCCATTACTTATCACTGCAACTAGATTTCCTTTAGAAGTATAATCGTAGGCGGTTTCTGGATTATCATAAATAGCCCGAACTGGAACGGCTACACCTGGAGAATAAGCTAATGCCAAATCTCTTTTAGTTGTCATTGGCTTTGAAGAATTTATCTCAATTTTTCCAGGTTTATTCTTGGTATGGAATTCTAAAGCTTCTTTATCAGTATAATGGTCTATTTTAGTTTTTTTCATTTATGGTAATTAGATATACAAATGGAGCTAATTTATGACTAATATGATTTATGAACCTTATTAAGTCAACAAGCACATTTAGCTTTTTTACAATAATAAGTAGATTGTTAGGCTATGTAAGAGACATATTGATAGCAGTGTTTCTTGGTGCAGGACCTTTGGCTGATGCTTTCTTCGTTGCATTTAGAATACCCAATACATTTAGAAGATTATTCTCAGAAGGAACTTTTAATGCTGCATTTGTGCCAAGCTATTCGTCTCTATTAAACAAGAAAAAACAGTCAGATAATTTTGCTAATAATATTTTTAATTTACTTATTTTAGGATTATTCTTTTTAGTTATCATAATTGAAATACTAATGCCATTATTTGTATTTCTGATTGCACCAGGGTTTGAAGGGGATTTACCAAAAATGGAATTAGCTATAACTCTTACAAGAATTACCTTCCCTTTTTTATTGTTTATAAGTTTAGCATCTTTTTTTTCTGCTATTTTAAATACACACAATAAATTTGCTATAGCATCAGCAACACCCATTATCTTAAATATTCTTTTAATTGGAGTTTTATTATTTGGAAAAGTTTTAAATGATGAATTGGTATATTACTTATCTTATGCTGTAACCGCCTCAGGTGTCTTACAGTTTATTTTTTTATATTTTTTCGTAAAAAAGTACTTTTCTCCTAAAATAAAGTTTTCATTTAAAATTGATGATAAAATTAAAATATTTTTTAGAAAATTACTTCCTAGTATTTTTTCTTCTGGTGTTACTCAAATAAACATTTTAATAGGTACAATTATTGCATCGTTTCAAGCTAGTGCAGTTTCGTATCTTTATTACGCAGATAGAGTTTATCAAATAAATTTAGCTATAGCTGGAATTGCTATTGGGACAGTTATTTTACCTCAACTGTCTAAATATGTTAAAAGTCAAAAGAAAGAAAAAATAAATTTGATTCAAAATAAAGCTTTAGAGCTAAGCTTGTTTTTAAGTATACCAGCAGCAACAGCATTACTTATTGCATCTGAAGAAATTATTTCTTCATTATTTGGATATGGTTCATTTGACGAATTAAGCGTTAAAAACTCAGCAAAGGCTTTATTTTATTTTGCAATCGGATTACCAGCATTTTCTCTTATTAAAGTTTTTTCTGCTTTTTTTTTCGCACGCCATAATACAAAAATACCTTTTTATATTTCTTTAATGTCTGTTTTGTTGAATGTTTTTATCAGTATTATTTTTTTTAAAGAAATCGGATTTTTGATTATACCAATAGCAACGACAACATCATCATGGTTTAATGCTATTTTGCTGTTTGTTTTTCTAAAAAAAAAAAACCTATTCAGCTTTAATTTGGTTTTTATAGATAGGTTTTTTAAAATTTTAATAGCCTCAGTATTAATGGGATTATTTTTTGATTATATAATTTATTTTTTTAATGACAATTTTTTATATCAAGCAAACTTCAAAGCTATCTATCTAGTTGGTGCAGTTATATTGGGATTAATATTTTATCTTTTGATTGCAATTTCAATCAAGGCTTTTAAAAGAAGTGATATTAATTTAAACTACTAGCATGAGTAAAAAAATTTTTTCAGGAGTTCAACCAACAGGAAACCTTCATCTAGGCAATTATCTTGGTGCAATTAAGAATTTTGTAAATCTTCAAAATGAAAAAGAAAATCAATGCATTTTTTGTGTCGTAGATCTTCATGCAATAACGGTTAAACAAGACCCTAAAGAATTAAAAAAAAATATAAGAGAAACGGCAGCTACATTTATTGCATGTGGAATTGATCCAGCTCAAAGTATAATCTTTAATCAATCAATGGTTTCAGCACATTCTGAGGCTGCATGGATTTTAAGCTGCGTTACAAGAATAGGTTGGCTTAATAGAATGACGCAATTCAAAGAAAAAGCAGGGAAAGATAAGGAGAAAGCAAGCATTGGTCTTTATTCCTATCCAGTTTTAATGGCAGCAGATATTTTACTCTATGATGCCACTCATGTTCCAGTTGGGGGTGATCAAAAACAACATTTAGAACTCTGTAGAGATATTGCACAAAAATTTAATAATGATTTTAACGCATCAGATTTTTTGAAAGTGCCAGAACCTTTAATACAAAAACAATTTTCTAGAATAATGAGTCTTAAAGATGGAATAAAAAAAATGAGCAAATCAGACCCATCAGATTTAAGTAGAATTAATCTTACAGATAATAAAGATGAAATATTAAATAAAATAAAAAAAGCAAAAACTGACCCATTACCATTACCTGAACAAGCTAAAGATTTAGCTAAAAGGCCAGAAGCAGAAAATTTATTGGGGATTTATTCAAGCTTAAAAAATCAAAACTTAGAAATCTCTGTAAGCGAATTTAGTGGAAAAAATTTTTCTGAATTTAAAGAAAAATTATCAGAAGCATTAACTGAAAAAATTGAGCCAATTTCAAAGGAAATTAAAAAATTATTAAATGATGAAAAATACTTAGATACAATTTTATTAGAAGGATCTGATAAAGCGGACAAAATTGCCTCAAAAAAAATTAAAAAAATTAAAGAATTAGTGGGTTTTTAATAAAATATATTAATTAGTTTAAATTTCGACATTTACTACTATATATAAAAATATGTTCATTCAAACTGAAGTAACACCTAATCCAAATTCACTTAAGTTTTTACCGGGAAAAAATGTGTCTAATAGTGGTTCATTTGAGGTAACAAAAAAAGAAGATACGGACAGTGAATTAGTAAGAAATCTTTTGTCAGTAAATGGAGTAACAGGAGTATTTTTGGGGGCAGACTTTATATCGATTAATAAGAACGAGGATATAAACTGGGAAGAGATTAAACACATAGTTATATCATTAATTAATGATTTCTATTTAACAGGTAAAGAATTTGTAATTGCAAATGAATTATTTGAAGAGAAGAAGGAAGAGCACAGTGAAATAGAAAAAAAGATCATAAGTATTTTAGAGACAAAAATTAGACCTGCTGTTGCTAAAGACGGTGGTGATATAAAATTTAAAGAGTTTAAAGATGGAGTTGTCAAAGTAGAATTACAAGGAAGTTGTTCTGGATGCCCAAGTTCAACTATGACACTAAAACAGGGAGTCCAAAACCTTTTGTGTCATTATTTGCCTGAGGTAAAAGAGGTTGTTGCAATATAATTATGAAAAAAAAATTATTCTCTATTAATCAAATAAGAAAATATTTAAATAAAAAAGGTTTTATAATAAGTCACAAAAAGATTGCAAAAGAAGAAAATAATATTGGAAGCTTATCTAGAACTTTTTTGTCAAGCTTAATAATAATATCCCTTTTTTTTATTGGTCCAATAATTATTGATTTTAAAAAAAATACACGATTTATTTCTGAAGATTTTGAAAACAATTCAAAAAATAATTTAAATAAATTATTAGAAAAAAAAGATGTTAAAACAGACAAGGCAATTAATAGAAAATTTTTGTTTGAAGATATTTTAATATTTGATGAGCAACCTACTGACTCAGTTAGGTTAAGTGCAGCAACAATTGAAGAATTGTTTAAATCAACTAATTATACTTTGGAAGATGTAAGAAAAAATAAACTAGTTAAACCAATTTCACTGACACTATTACCAGCTGAGATTAAAAAAATAGAAAATACAAAAAAAAGAAAAGATTTTTTTATTCAAATTATTTTGCCGTTAGTTATTAAAGAAAATAATAATATTAGACTAGATAGAAAAAAACTTTTCAGTATTTTAAATAAAAGCAAGAATACAATAGCTGAAAACACTTGGTTAAATTTAAAATTTAAACAATATGGAGTATTAGATAAAGATTTATCAATATTAAAGATTAGGATGGATGAAGTTCCAGTCTCGATGGCAATTGCACAAGCAGCAAAAGAAACGGGTTGGGGTACATCAAGGTTTGCACAAGAAGGTAACGCACTATTTGGTCAATGGACCTGGTCTGGTGAGGGAATAAAACCTTCAGAAGCTGATGATGAAAGTACACATAAAGTAATGAAATTTAATGTGCTACAAGCCTCAGTAAGAGCTTATCAAAGAAATTTGAATACACACACATCTTATAAAAATTTTAGAGGTGCGAGGGCTGAATTAAGAGATAAAGGAAAAAAACTGGACAGCATGATTCTTACTGAATATTTAGATAAATATGCAGAAACCGGGAAAGATTATGTCAAAACTTTACAGCAAATAATAAAACAAAATAACTTAAGAGATTTTGATGACGCAAAGTTATTGCCTTTAAATATTAATTTAGAGAGTCTAATTTAATTTTGTTTGATGGAGAATTGGACTCCAAACCATCTCCACACCCCATTATCATTAAGGGAACAATTTACTCTTCCTCTTCTAAAATCAAATTTTTCCCTAAAATTTAAATTTAATGTGTTTTGATTAAAATAGGTATTAGACTTTTCCCACTTGTTTCCCTCATCAGAAAAACAATTAATATTATTTATGTTTTTCTGTTCATCAAAAAATTCTACTAGAAATTTCGGAGGATTATTATTATTTGTTAAATATTTTTCACTTGGATATAAAACTTTATATTGCAAAGGATAAAGATTAATTAAAAATTCAAATCTTTTTAGATCTCCATATTTTTCATTAATTGGAAACCTGGGCAGCTCATAAGGATCTTTATTAATATCAATTACCCCAGAATGTTGACCAAAAGAAAACTTAAAATTTTTGGAAATATATTCTCTTATAAATGAACTATATTCTCCAAAAGGATAAGAGAAAAAAATAGGATTATATCCTAACCTTTTTTTAAAAATTGAAGATGCGGTGTCAATGTCATTTATAAAGTCATCATTTTTTAAATTCACTAAATAGCCATGAGTGTGAGAATGATTACCGATATGAACAGTATTTTCTTTTTCTAATTCTTTAATTTGATTCCAAGTCATATATCCATTTTTCCCAACAGATTCAGTTGAAACAAAAAGAATAAATGGAATCTTTTCTTTTTTCAAATAGGGCCAAGCAACCTCATAAAATGAAGAGAACGCATCATCTATAGTGATAAGTATTTTCTTCTCAATTTTTAGCGTATGAAAATTTTTTTCCAAGTCCTTAGGGTCGTAAAAATTGTATTTTAAACTTTTAATTATTTTGATTTGTTTTTTGAAAACGTCCATTTGAATATTGGTTGAGGGGTATTTATTTTCATCAAATCTATGGTACATTAATGAGAGAATACCTTTATCATCAGAATAATATTTGATATTCTTTTCTTCTGCTTTAGAGTTAAAACTAAATAATAATATAATAATGAATAACTTAATAATAGATGCAGCTAGAAATAAAATTTTTTTAACATTCATTGTGAGCAAAAATATTTATACTTGTAGTCATGAAAATAGTAAAATGAATTTTGAAAAATTGATGATCTTAATTAATGAATTTTTAAAAAATAACCAAAGTTCTTTAGATGACATAAGTGCTATTTACGTTAATAGAGGACCAGGTAGCTTTGCGGGTATTAGAAGCTCCTTATCAACAATTAAAGCTTTGTTTTTAACTAAAAAAATTGACTATTATTGCTTCAGTTTTGAAGATTTTAAAGAATCTGAGACCAATAATTATGTAGATGTACCACAATTATGTGAAAAATATAAAATTAAAAAGAATTTGATTAATCCTATTTATTTAAGTTAAAATTAACTATGTCAGAAAATATTGAACAAAAGTGTTTAGCTAAAGGAGTTAAGCTTACAGATCAGAGAAAGATTATTGCTAAAATTATGTCAGAGTCAAACGATCATCCTGATGTAGATGAGCTTTATAATAGGGTATCAAAAATTGACTCAAAAATTAGTATTGCAACAGTTTATAGAACAGTAAAATTATTTGAAGAATCTGGAATTTTAGCAAAGCATGAGTTTAAGGGAGGAAAGGCACGTTACGAAGAATTAAATGAAGGCCATCATGACCATTTAATAGATGTTAAGTCAGGGAAAATTATAGAGTTTGTTGATGAGGAAATTGAAAAGCTACAAGAAAAAATTGCAGACAAGTATGGCTATCGATTAGTGGATCATAAGTTAGAATTATATGGGGTTAAAAAAAAACCCTAACCTAATGTTAAAAAAAATATTTATCAAAACCTTTGGCTGTCAGATGAACGAGTACGATTCTAATCGTATATTTGACACGGTAAAGAAAATAGGTTTTGAAAAAACAGATAGCTATGAAGATGCAAATTGTTATCTTTTAAATACCTGCCACATAAGAGATAAAGCAAAAGAAAAGGTTTATCATGAAATTGGCAGAGTAAAAAAGATTTTTAGATCTAAAAAAAAACCTATTGTGATTGTGGCAGGATGTGTAGCCCAAGCAGAAAATCAAGAGATGTTAAAGAGGGAACCATATATTGATATAGTTATTGGTCCGCAGTCATACCATAAAATTAATGACACTATACAAAAACATATAGACAATAAGAAAAAAGAAGAAGAGACAGAGTTTGATACGATTTCAAAATTTAATTATTTAAGTAAAATTAAAAACAAAGATAGCAAAGTATCTTCTTTTTTAACAATCCAAGAAGGTTGTGATAAGTTTTGTCATTTTTGTGTTGTTCCATATACGCGTGGGCCTGAATACTCTCGACCATTTGATCAGATTATAAATGAGGCCAAAGAGATAGTTCAAAGTGGAGCTAAAGAAATTATTCTTTTAGGACAAAATGTTAACGCATATAGTTATAAAAATATAGATAGAGAGTTTAGACTATCTGATTTATTATTAGAGCTAGAAAGCTTTAAAGAGCTGAAGAGAATTAGATATACCACATCTCACCCTAAAGATATGACTGACGATTTAATAGATGTTTATAAAAAATCAGCCAAATTAATGCCCTTAGTACACCTGCCGGTACAGAGTGGATCAAACAAAATTTTAAAACTAATGAATAGAAAACATACTATTGAAGAATATTTAATAATTTATGAAAAGTTAAAAAAGATTAATTACAATATAGAGTTTTCAAGTGATTTTATTATTGGCTACCCAGGGGAAAAAGATGATGATTTTCAATACACAATGGAGCTAATTGAAAAAATAAGATTTACCAATTCTTATTCTTTTATATTTAGCCCAAGACCAGGCACAGTTGCTGCCAATCTTGAGTTAGTTGATAAAAAAAAATCAAAAGAAAGGTTGAAAATAATTCAAAAAAAATTATTCGAAAACCAAATAAATAAAAATAAATCTTTAGAAGGTAAAACTCTTAATGTTTTAGTTGAAAATAAAATGAAAGACGGAATCAAATTATTTGGCAGAACAGAGCATATGACATCTGTAATTTTTGATGGCAAAACTGACTGTATAGGAAAAGTTGTGCAGATAGAAATAATTAATAGTAATCAAAATAGCTTATTTGGTTTGCTAAAAGAAAACTATAAACAGAAGGTAGCTTAAAATTTGAATAATCTAGCTTCTAAAAAAATTAATTCCACGCTAAAATTTGTCTATTCTGATAATAATTCTTTGAGTGTGATATTTCAAGACAATGATTTGTTAATGGGTGTGGTTGGAGAATTTAATGAAAATCTAAAAGAACTAGAAAAAATTACCAATACAAATCTATATTCTAGAGGTAATTCTATTTTAATAAAATCAACCCCAGAACAAAATGAAATCACAAAAAATGCTATTCAGTTTTTAGCCAACCAGTTTATAAATAATGGCTGTATAGAAAAAAAAGATATAATATCCTCAATAGATAAATTTATGATTGAAGAAAAAGTAAAAAATAAGAATGTTTCAGATATAATTAAAACTCCTAAAAAATCTGTTATTCCAAGATCAGAAAATCAAAAAGAATATGTTAGGGCTTTAAGACAAAGTGATATCGTTATATCAGCAGGTCCCGCAGGAACAGGTAAAACATTTTTGGCTGTTGCAGTGGGTCTAACGTTATTGCTTGATAAGAAGATAGAAAGAATTATTTTATCAAGACCAGCAGTAGAAGCGGGTGAAAGATTGGGCTTTTTACCAGGGGATATGAAGGAAAAAGTAGATCCTTATCTAAGACCTTTATACGATTCTCTCTATGATCTTTTTGACTTTGAAAAAATTCAAAGAATGATTGAGATTGGTGATATTGAAATAGCGCCTTTGGCATTTATGAGAGGTAGGACTTTAAAAAACTCTTTTGCAATTTTAGATGAGGCGCAAAATGCAACAGATACGCAGATTAAAATGTTCTTAACACGTATTGGTGAAAATTCAAAAATTGTTATAAATGGTGATCCATCCCAAATCGATTTACCCCATAAGAACATGTCTGGATTAAATAGCTCTAAAAAGTTGCTAGGACACTTAAATGAAATTTCTGTAGTAGACTTTGATCATTCCGACGTAGTTAGACATCCCCTAGTCTCCAAGATTGTAAAAGCGTATTCAGATCAAGAAAATGATTAGCATCGATGTAGTTTCTGAAAACAATCTTTGGAGTAAAAAAATTAAGAAACCCAATATTTTTTTTAATTCTTTAGTGCACGCTTTTCCTAAAAAATATAGTTTTGTTAAAAATAAAGTAAGTTTAACAATTTTACTCTCAAACAATAAAAATATTAAAAGATTAAATAAAAAATTTAGAAATAAAAATAAATCAACAGATATTTTATCATTTCCTTCTGAAAAAAAACTTAATATAAAAAAATCACCTTATATTGGAGACATTGTTATTAGTTACGAATTTATGAACAAACCAAAAGCTTTAAGTGCTCTAGAGTTTAAAGACAAAGTGACTAAGATTTTTATTCACGGTTTTTTACATTTATTAGGTTACGATCATATTAAATTAAAAGATTTTCAAGAGATGTTAATTATAGAAGAAAAAATTTATCAAACTATTAAAACAAAGACTGTCAAACTTGTTTAAAAAAAACTTTTTAAATTCTCTTTATATTTTTTTTTTAGGAGCAATAAGCTCTTATAGTCTACCACCATACAATTATTTTATAATTAATTTTATTACTTTTTCTTTATTTTTTATTTTTATTTTTAATAAAAAAAAAATATCTAAAAATAAATACTTCTTTCAATATGGGTGGTATTTTGGATTTGGATATTTTTTATTTAGTCTATATTGGATATCAATTTCATTGACTTTTGATCAGAGTTTTAAGTTCTTAATTCCAGTTGCTACAATTTTATTACCAGCTTCCCTAGCCATATTTTATGGCTTAATTACGTATTTGTTTTCAATTTTTTACTCAAAAAATGTAGTTATATCTTTTTTTATTTTTTCAATTTTATTTGGCATAATTGAATTTGTCAGGGGTTCTATACTTACGGGCTTTCCTTGGAATTTAATTTCATTCAGCTTTTCAAATAGTATTTATTTTATTCAAATTCTTTCTATAATTGGGACTTATTCTTTTAATTTAATTTGCATCTCTTTATTCACTGTCCCTGCCTTATTTTTTTTAAAAAATACTAGAACAGAAATTGTAGTTTGTTTTTTCTTTATCTTAATATCTGCTGCATTTTTAATATTTGGTAAGATAAGAGATAATAATTTTAATTCTTTAGAAAGTGTAAAAAACTCTTATACAATCAAGGCAATATCACCAAATATTAATCTAGATAGATTTTATTCAAAAAAAGATGAGATAAAAATAATTAATGAACTTATAGAATTAAGCTCTCCATCAAAAATAGAACCTACAATTTTTTTGTGGCCAGAAGGGATTATTCCAGACAGCTATCTAAGAGAGATGAGTTCTTATAAAAAGTTATTTTTAAATAAATTTGGAGAGAATGACTTAATTATTATGGGTTTAAACAGCGTTAAGAAAAATAATGGTAAAAATTTATTATTCAACTCAATGGCAATATTTAATAACAAGCTAGATATCATCGCAAGTTATAATAAAGTTAATTTGGTCCCATTTGGAGAGTTTACACCTTTTGAGAGTATTCTTGGCTTAATAGGCCTTAAAACGGTAACTAATAAGTATCAATCTTTCTCAAGTGGAGAAACCAGAACTCCACTTCATATAAAAAATAGTAAAATTGATTTAACTTTACTTCCTTTAATTTGTTATGAAATAATTTATTCAGGCAAATTATCTAAGGGTAATAATTTTGATTATATAATTAATATTTCAGAAGATGGTTGGTTTGGAAATTCTATAGGCCCTAAGCAACACTTTGCACACAGTATATTTAGATCTATTGAAAGTGGTAAATATATTATTAGGTCTGCAAACAACGGAATTTCAGCCATTATTAATCCTATAGGAATTATAGAAAAAAAAGTAGAATTTGGGTCTACTGGATATGTGAAGTTATCTGAGAGTAGATTGGTTAAATCCACACCCTTTATGGTATATGGGAATAAAGTCTTTTTAATGTTAATTTTAATATATATTTTTTTAATTTTTTCATTTAA
This sequence comes from Candidatus Pelagibacter sp. Uisw_127, assembly GCF_047722515.1. Taxonomy (GTDB): domain Bacteria; phylum Pseudomonadota; class Alphaproteobacteria; order Pelagibacterales; family Pelagibacteraceae; genus Pelagibacter. The sequence goes on from NZ_CP159815.1 coordinate 1,312,347, forward strand.
TAGATCTAAATATGAGTAATCTAAAAAATTTTTTATTCACTAGCGAGTCAGTTTCAGAAGGACATCCTGACAAAGTATCAGATCGTATTTCAGATATGGTAGTAGACAACTATCTTGCTGGGGATCCTTTTTCTAGAGTTGCATGTGAGACACTAACCACAACAAATAAAGTTATTCTTGCTGGAGAGGTAAGAGGTCCAGAGATTAAAGAAGAAGACCTTATTCAAAAAGTTAGAGACTGTATCAAGGACATTGGTTATGACCAAGAGGGCTTTACGTGGAGAGAAGCAACAAAAATAGAAAGCCACCTTCATTCACAATCTGCTGATATAGCGATGGGCGTAGATACTAAAGACAATAAAGATGAGGGAGCTGGAGATCAAGGAATAATGTTTGGATATGCGTGCAACGAAACAGAAGAATTAATGCCAGCACCTATTCATTATTCTCATAAAATTTTAAGATTAATGGCAGAAGATAGAAAGTCTGGAATATTGAAAAATATAGAACCAGATTCAAAGAGCCAAGTTACTTTTGAATATATTGATGGAAAACCAACCAAAGTTAAATCGGTTGTTATATCTTCTCAGCACTCTGCTGATATAGATCAGGCAAAAGTAAGAGAATTATTAACACCCTACATGTTAAAATCAATTCCAGAAAAATTTTTAAAAGATTTTGATGAAAAAGAATTTTATGTAAATCCAACTGGAAACTTTGTAATAGGTGGGCCAGATGGAGATTGTGGTTTAACAGGTAGAAAAATTATTGTTGATACTTATGGTGGAGCAGCTCCTCATGGTGGTGGAGCATTTTCTGGTAAGGATCCAACTAAGGTAGATAGATCAGCAGCTTATGCTGCAAGATATATTGCAAAAAATATTGTGGCATCTAATATTGCTGACAAGTGTTTAATTCAATTGGCTTATGCAATAGGAGTTTCAAAACCCTTATCTATCTATGTAGATTTATTTGATAATGACATGGAAAAAAATAAGTTTATTTTAGAAAAAATTTCAGAAAACTTTGATTTAAGTCCAAGAGGGATAAGAGAAATGCTGGGTTTAAATAAACCAATTTATGAAAAAACAGCAGCTTATGGTCACTTTGGAAGAATGCCTGAAGTGGATGGGTCATTTTCTTGGGAAAAGACCGATAAAAAGGGTGTTTTTTCTAAATAGTTCTTATTGAATTAAAAAAAAATCTTTATATATTGCCCTTACATTATTGAAATTACAGAATGGGCTTCAGCCCATTTTTTTTTGGAGTTAATAAAAATATGTTAAATAGAAGATCTGATAAATTAGAATTATTAAGAATAGCTGAGGCAGTGGCCTTAGAAAAATCTATAGATAAAGAATTAATTATTGATTCTATGGAAACAGGAATTGCAAAAGCAGCTAAATCTAAATTCGGACAGGACAACGAAATTAAAGTTTTGATAAATAGAGAAAATGGAGACATTGGAATTTTTAGAAAATTAACAGTTGTAGAAAAACCTGAAAATATAAATACAGAAATTAATCTTCAAGATGCAATTATTTTAAGTGAAGAAAATAAAGAAAAGAAAATTGGTGATGAGATTTTACAACCATTGCCCTCTTTCGATTTTGGTCGAATAGCAGCACAAACTGCCAAACAAGTTATTAGTTTTAATGTAAGAGAAGCAGAACGAGAAAGACAATACAATGATTTTATAGATAAAAAAGATTCAATTTTAAGTGGTATTGTTAAACGTTTAGAATTTGGAAACATAATAGTTGATTTAGGAAGAGCTGAAGCAATTATTCAAAAAAATGAAATGATCCCTAGAGAAAATATTAAAGCTGGTGATAGAATTAAAGCTTACTGTTATGATGTAAAGAGAGAACCCAGAGGTCAACAAATATTTTTATCAAGAGCTCATCCAAAATTTATGGAAAAATTATTTGTTCAAGAGGTTCCAGAAATTTATGACGGTTTAATTGAAATTAAATCATCAGCAAGAGACCCGGGAAGTAGAGCAAAAATTTGTGTTAAAGCAGTTGATACTTCATTAGATCCAGTAGGAGCTTGTGTTGGGATGAGGGGATCAAGAGTTCAAGCAGTAGTTAACGAACTACAAGGAGAAAAAATTGATATTGTTAACTGGTCAGAAGATCCAGCAATAGTAGTTTCAAATGCATTATCACCAGCAGAAGTTCAAAGAGTAAATGTTGATAGTGTTGCAAAAAAATTAGATGTAATTTTAACTGAAGAAAACCTAAGTAAAGCGATTGGTCGTAGAGGTCAAAATGTTAGATTAGCTACAAAATTATTAAATTATGAAATCAATATAATGACTGATGCAGAAGATTCAGAGAGAAGACAATCAGAGTTTAAAGAAAAAACTGAAAATTTTGTTAAAAATCTAGAATTAGATGAAACCTTAGGGCAATTACTTGTGGCGGAAGGCTTTTCTTCAATTTCAGATATTAAAGACAGTTCTCCAGAAAGTTTAATGAAAATTGAAGGTATAGAAGAAGAGACTGCTAAAGCTTTAATAGAAAGAGCAAAAGATTTTTATCTAAAAGATCAAGAGGATATTACAAAAAGAATTAAAGATTTGGGGCTACAAGATGATCTTATAAATCATAAAGGGCTAACACCAGGCATGCTAGTTACTCTTGGAGAGCAAAAAATTTTAAAACTAGAAGATTTTGCAGATCTTGCATCTGACGAATTAACGGGTGGTTATGATATTGTGAAAGGTGAAAGAATTAAAATTCAAGGATATCTTGAAGATTTCGCTTTATCAAAAACTGAATCAGATGAACTAATTATGTCTGCGAGAAATATAATTTATAAAGATTGAGTAATGAAATATGGACAACAAAAAAACAAAACTAACACTTTCTGGCATAGCCAAGAAATCGATAGAGAATATAGAGTTAGCAAAAACTCAAAGTAAAAACTCAGTTGTAATTGAAAAAAAACCAAGCAAATTTGCCCCTCGAGGTAATTTTAGCAGACCTGCTAGTGTAAGATCAAAACCATTAGTAAGCCCTGCCGGAACTTTTACTCCAAGAAGTACTTCAGCGCCTAAACCATCTTCACCAATTACGAACGACTATGAAAAACGTAAATTGGCAGAACAAAGAGCAACCAGAAGATTGAAAGGTGATGCTGGAGATAAAGGAAAGCCTGATACAAAAAAAAGAGAATTAAAGTTAACAGTTTCAAGAGCCTTAAGTGACGAGATTGAAGCAAGATCAAGAAGTATGGCTTCACTTAAAAGAGCAAAGTTAAAAGAAAATAGAGAGCTTACTAAAGAAGAAATTCAAGAAAGTTTAAAGCCAATAAAAAGAGATGTAAATATTCCAGAGGCAATTACTGTTAGAGAGCTATCTAATAGAATGGCTGAACAATCCAACAATGTTATAAAACATTTATTTGGAATGGGAGTAACAGTTACTATTAATCAAACACTAGCAGCAGATACTGCGGAATATTTAGTAAAAGAATTTGGGCACAATCCTATAAGAGAAACAAAGGCTGAAGAAATTATTCAAAAAATTAAAGAATCTAGGTCCGAAAATTTAAAGAATAGACCTCCAATAGTAACTGTAATGGGTCACGTTGATCATGGGAAAACTTCAGTACTAGATGTTTTAAGAAGTGCAAATGTTGTACTTGGAGAATTTGGTGGAATTACACAACATATTGGCGCTTATCAAATAGAACATGAATCAACAAAAATTACATTTATAGATACGCCAGGTCACGCAGCGTTTACCGAGATGAGGGCTAGAGGATCAAAATTAACAGATGTTGTAGTATTAGTTGTTGCAGCAGATGATGGTGTTAAACCTCAAACAATCGAATCTATAAAGCATGCCAAAGCTGCAAATGTTCCAATAGTTGTTGCTATAAATAAATGTGATCTACCAGAAGCAGATCCACAAAAAATTAAAAACCAACTTTTAGAATATGAACTTATTGCAGAAGACTTATCAGGAGATACTTTGATGGTTGAAATTTCTGCAAAAACAAAAAAGAATTTAGATAAACTGGTAGAAGCAGTTGTTCTCCAAGCTGAAATTTTAGACCTAAAAACTGATTTTGAATCTAAAGCAACAGGGATTGTTTTGGAATCAAAAATTGACGTAGGTAGAGGAGCTGTGGCAACTGTTGTGGTAACATCAGGAACAATTAAAAGAGGTGATTTTTTTGTTAGTGGATTGAAATGGGGAAAAGTAAGAGCTTTAATTAATGATAAAGGAAAAACTATTGACGAAGCTCCTCCATCAACACCTGTAGAAATTTTAGGTATTAATGGAGCAGCTAAATCTGGAGATGATTTTATTGTTTTAGATTCTGAGAAGGAAGCAAAAACATTAAGTGAAACTAGAGCTGATGAAACTAAAACTGGAGGAAGTCCTTTAACACTTGCAACACAAGATTCTGCTTTTGCAGATAAAGCTGCTTCAGAATTAAACATTATTATAAAATCAGATGTACATGGATCTGCCGAAGCAATTAAAAGTGCCATCAATCAAATTACACATGATGAAGTTAAACCTAAGATTATTTTATCAGATATTGGAATGGTAACTGAAACCGATGTAACTTTAGCAAAAGCATCTAATGCAACTTTAATTGCATTTAATGTTAAGCCGAGCAAAGAAGCAAAAAAATTAGCAGAAAATGAAAAAATTAAAATTTCTTCATATAATATTATTTATGAAGTTTTAGATTATATTAAATTAAGAATGTCAGGACTTCTTGCTCCAGACGTTCAAGAAACAATTAATGGAACAGCTCAAATTTTAGAAATCTTTAAAGTTTCAGGAACAGGAAAAGTTGCGGGTTCTAAAGTAACCGAAGGAGAGTTAGTTAGTGGTACGAATGCTAGGTTAATTAGAGATGGAGCAATCATATATACGGGAAAAATTAGCACAATTTTCAGAGAAAAAGATCAGGCTAAACAGGTTAGTAATGGCCAAGAATGTGGAATAACTCTTAAGGACTTTGTTGATTTTCAAAAAAACGATACAATAGAGGCTTATAGTACGACTTCTACAGAGAGAACGGTATAATGGTTGATAAAACGGGAAAACCCGTATCACAAAGGCAATTGCGTGTTGGAGAGATGATTAAGCAATCTTTAGGTATGATTTTTGCTAGAAATGAAGCTAAGGTGCCGAATTTAGAAACTAACACTGTTACGGTTACAGAAGTAAAAATGAGTCAAGATCTTAAAATTGCAAAAGCGTATGTATTGCCTCTAGGAGGAAAAGATACAGAAAAAGTTATTAAAAAATTAAGAGAATATTCTTTTTTAATTAGAAAAGTTTTATCTAAAAAGGTATTTATGAAATATATACCAAAGATACTTTTTGCTAAAGATGACTCTTTTGAGTACGCAGAAAAAATAGAAAACTTAATAAAACAAACAAACAAATAGGAAAATAAATAGTATGACGAATAAAGCAGAAGAATTAAAAATGCATGAAAAAGACACTGGTTCTTCAGAGGTACAAATTGCATTATTAACAGGTAAAATTGAAACTCTTTCAGCACATATTAAGCAATTCAAAAAAGATAAACACTCTTCGGTTGGATTGTTAAGAGCAGTAAATAGAAGAAAAAAATTGTTAGAATATTTAAAGAAAAATAAATTCGATTCTTACAAAAATGTATTAACACAATTAAATTTAAGAAAATAGATAGAAGGAAACGGAAAATAAATGTTCAAAGTATATAAGAAGGAAATTGAAGTAGCGGGTAAGAAAATAAGTTTAGAAACAGGCAAAGTAGCAAGACAAGCTGATGGAGCAATCATCGCTTCGTGTGGTGAAACAGTTATTTTAGCAACAGTAGTAGGAGCAAAAAAAGTAAATCCAGATATGGATTATTTTCCACTATCTGTAAATTACCAAGAAAAATATTATGCAGGTGGTAAAATTCCTGGTGGATATTTTAAAAGAGAAGCAAGACCAACTGAAAGCGAACAATTGATCTCAAGGTTAATTGACAGACCAATTAGACCTTTGTTTCCAAGTGAATTTAAAAATGAAGTTCAGTTATTACCAACGGTAATTTCATATGACAAAGATAATCAACCAGATATTTTAGCAATTATAGCTTCTTCAGCGGCGCTAGCTATTTCAGGAATGCCGTTTATGGGTCCTGTGGGTGCTTCAAGAGTTGGTTTAGTTGATGGTAAATACATTTTAAATCCATCAAAAGCTGAGCTAGAAAATTCTACTTTAGATTTAGTTGTAGCAGGTACTAAAGATGCTGTGCTTATGGTTGAGTCTGAAACATCAGGTTTAACAGAAGAAGTAATGTTAGATGCAGTTAAGTTTGGTCATAAAGGTTTTGTTCCAGTAATTGAAATGATAGAGGAACTTGCAAAAGAATGTAGAAAGCCAGAATGGACTGTTGAAAAGAAAGATTTATCTGAAGTTAAGAAAAAACTTGAAGAAAATTTTACAGCAGATTTAACTAAAGCTTTTGGAACAATAGACAAGCAGGATAGATCAAATCAAATTTCAGAAATTTCTGATAAAGCAAAACAACTTTTTGCAGATGATGAAAATTATTCTGATTTTAATGTTAATGATGAATTAAAAAATCTTGAAAAGAAAATCGTTAGAACTGACATTCTTAAAAACAAAAAAAGAATTGATGGTAGAGGTTTAGCTGACGTAAGAGCTATTGAGTGTGAAGTTGGTGTTTTACCAAGAACTCACGGATCAGCTCTATTTACTAGAGGTGAAACACAAGCGATTGTTACTACTACTTTAGGTACATCTGATGATGAACAAAGATTGGAAAGTTTAGATGGACAGCATAGAGAAAGATTTATGCTTCATTATAACTTCCCTCCTTTCTCAGTCGGTGAAACTGGAAGAATTGGAACTGGAAGACGTGAAGTTGGCCATGGAAAATTAGCATGGAGAGCAATTAATTCTTCATTACCTCCAAAAGAAGAGTTCCCTTACACTTTTAGAGTAGTGTCAGATATTACAGAATCTAATGGTTCTTCTTCAATGGCGAGTGTTTGTGGTGCATCTCTTGCACTAATGGATGCTGGTGTGCCGATTAAAGAACCAGTTGCAGGTATTGCAATGGGATTAATTAAAGAAGGCGATGATTTTAGTGTCTTGTCAGATATTTTAGGTGATGAAGATCATCTTGGAGACATGGACTTTAAAGTTGCTGGAACTAAAGATGGAATTACTTCACTTCAAATGGATATCAAAATTACAGGTATCACATTTGAAATCATGGAGCAGGCTTTAAAACAAGCTAAAGAAGGAAGAGTTCATATCTTAGGTGAAATGAATAAAGTTTTAAGTGAATCAAGAGCTGATGTTGGTGAACACACTCCAAAAATGGAACAAATTACTGTTGATAAAAAAGATATCGCAGCTGTGATTGGAAAAGGTGGAGCAACAATTAGAGAGATTGTTGAAAAATCAGGTGCTAAACTTGATGTGAATGATGAAGGTGTAGTAACTGTTGCTGCTCCAGACGAAGAGTCTAGAAACATTGCTATGCAAATGATTAAAGACATTACAGCAAAAGCTGAGATGAATAAAATCTACACAGGTAAAGTAATGAAAATTATGGAGTTTGGTGCATTTGTTAACTTCTTAGGTAAACAAGATGGTCTTGTTCACATTTCAGAACTTGCTGCTAAAAGAGTAGAAAAGGTTACTGATGTCGTAAAAGAAGGTGATGAAGTTACTGTTAAAGTAATTGGTTTTGATAGAGGTAAAGTTAAACTTTCTATGAAACAAGCAACTACTGAAACAGAAGCTAAAGCCTAATAACTTAAATTAAAATTCTAAACCCCTGGAATGAAAGTTCTGGGGGTTTTTTTATGGGGCACCGAGTTATAGAACGCCCCTATAAGTTTAACTAAATTTAACTATATTTCAGGTAATATTTTTAGGATCTGGCATTCCAACCTTGTTATATCCAGCATCAACGTAGTGAATTTCACCTGTAACACCGCCAGCAAGTTCGCTTAATAGATATAAAGCTGAGTTCCCAACATCTTGGATATCAACGTTTCTCTTTAAGAATGAATGATCTGCATTCCATTTATATAAAAATTTTGCATCTCCAATAGCAGAAGCTGCTAGTGTTTTAATAGGTCCTGCACTTATTGCATTTACTCTCATGCCTTTAGCACCTAAATCTCTTGCAAGATATTTAACACTTGCTTCAAGTGCTGATTTACAAACACCCATTACATTATAGTTTGGAATAGCTTTATTAGACTCATAAGTTAGTGTTAATAAACTTCCACCACCCTTCATTATCTTAGAAGCTTCTTTAGCAACTTCTGTAAATGAAAAACATGAGATTAACATGCTCCTTAAAAAATTTTCTCTAGATGTATTCAAATATTCACCTGATAATTCTGATTTATCAGAAAAAGCAACTGCATGGACTACAAAATCAATTTGACCCCACTGTGATTTAATATCTTCAAAAAGCTTTATAACCTCTTCTTTGTTTTCAACATCACAACTAAATGTTGCTTTTGAATTTAATTTTTCAGCTAAAGGGATTACTCTTTTCTTCAATGCATCACCAAGATAAGTGAACGCAAGTTCTGCTCCAGCTTCTGCAAGTTTTTGCGAAATACCCCAAGCTATAGATCTTTCATTGGCTACACCCATGATCAATCCTCTTTTACCTTTCATCAAACTCATAAATTAAACTTTCTCAAAAATTAAAGTTGCATTTGTTCCACCAAAACCAAAACTATTAGACATTACAGAGTTTAAAGTAACTCCTGTTTCAGTTTTAGTAACGATTGGAAATTTTTTAGCTTCATCATCCATGTCTGTGATGTTGGCTGAGGCTGTGATGAAACTATTTTTCATCATGATTAAACTATAAATTGCTTCATGAACTGATGCGGCACCTAGAGGGTGACCAGACAAAGACTTAGTAGAACTAATCTTTGGTATCTCAGCACCAAATGCTTCTCCAACACCTCTTAGTTCCGTCATATCACCAACTGGAGTTGAAGTTCCATGAGTGTTTAAGTAGTCCATTTTGTTTTTAGCTGTTGCTAAAGCCATCTTCATACATCTAACAGCGCCTTCGCCTGATGGGGCCACCATATCGTACCCGTCAGAAGTCGCGCCATAGCCTGTTAATTCAGCATATATGTTTGCGCCTCTAGCTTTTGCGTGTTCGTACTCTTCAAGCACTAAAACTCCACCACCACCTGCTATTACAAAGCCATCTCTAGTCTTATCGTAAGCTCTAGAAGCAGTTTCAGGTGCATCATTGTATTTAGAAGACAAAGCAGTCATCGCATCAAACATCGCAGTCATAGCCCAGTGTAATTCTTCACTACCTCCTGCAAATACAACATCCTGTTTCCCCATTTGGATTAATTCGCTTGCATGGCCAATGCAGTGTCCGCTAGTTGCACATGCAGAACTCATCGTATAGTTAACTCCTTTAATTTTAAAAGGTACAGCAAGTGTTGCTGAAGATGTGCTGGCCATAGTTCTTGGAACAATAAATGGCCCCATTAATTTTGGTGTCTTAGCTCTTGTTTTATCAACTGACAAAACAACATTTTCTATTGAAGGACCACCAGAACCCATAACTATTCCAGTTTTAAAATTACTCACATCTTTATCTTCCAATCCAGAATCCTTGATGGCTTCTTTCATTGCAATATAATTGTAAGCAGAGCCAGATCCCATAAATCTAATTGTCTTTCTATCTATGTGGTCTTCAAGTTTAATATTTGGCTTACCATGAATATGACTTCTTAAATTATGTTCTTTGTATTCTTCACAAAAAGATATTCCTGATTTTGAATTTAAAAGAGATTGATAAACTTCTTCCTGATTATTTCCTAAACATGAAACAACACCTAAACCTGTAACAACTACTCTTCTCATTATTTAAATAACCCCACTTTTAAACTCTCAGCTGAATATATTTTTTTGTCATCTGCAAAGACCAATCCATTTGCAAGACCGACTGTAGTTCCACCAGGAGCCATAACTTTTTTCATATCAATTTCATATCTTACATTTTTAATGTTTTGCAAAATTTCACCAGTAAATTTTACTGTACTCACTCCTAAAGCTCTTCCCTTGCCAGGGTTGCCAAGCCACCCAAGATAAAATCCAACCAACTGCCACATTGCATCTAACCCAAGGCATCCAGGCATAACTGGATCTTCCTTAAAGTGACAATCAAAAAACCAAAGGTCTTCTTTGATATCTAACTCTGCTTTTAAAGAGCCTTTACTAAAAGTGCCATTGTTCTCGTTGATTTCTGTTATCCTATCAAACATGAGCATTGGTGGAAGTGGTAATTTTGCATTACCTGAGCCAAAAAGTTCGCCATTTCCGCAGCTTATTAGCTCATCATATGTGAATGAGTTTTTTTTCATAAATTAAGCACCCTTAATACTTGATTTATGAGGATTATAATATAGAAATAGTTTAGAATTATTATAAACAATAATGACTAATTTAAACATTTATATAAAAAAACTAAGGCAATCCGGTTTAAGACCAACTAGACAGAGATTAAAAATCTGTGAAGTACTTTTTTCACCTGAAAAAACTTTTCATTTTACAATAAACGACCTTACTAAAATTATAGAAGAAAAATTAAGTGAAAAAATTTCTTTAGCCACAGTTTATAATACAATTCACGCATTTAAAAAAAAAGGATACCTAAAAGAAATTTCTATCAATGCAGACAAAAGCTATTTTGATACAAATGTTACAGAGCACCACCATTTCTTTGATGAAGATACGAATGAGTTAATTGATTGTAGCAGTGATGATATTGATTCGGTAAATATTAAAAAAAATATTACTGGAAAAAAAATAAAATCAGTAGAAGTATTAATTAAAGTTGCAACTGATAATCAAACTCAAAAATAATTCAATAATTTCAATAGCTTAATATTTACATTAAAATTATTCTAAACTACTTGACACTAGTTTAGAATAATTATAAAACTAACTTCAATTAAAAAAAAAATCATTAAACATTAAGGATAAAAATATGTCATTAAAAGGAAGTAAGACAGAAGAAAACTTAAAAGATGCATTTGCAGGTGAAAGCCAAGCAAATAGACGTTATTTATATTTTGCTCAAAAAGCAGATATCGAAGGTTATAACGATGTAGCATCTGTATTTAGATCTACAGCAGAAGGTGAAACAGGTCATGCACATGGACACCTTGAGTACCTTGAAGAAGTTGGTGACCCAGCTACAGGACTACCGATTGGTGAAACTAAAGATAATTTAGCTTCAGCAGTACAAGGTGAGACACATGAATATACAGACATGTACCCTGGTATGGCAAAAACAGCTAGAGAAGAAGGTTTTGCAGAAATTGCGGAATGGTTTGAAACTTTAGCTAAAGCTGAAAAATCACACGCAGGTAAATTCCAAAAAACATTAGAATCTATTGCGTAAATAAGACTTAATTTATGGTGGGGTTCTTCCCCACCATTTAACTCCAAAATTTTAAATATGAGCAAAGAAGGCGGCACAGAAGCACCTATAAGACACCCAATAAATTTTGAGCATCCTGATTTTTTAGATCCAAAAAAATTAGATGACGAAATGAGAAGAGCTTTTGACATTTGCCATGGATGTAGAAGATGTTTTAATTTATGTGACTCGTTCCCAAAATTATTTGACATGATAGATGAGTCAGAAAATGAGGATGTAGAAAGTTTAAAAAGTGAACAATTTGAACCTGTAGTAGATGCTTGCACATTATGCGATATGTGTTTTATGACTAAGTGTCCTTATGTTCCACCACATGATTTTGATTTAGATTTTCCTCATTTAATGTTGAGATATAGAACGGCTCAAAAAAAATTAAATAAATTACCTATCGTACCTGCACTATTAGCTCAAATTGATAGAAATGCAAAAATTGGTATAATGTTATCATCACTAATAAACTGGGCATCAAACATTAAAAATACATTCTTTAGAAAAATATTAGAATTAGTTGCTGGAATTGATAAGAGAGTTAAGCTTCCAACTTATAATTCAGAAACATTTACAAATTACTTTAAAAAAAATAATATTCCAACAAATAGTGAAGCTCCATCTAAAGATAGAAAGGTTGTAATTTACTCAACATGCTTTGTGAATTTTAATAAAAAAGATACGGGTGTCGCAGCTTTAAAAGTTTTAAAAAAAAATGGTGTTGAGGTTCAAGAGGCTTACCCAGGGTGCTGCGGGATGCCTTACCTTGAGCAAGCAGATTTACCAAAAGTTGTTGAACAAGCTAAAAAAGTATCTAAAGATTTATTGGAATGGGTAGATAAAGGTTATGAAATTATTACACTTACTGCTAGTTGTGGTTTAATGTTAAAATTTGAATGGCCATTATTATTGCCTAATGATGAAAATATTAAAAGACTCTCAAAAAACACCAGTGATATAGATGAATATATTGTCGATATAGCTCAAAACGAAGGCCTAGCAGAAGGTTTACAAGAAATTGATGGTGGGGTGACAGTTCATAATGCTTGTCACGCTAGAGCACAAAATATGGGTATTAAATCTAGAGATATGTTGAGATTAATTCCCAATATTAAAATGGACGTTGTTGAAAGATGTGCTGGTCATGGGGGAACTTTTGGTGTGATGAAGGAAACTCACGATTTAGCTGTAAAAGTTGGAACACCAACAGCAAAACAGATTAAAAATAAAAACAATAAATACATGGCTTCAGATTGTCCTTTGGCAGGTAAGCATTTAAAACAATTAGAAACAGACACAAATATTGCAAATGATGAGGCACTTCATCCTATCGAATTAATGGCAAAAAGTTATAGATTATAATTATGAGCAAAGAAAAAAAACAAATAGAAAAAAAAGATTTATTACCATCTGATATTTATGCAAAAAGTAGAAAACAAATTAGAAAAGATTTAGTTGAGTTTAAAAAAGATAGAAGAATAGCACTTGGTCCTTATGCCACTTTTTATTTTGAAAGTTTTGAAACTATGGTTGCCCAAGTTCAAGAAATGCTTCACATCGAAAAAGGTGGAGATGAGCAATTAAAAGATGAGTTAATAGCCTATAACCCTTTGGTTCCAAATGGAAAAGAGCTTACAGCTACACTAATGTTTGAAATTGATAATCCAATTTCAAGAGCTACATTTTTAGGTAAAGTTGGAGGAATCGAGGAAAAAATATTCATGAAAATTAAAGATGAAATTGTTAAGGCTGTTCCAGAAAATGATGTTGATAGAACATCAGCAGAAGGAAAAGCTTCTTCGGTACAATTTATCCATTTTAAATTTAACGATGTTCAAATCAATAAATTTAAATCAGGCAATACAAGCATTGAAATTGGAATCGATCACAAAGAATATGCACATACTACAAAATTGACTGAGGATAATGTTAAATCATTAACGGCTGATTTTATTTAGTAGATCCCCAGACATTTTTAATTTTAACCCAACCTTTGTAATCATCGGTTGTTATGTTACACCAATTATCTTCACATTTTTTAATAACTAATAGTCTTCCTTTTTCTAATTTTGCAAGAGGTTCAGAAAAATTAGAAGGCTTTTTAAATAAAAACTTTTCTTCTACGGTTATTATAGAGTTTGATGGTTTTAACTGACTCGAATGTATCCAGCCACTATTGTTATCTAAAAATATAATTCTTCTCCAGTTTTCTTTTTTATCTATTTGTTTTACGGGTAGATTAATTTTTCTATAAATATATTTAATTGGATAATCCAGACCAGGCCCATACCTAACGTTTGTTGTATTTTTTTTTAGTGATAAGAATTTTTCTTCAGCATTTAGTAATTGAACACCAAAAATTGATAAATATAAAAACCAAATAGCTATTTTTTTCATTATCTACAAATGCAAATTTTTCTTTTGTTTAATTTAACTTTTCTAAATCTTAAATAAAGTAAATCTAGAATAAAAATGTATCCATCAAGCCCATTTCCAATATTTAGTATTTTTTTTAGAACCTCATTTGCCTGAATAGTTCCCACAATTCCCGCAACAGTTCCAAGAATACCTTCCGATTCACAATTTAATAAATCGTCTGAAATTTTAGATTCTTGAAAAAAACACCTTAAACATGGAGCTTTTTTATTTTTAAAGTTAAAAGTGAATACATGTCCATCAAACTTACTAATTGCCCCCGTCACAAGAACTTTTTTAAATTTTAAACAATAATCATTTAATAAAAATTTGGTTGTAAAATTATCTGATCCATCAACTACATAATCATAGTCATTTATAATTTTTTTAAAATTATTATTATTTAATCTAATTTTATAAATAGTGACTTTTGTATGGGGATTTATTTTTTTTATTTTATCTTTTGCTATTTTGACTTTAAATTTTCCAATATCTGATGTGCTATAAAGGCTTTGTCTATGTAAATTAGAAAGACTTACTTTGTCGTCATCAACGACTCCTATTGATCCAACACCTGCTCTTGATAGAAATTCTGCAACTGGAGATCCAAGACCACCAGCACCAACAATTAAAACTTTAGAGGACAGAATTTTTTTTTGGCCTATAATGCCAATATCTTTAAGTACTATTTGTCTTGAAAATCGCTCAATTATTTTTTTATTTAGTTGGCCCTTCATTTACCAGTTGAGCCAAATCCACCCTCACCTCTTAAAGTATCTGGCAAATTATCCGTTTCTTCTAATTCCATTTTGACAGCTGGTGCTAAGATCATCTGTGCCACTCTATCCTTGTTATTAATTATAAAATCTTCTTTTCCGTGATTAAAAAGGATAATTTTAATCTCACCCCTGTAATCACTATCAATAGTTCCTGGCGTATTTAAAACAGTTATACCTTTTTTTGCAGCAAGACCTGAACGAGGGCGAATTTGTACCTCATAATCCTCTGAAAATGCCATAGAAAGCCCTGTAGGTACCAAATATGAGCTATTGGGAGATATTTTAATTGGCTCTTCTACAAAGGCCATTAAGTCCATACCAGAAGCACCACTTGTTTTGTAAACTGGAAGTTCTACTGCAGGATTTAATTTTTTGATTAATACTCTTGCCATTAAATTTTAATTTAACTGTTTAATAACTCTATCTGTTATCTCTTCTGAGATTTCAGATTTTTTTTTCATGACAAGTTTTTCATTTTTTATTTCTTTATCTTTATAAAAAATTGAAACTTCATTAAAATCAGAGTCAAATCCAATAGAATTATTGGATACATCATTTGCTATTATCCAATCACAATTTTTTTCAACCAATTTTTTTTGAGCATTCTCTTGAATGTTATTTGTCTCAGCCGCAAATCCAATAACTAATTTTGGCCTAAGAGAGTTATGTTTTGAGACATAATTTAGAATATCAATATTTTTTTCAAGCTCTAAATTTAAATATTCTTGTTTCTTCATCTTTTTATTTTTTCTCTCTTTTACTTTAAAGTCAGCAACGGCGGCAGAAAAAATTGCTACATCGGCAGGTAAATTTTCTTGTGTTGCTTTAAACATTTCATCTGCTGTTTCAACTTTAATTAAATCTATATTACTATCTATTTGTAGGTTTGTAGGTCCAGAAATTAGAGTTGTTTGAAATCCTCTTTTTGCCAAGGATTTCGCCAAAGCATATCCTTGCTTCCCAGAAGATTTATTTGTTATAAACCTAACAGGATCAATATACTCATTAGTTGGTCCTGCAGTTACTAGAGCTTTTAATTTTTGATTTTTATTTAATTCACCAAAGTATGTCTCAATTGTTTGAAAAATATCTTTTGGTTCAGTCATTTTTCCTTCACCAAATTCTCCACAAGCCATATCTCCTATTTCAGGGCCAATTATTTTATACCCATAAGATCTTAATTTATTTAGATTTTGTTTAGTTGAAGGGTGCTCCCACATTCTAACATTCATAGCAGGCGTCAAAAAAATATCCTTGTCAGATGCAAGAATTACTGTTGAAGCTAAATCATCTGAAGATCCAGCGCTTAATTTGGAAATAGTATTTGCAGTAGCAGGAACAACAAGAATTACATCTGCCCATCTAGAGAGTGATATATGGTCCATTTCAGCTTCATTTTCTGCATTAAATAAATCATCATAAACTTTTCCTTGAGAAAGTGAGACCACCGACAAGGGAGTTACAAATTCCTTAGCACTTTTGGTAAGTATAGTTTTAACTTCTGCATCTTGTTTTTTTAATAATCTAATAAGTTCTAAACTTTTGTATGCAGATATACCTCCACATATTATTAAAAGTATTTTTTTATGAGATAAATTATTCATTGAGTAAATTAAAATACTAATAGACCAAAAATTACAAGCAATAATAAACCAACAATAGACTGGTTTCTAAACGCAATCATTTCAGATTTCTTTTCATTTAAGGCTGTGTAGGAGTTTGAATTATGAGGTATTTGCCCACTTGCTAAAAATGTAAGTGCTTGATTAGCTTTATCCATAATCTCTGGAAAATCAGGCAATCTTTTAATTACCTCAGTAGTACTTTTTAAGCCTTCATTTAAAGTATTAATAGGGTCTTTAGTTTCTCTTAACCAACTTTCTAAAACTGGTTTAGACGTTTCCCATATATTGGTATTAGGATTAAGCTTTCTTGCAACCCCCTCAACAACAACCATAGTTTTTTGCAACATTAATAATTGAGGTTGAGTTTGCATATTAAATTTTTCAGTAACATCAAAAAGTTGTTTTAATAACTTTCCACCAGAAATGTCTTTAACAGATTGACCAAAAATTGGCTCACCAATTGAGCGTAACGCTTGAGCAAGATCATCAACTGGCACATCTTTAGGCACAAGGCCAGCAACCAAGTGAACTTCAGCAACTTTTTTATAATCTCTCTGAATAAAGCCAAATAAAATCTCTGCTAAAAATCTTTTACTGAGGTTGTCCAGTCTACCCATAATACCAAAGTCTATTGGCACAATTTGTCCATTATTATCAATAAATATATTTCCTTGATGCATATCTGCGTGAAAAAAACCATCCCTAACAGCATGTCTTAGGAAATGTTGAATAATATCAGAGGCAATTCTCTTAGTATCAATATTTCTTTTTTGTAAATCTTCAGTTTCCCGAATAGACACACCATCTACCCAATCAAGTGTCATTACATTTTCACTTGTAAAATTCCAATAGATAACAGGAACTCTAAAACCCGCATCATTTTTTGTATTTTCTGCGTATTCATTTGCAGCAGCAGCTTCGAATCTTAAATCCATTTCGAGATTGGTTATTTCTTTAAGTAAAAAAACAACTTCAATTAATTTTAATCTTTTGGTTTTTTTAATAAATGATTCAATAAAAAAAGCAAAAAGCATCAACGCATCTATTTCTTCATTAAATGTTTTTTTAATATCAGGTCTTAAGATTTTAATTGCTACATCTTTTATTGTTCTATTGTCATTTATTTTAGCTTTATGGACTTGAGCTATTGAAGCGGCAGCTACAGGCTCACTCAAATCTATTATTGTATTGAAAGTCTCTTCTCCTAAATCTTTTTTAATGATTGCCTTTGCTTCAGATAAGGAAAAAGCAGGAAGTCTATCTTGTAAGCCTTCTAACTGTTTAGCTAATTCGTCACCAATTATATCTGGTCTCGTAACTAAAAACTGTCCTAATTTAATGAATGTTGTTCCCATTGACTGTAACGATTTAGAGAGTCGCTCACCTTCAGTGACATCTAAATTAACTTTTCTTGAATTAGAAAAAGAAAATGAAAGTATTTGAAATAGAATTTTAATAGCTAGAGGGGGTTTTTTAAATTTAGAAACAACGTTTAAGATGTCAGATTTAGCTAACTTTCTTCCTAATTTAAATAATGTTAATAGTTTTTTAATCATTATATTTTCCAACCAGAGTGAATTGCTACAATTCCACCAGATAAGTTTCTGTAACTGCAATTTTCAAATTTGTTTATTTTCATGAGATCAATTAACTCTTCTTGATTAATAAACTCTTCAATACTTTTTACTAAATATTCATAAGGTTCTTTTTTACCTGCAACTGCTTTACCAATTAAAGGAATAAGTTTCGAATAATTTTTATAGATAAAATTTAGATTTGAGTTTTGAATTTTAGAAAATTCCAAACATAAGTAGCGACCACCTGGTTTTAAAACACGAAAAGCTTCTGAAAGAGCTTTATTAAGATCCTTAGTGTTACGTAAACCAAAACTAATTGTATAATAGTCACAAGAATTATCTTTAATGGGTAATTTTTCTGCTGGAGCAATCCACCAGTTAATATTTTTATAAGTGGTTAACTTTGTTTTGCCTTTACTAATCATTCCTTTATTAGGATCTATACAAAAAATTTTGCCATCTTTATTAGTTAAATCTAAAAAAAGTTTACCAAGATCACCGGTGCCACAGGCAACGTCAATTAAAATTTTATCCTTTGATGGATTCATCCAACTCATTAGATCTCTTTTCCAAATTCTATGAACACCTAGAGACATGAAGTCATTCATTAAATCATACTTATCATAGACATTGTCAAAGACACCTTGAACAAGCCCTTTTTTATTTTGGAGATATTGTTGCATGTTAAATTTATTATTTATTGATAATATAACGTCAAATGCCAGAATTACCAGAAGTAGAAATAGTCAAACAATCGCTATCTAAAAAAATAGAACAAAAAAAAATCAAAAAAGTAATAATTAAAAACAGAAATTTAAGGTTTAAAATTCCACAAAAATTTGAAGAATTGTTACAAAACAAAATTATAAAAAAAGTTACAAGATTTTCTAAGTACTTAATTTTAAATTTTTCGGATGATTCATTTTGTTTAATTCATTTAGGAATGTCAGGAACTATCCATTTAGTTAAAAAAAATAACTTGAATAAATTTACAAATGCTAGTTTTTACAATTCTCCAAACTTACCAAAAAAACATAATCATGTTGAAATACAATTTCAAGATTTAAAAATTATTTATAATGATCCTAGAAGGTTTGGTTTTTTTAAATTTATAAATAATAAACAAGAGCTAATAAATAGATTTAGTCATTTAGGGCCAGAACCATTTTTTAAAAATTTTAATTTAAAATATTTGTTGAAATATTTTTTTAATAAAAAAAAAGATATAAAAAGTTTTTTGATAGATCAAAAATTTGTATCTGGAATTGGCAATATTTATGCAAGTGAAATTTTATTTTTAAGCAAAATTAGCCCAACAACTTATGCAATGAAATTATCGAGAGAAGAATGTAAAAAAATTATTACTTTTTCAAAGAGTGTACTTAATAAAGCCATTCAAAAAGGTGGCTCAAGTATTCGTGATTTTAAGAATATATCTGGGGAAAATGGTAATTTTCAAAAAGAATTTAAAGTTTATCAAAGGGAAAACTTAAATTGTTTAAGAAATAAATGTAGTGGCAAAATAAAGAAAATATTTATATCCAATAGATCTACTTTTTTTTGTAATACCTGCCAAAAATAAGCAATTATTCTGTTGACCAGTATAAATTCTCGAGCTATACCACTGCGCTTATGGCAAACACAAAATCAGCAATTAAAAGAATTAGAAAAATTGCTACACAAACACTAGTTAATAAGGCTCGTAAGAGTAAATATAGGAATGCTATAAAAAAGATGAACCTTCTACTTGAAGAAAAGAAAAAAGATGAAGCTTTAAAATTCTTGCCAAAGTTGAACTCTGAATTAATGAAAGTTGCAAAGACTGGAATTATTAAGAAAGCTAATGCTTCCAGAAATGTTTCAAGAATAACAAAAAAGATCTCAATCTTATAAAAACCACCTACAGTTGTTGAAAAGATTTAACCAAAAGTACTCATACTAAATAAGATTTTTGTTTATTTAAAGATACCATATCTAGATTTAGTAAAGTTTATAATTTGTAAATCACACACTCACAGATTTTAAATTTGTAAAATTTATTTTGAATTTTATTCGTGCTATGACAAAAATATTGTTCAGAATAAAAACAGACCACTTTTAAAAAATGATTATTCGCGTTA